>JAFAXD010000320.1 GCA_019241285.1 Xanthobacteraceae bacterium | reverse complement strand
GGGCCGCCGCTGCATGTGCATCGGCACGAGACGGAGATCTTCTATATCCTGGACGGCGAGTTCGAGGTGACCGTCGGCGAGCAAAAAATCCGTGCCACCGCAGGAGCACTCGTGGCGGGCCCGCGCAATATTCCGCACACGTTCCGCAATGTGGGAACGCGGGAAGCGCATCTTCTGCTCACGGTCATTCCGGGGCGGTTTGCCAACTACTTCATCGATGTCGACAAGCTCGATGATGATGACCACGCCACGGTGGTTGCGCTGCTTGATAAGTATGAGGTGGAGCTTGTGAAGTAGCTCGGTGCGAACGTCTGTTGTCTGAGCATGATCGGGATCATGCTCTACCGCGTGGGCGGCGTCGGTCCGGCGCCCTGCTTCTGCGCATCCAGAATGTTAAGCTTGATGCCATTGCCCATGACCAGATCGCCCGGTTTCTGGTCCGCCGCACAGGGGCCGAGCCATTTGGCCTCAAGTGATAACGTAAGGTCGTTGCCGGGCACGCCCTCGCCTTGCGACGTGACGGTCATCTTGTAGGCGCTGTCAAAGCTGCCCGCGATCACCGCGTGGGTTTTTGCCGTCTTGCCGGCGATGGTGCAGGTCGAGTCGATGGTCATCCCATCCGCAGATTTCTGCACGCTGCGTGTCGGACAAAGATCAGCCGAATAAGGGCCGGTGCTCGATTGCAGCAGGTGGTCGGTCGCTGCATCGATGCATTGTTTGACCACTAGCGGCGAAGTCTTGGCAGTGCCGATGACCTGCCTGACTTCCCACGCACCAGGCTTGCGCGATGGCAGTTCGTCTGCGCGCGTTTGCACGGTGCATAGCACCAGACCAATTAAACTTGCCGTACCAAGCCGCATGCGCCCGCCTCCTGTCTACAAAGGTCTAATGCCAAGCCAGCATGGCTGCAATGTCTGCGGCTCAGGGTGCGGGCGCGTTGAGAGATGAAATGAGGGCAATATGACCACCATTCTGGCAGACTTCGCAAAGCTCGATCCTTATCTCGACGGTAACTCCTTCAGCAGCAACCTCGTCACGCGCTACGCACGGTCCGGCCAGATCCGCTACCGCAACGACATTCTTATGGAGGCGTGCGCGGGGAAGAATGTGCTGCACATCGGCTGCTGTGACCACGTACCTCTGATCGCGCGCAAATGGCAAGAGCACGAATGGCTGCACGGGCAACTGACCACCGTCGCCGAGAGCATCTTGGGCGTCGATATCGATCAGGCGGCCGTCGATGAGACGCGCCGGATTACCGGCCTCGGCAACCTCATCGCCGGCGACATCACGTCGGGTGAGGTGATCGACGCGATCGCAGAACGCTACTTCGATATCGCATTGTTTGGTGAGGTGGTCGAACATATCGGCGATCCGGTTCGCTTTTTGAGGACGTTCCGCAATACCTATGAACGCAATGTTCGCGACGTTATTATTACAGTTCCGAATGCGTTCCGTGCCGGCAACGTCAAAAGCATATTTGCCAACCGCGAGGTGATAAATTCCGATCACCGGTTCTTCTTCACGCCCTATACGATCTGCAAGGTCGCCTGCGACGCCGGCATTGCGCCCAGCCGTATTCAGATGGCGAGCTTCAGCCGACAGGGTGCGCTCAAGAAACTGATTACAAGTCGATGGCCCCTACTCGCCGAAAACATTGTGCTCATGGGAAAACCGGCGCAGCGGAGCAACTGAATGCCCAATTCCGGGCGCTGGGGCGATCTCGGCAAGCAATCGGAATGGCAAGGATGCTGACCTATCCGATTGTGCTGCGTAGGCAACAGTCGGGATATTTTGGAAATCCTCCACACAATTGCGCGCTTTTGCCCGTTGGATAAGCAAGTCATCAACGGGTGGGGGCTCGATCATGACCGTGAGCAGCTTGCTATCGACGCAGCGTGCCGTCGCCATCAAGGAAGGCTTCATCCCGGCCGAGATCCGCGCCTTCATTGCCGAATATGTCGGAATGGGCGTGGAGCAGATCACTGACACAACGCATTTCATGGACGATCTCGACATCGATCGGCTCGACCGGCTCGAGTTGATGATCCTGATCGAGGATCTCACCGGGGTCGAGTTGCTGGACGACGAGATGGAGGAAATCGAGTTGGTTGGCGACTTGATCGATCGCGTTGCCAGTCTCGATCATGAGCGAACGGCCGCGATGCTGGTATCCCGCAAGGTCATGCGCCGGCGGATGTAACTGATCGGCTGTTTGATCGATCAAGAAAAGGCGCCGCCTCAGCACATTGAGGCCGCGCCTTGTTTCTCTTCGAGACGCCTGATCCTGCGGATCAGGCCCTCAAGACCAGGCCCTACAGTGTGGCGGCACTCAGCTTAATCAGTAGCCGCGCGCAAATCGGGCGAAGCGCGCTTGCTGCATCCTGGCGGCAGACCGGCGGCCATTGCGGAACATGGCCTTGAACAGCATGTAGACGGGCAGCAGCAGGGCTGCGCCAAGCCAAACTGCAAGCGCGATCCAGAGGAACATCATGTCAGCCTCCTGACGCTCCGATGAGCGTTTCTTGTCACGCGCAGATGCTGAGGCGACTTTGTGTCAGAGTTTGGCAATTGGGCGAAACGGCGACAAACAAATGTTGTCTGTTGCAGAATCATCACGTGTTGGAGGCCGGAAGCGGTGCCCAGGCACAGGAGCGGTCAGTTCGCCACGTGAAATTCGACCGTGACCTGGCCGCTGCCGCTCGACGGGAAGTACTCGCAGAGCTGTTCGGCCTCGCCGGCGTACTGATTCCATCCCAGCAGCCCGAACAGCATGGCGGTGTCGGCCATCAGCCCCTCGCCGCTGCATTTGGTGCAGTATTCCGGCAGCATGCGTACGAACTCGTCGTAGCGGCGGCTACCCCATAATTCGAGCACGCGCAGGTCCATCTGCCGGTTGAACTCGCTCGACACCACGCTCCACTGCGCATCGCCGACCGACTCGTTATTGACGAGCTTGTGGGAGAGCGAGCCGCTGGCGAGCACCGCAACAGTCGCATCCGAGGCTTCGATCGCGCGCCGGGCCGCGTCGCCGAAGCGGCGGTTCTCATCCACGCTGGCGAATAGCGGCGCGGCCGCGGCGACCACGGCCTTGCCCCCATCGGCATTCATGTAGTGCATCGGAACGATGGTGCCGTATTCCAGCGCCAGCGTCGGGACGCGGTGGGCCAGCACCGGGACGCCGGACTTTTGCGCTTCCGCCGCGATCGCCTCGGCGAGCTCCGGGTTGCCCGGCAGGTCGTAGGTCAGGTTCTGGATCATGTGCGGCGCTTCGTGGCTGGTATAGACGCCCTTGTGCCGCGCGTTGGCGTTCAGGTGAAAGCCGAAGTTGGAGAGCCAATGGGTATCGAACACCAGGAACGTGTCGACGCCGCGCTGGTTTGCCCGCCGGCCGATCTCCTTGAGCGACGCAATGGCATCATTGCGCAGCCCGTGCAGCGGTCCGGGCCGCTCCGACAGGAGCAACGAGGGCACATGTGTGATCTTGGCAGCGAGCGCAATCCGTCCCATGGCCGCTGCCCGAACTAAGCCACCGCCTCGTGGTTCACCGCGAAATCGGCCGGCGGTTCCGGACCCCACAGATAGAATGAATCCTCATCCGCATGGTGTTGCGCCGGCCAGGGTTTGTCGGCGGGAACGTAGTCGATGTCACAGGAATATTCGGCGAAGCTACCCCACGGATCCTGCACATAATGGAAATAGTTCGAGCCCAGGACGTGGCGCCCGAGCCCCCATCCTTTCCGATAGCCCTTGTCCGCCATGTGCATGGCGCCGAGCCCGATTTCGTCGATGCCGGCCACGTCCCAGCTGCAATGATGCATGCCGGGCGCGTTCGATTGCGCAAATGCCAGCACGTGATGGTCGCTGCCGTGTATGGCGTGCATGAAGGCGACGAGGTTCGAGCGATCCGACAAGCGCAGACCCAGGATGTTGCTGTAGAATCGGATTGCCGCATCGAGATCACTGGTGAACGAGAGCACGTGCGCGAGCCGCCGCGGGCGCACGGTCGGCGCTGCTGCGCGCACCGACGCGCCTGCGACGCCCGCTGGCGAGGAAGCCCAGATACCGCAGGATTTGCGGTCGGGCGACGTCTTTGGGGCGACCTTGATTTCGAGCAGCAAACCGGCCGGATCACGAAACCAGAAGCCGTTTGATTCGAAGCCGGGAGGCGCATCAAGCAGCGCAACCCCATTCGCCTCGGCGCGGCGTTTCAGCGGCTCGAGATCATCCGCGTAGCAGCCAAACGAGATGTGGTGCAGGCGCTTGCGCTCGCCCGCGACGATGGTTCCCCAGCGCTGGTCGTGGCCGAACGTCCGCAGCGCCAGTGTGTTGCCGTCGGGGCGTACGTTGAGACCGAACCGGGAATAGAAATCCTCCGCCGCGGCGAGATCTGGAACCTGCAAGGTGAAGTGGTCCAGGGAATGAACGCCGACCGCGCCGGCCTCGCCGCCAGCCGGGATGTAGCCTCGCAATGCTGTCATGAGGTTTCCTCGATCTCAGCTTGGCCGGGGGTCTGGCCCCGGCTCGTTGGCTTGCGCTGGATCGAGGGTTAGATCGAGGAGATGGCTTTGAAGTTGACCTGGATCAAATTGAGGTATTCGGCCCGGGCACGTGCCCTATGACGTCAGCACGAGCGAAATTGCGACCAATGCGAACAGCGCAAAGGCAGCCGCAATGACCAAGTCATACCGGTCGAGCTTAATCTTCCGTGTCATGATGCCCACCCGTTTTTCGTACGTTATGGGACCTACAAAGCATGCGCCCGCCCGCGCCGCTGTGACCGGTGTCACCAATTTTACGATATCCATGCCGCCTCATACGCGCTGCGAGTGTATCCAGGCTGACCGCATCGGACGGCCCTAAAAAACGAAGACCGCGAACCAGATCATCGCGACAGCAATGAGCGCCGTCGTGACCGTGGCGGCTGCGAAGAGCAGCGCATCGAAACGTTCCGGCGTAATCCCGCTCAACATGGCATCCTTGCTTGGTTGATCAGGGGTACAGCTAAGTCGCCCTACTGGACGCCGTTGTCAGTGAACCAGGTCACACACCAAGCAGCTTCGGATTGGGCCAGGTCGCGCCCGCCCGGGAAAGTTATCCACAGGGGCCGATAGTACCTCGCCAGTCGGGCTGCCCGGGCGCATCCTCCCGATCCTGGGGTGGGGCGAGGCGGCCCTGGACGTACGCTTTGTGAGCGCGCACCAGGGCCGCCGGCTCGCAGGGTCGCGATGAGCCCGCCCGGTGACCGGGTGGCCATCCGCCCGGACGCCCTGAACGTTGCCCAAATGTCACTTCCGATCCGAACTCATCGCGACGTGGAACAACCGGTGCCGCGCGCATTTATGTCACTCGGGGACCGTTGGATTACCTTTGGAATGTGGGGGCCTACGATCATTTTCTACATCCGCTGGCGCATCCACCCAAAACCGACCGGTAGCTGAATCCTAGCGTTCATCCAGGGAGGACTGCCTATGCGATTGTCATCCGCCATTCGTGCGGCGCTGATTGCTTTGACGGTAGCCGGCGCGGAGCTCGCGACCGCCGCCTACGCTGACATCGGCTCAATCCGCTTCAACGTGATCAAGGCTGGCTTTGTCATCGGCGGCTCTGGCGGCACCGGCACGCTGGTATTTCAAGGCCGCTATTATCGACTGGCGATCGGCGGGCTGAGCTACGGCTTTACCTTCGGGGCCTCGGCGACGGATTTCGTCGGCACCGTCAGCAATATCCGAACGCCGGCTGATGTTAATGGGATCTATGGCGCGGCGGGCGCGGGCGCCGCGGTCGGCCCGGCGGGCGCCGGCGCGATCGTGTTGACCAATCAGAACGGCGCGGTGCTCACCTTGGCCGGCCGGCAAGTTGGGCTGCTCGTCGCTGCCGACCTCAACGGGCTCGTCATCACATTGCAGTAGCCGCCCGCCCTCCCTCGGCCTCGAAGGAGAAGGGCCAAGCCAATCGGCCCTTGAGACCCTCAAGAGCCTATTGGACATCAGTGAGATTTGGAAAACGTGGCGACCCCAGCCTGGGTGGGGGGTGGGGGACGGCCGGGGCCGCCGCGCCGACGAGGCACGCGCCCCGCCAGCGAAGGGTAACCGATAGCCGGTTCGCGAAGTTCCCCGGCTATCCCCAGCTTTTACGCCGCGGCGGACGACCAGATTACGAGCCTAACGTGGCCGGTTCACGCCTGCCGGGACCCGTTGTGTTTGCGGATAGGGCGTCGACGCCGGGTTTGCCACACACGTGCGCGCATTGGCGCGGCACTGTTCGTAGCTGTCGAAGCTGCATGTCAGCGCGCCCGACCAGCCACCTCCGCCCGTGCACCATGGATGGTCGATATAGGCAGCCGCTGGCAGCGCCGATCCAAGATTGCTGATCAATCCAAGCAGGAACATCGGAACCGGATGAAGCCGCGCCATGGTGCTTGAACAAACACCAACGAGGCAGGGCTAATGCTCAGCGCCGCGTCGGTCGACTGCACAATTCGCGAAATCGGGACTGCGCCGCCTGCAATTGCGTGACGTCGTAATCGAAATTGTGATCGGAATAGGAGATCGTGACGGTGTCCTTGGCCGAGCGCAGCACGTCGAGAAAATCCGCAACCTTGTCGTTGCGTCCGCCGTCGTAGTCGATCGCCACCGCGACAAAATCCTCGAACACGACGAGGCTCATCGCCCGCGTCGGGCCGGTGTCGGCGTGAATGGTTACCGCGTGCGAGCGCACGCGATCGTGCGGCCGTTCCAGCAGCGGCACCGCAACGGTGATCATGTTGTTCTGGTCGCAGTGCAACCAGAAATGCCCCTCCCCGTCCCCCTTGCTGGCGCCAATCAAGAGGAAGGTGTGATCGATAAGGCCCTTGCGGATTTCCCATTGGCCGAAGGTGTCCACCAGCACGCCTTGCCGAAACGGCTCGCTCTGATGCACGGCGGGAACAGGGGCCGGCACGTCCGCGCGGGCCGCAACAACAACCGTCACCAGCGAGACAATCGCGATCAGCAAGGTCCGGGGACGCGGAAACACGCTCAACCTCCTGCAGGGATCTCTCGAGTGTCTGGAATCGTCCGCGTCAAACTGTTGGGGTATGTTCCAACGCGAAATTGTGTCAAATTCATTGATGAAGGATTGACCGTGCCGGACAGCACGATCAGGGGTATGGAGCTACTCCCAGCAACGGCAAGGGCTGATCGCCGAGCATCGCGTTGATCACAACCTCCCGGGCGACCTCGGGCTTGAGCGCGTGGGCCGCCATCATGTCGCGGCACTCGGCCAGGATCAGATCGGCATCCTGGGTGATCTTGAGCTCTTTATAGCGATCATGCTCGGCGAGCCCCATGCTGGCGCCGATGACTTCCAGGACATTGAGGATCTGGAACGGCCAATCGCGCTCGTGGGCGCAGAGCTCGCGGTGATCCGAATGATAGACCGCGACCAGTGCGTCAATCCTGGCCGCCCGCGCCGCCTCGAGCTCGGCAACCTGCAGCTCGCGCTTGTACTGGGGCAACACGGCGAGGTTGACGCTCTGCAAGCCCACGGCCGGCTGGTGCAGGTCGACGAGCTCCACGCCGGGGATTGCGCGCAGGATGTCGGCCGCAGCCTCCATCACGCCGGCCACACCGGGATGCTGGTGCAGCGCGAGGCGCATCGGCACGTGGGTGCGCAGGAGCGGCTTGAGATCATCCAGACGGGCGCGCAGGAAGCGCATGAACGGGGTGATGTCGAATGGACGAGCGCCGCGCTGCCGCTCCAGCGTCGGCAAGGTCGTTTCGGTCATCTGCACATAGCAGCTCGGGCACCAGCTCAGCACCTGGCCGGATTTGCTGTGCGCCAGTTTCTCGACCGTGCTGGTACCCATGCGGCCCGACATCTCGGCGTCGCCGGCCCGTAGCTGGATCACGCCGCAGCAGTGGGTCGGCCCGCCCATCACCCGGTAGCTGATGCCGATCGCATCCATCACGTCGAGCGCGAGCAGCGCGATGTGCGGCGTCTTGAGCACATTGCAGCCGGTGTAGAAGACGAAGTCAGGTGGTTCGGCCGGGTCGGCCCCCGACGCGGACTTTTGCCCAAGGCGGTCGAGCATTGCGTCTTGGAGTTGCAGCCGCGACAGCACCGTCACGTCGCGCCCGAGGTCACGAAACTTCTGCACGCCCTGCCGCCGCCGCTCCTCCGGCGCGCCCTTGTGCTTGGCCATGCTCAGGCGCGCCATCGCCAAGAGGAACCGCGGATTGACGCCGTAGTCGCACGCTTTGATGCAGTCGCCACTCAGCAGGCAGGACGCAGCCCACGTCCGCGCGGCGGCCGGCCCCTCCCCGCTGCGTACAATATCGATGATGCCGCTGATGACATCCGGAGGCGCGCCATCGGCAATGCCGGCGGGCCGCACGGTCGGACAGGCCTCAACGCATTTGCCGCAGCGGGTGCAGGCATCGAGCATGCCGCCAACGCGGTCATTGAGGGCTGTTTCGAACGAGGGCTCGTCCATGTCCTTAAGCGGCCGCAGCCGCTTTGTTATGCCCAACGTTGCGCAAATACTGTAGCGTCTCATCGAGGGAGACCACATCGGCATATTTGGCGTTGAGATCGAACAGGCTTTGTTCGTGCGCCGGCATCGAGCGGTCGCCGACGGCTTCGCGCACCACCATAGGACGGAAGCCATTTTGCACAGCATCGACGGCGGTGGCGCGCACGCAGCCGCTGGTGGTGCATCCCGTCACGATCAACGTATCGACGCCGCGGCTGGTCAGGCGCGGAACGAGATCGGTGCCGAAGAAGCAGGACGCGTATTTCTTGAACAAGATGCTGTCGGAGGGCGCAACATCGAGGCGCGGATCAATCTCCCAGCCATCGCCGTCAGCTTTCAGCGTCGCCGATCCCTTCATCTTGATGCCCCACAACCCGGCATCGGCGAGCTCGCGTTCCTCATAGCGCACGGTCGAGAACAGCACCGGAAACCCGCGCTCGTGCGCAACCGCAAGCAGCGGCTGTATCGCCTGGATCTGCGAGTCGAGGTTCGCGCCCAGCATGCGCGTCGCGTCGGTGAACGCCTTCACAATATCGATGATGATCAGAGCCGGGCGTTCACCGAACCCGATCTTCTGGCCAAAGCCGCGTTGCCGGAAGAATTCGTCCTCACTTACAGTCATGAGTCGGTCCTCGTCGTGCTGTCGCAGTGGTGGCAATATTAGCCTGCAAGGCCGGGCGTCGGCCAGTCTGCACACAACAACGAGGAAACGCGCCAGTGACACGCCGTCCCAGCAAATCGAAAGTGAGCCGCACCGCGGCCAAGCCCACCCGCCATACTGCGAAAGCCGCTGCCTCTGCGCCAACGATAGTGCCGCAACACCATGGCCGCTTCGAATACTCCGCTATCGTCGACCGCAAGCCGCTGCGCTGGCCCAACGGCGCCCGCGTTGCGCTGTGGGTGATCCCGAACATCGAGCATTTCCTGTTCGACCGCCCCTCCACGCGCCTGGCCGATGGCGGCCTCGGCCTCAATCCCGATGTGCTGAACTACTCATGGCGCGACTACGGCGTTCGCGTCGGGATCTGGCGGATGATGGACATCATGGAGAGGTACGGGATCAAAGGAACCGTGGCGCTCAACTCTGACGTCTGCACCTACTATCCGCGCATCATCGAGGCGGGAAATGACCTCGGCTGGGAATGGATGGGTCATGGCACCACCAACTCGGTCCTCATCAACCGGCAGACCGAAGCCGAGGAGCGTGCGCTGGTGAAGGGGGTGGTTGAAGCGATCCACAAAGGCACGGGCAAGCGCCCGCGCGGCTGGCTTAGCCCAGCGTTGAGCGAGACGACGCGCACGCTCGATTTGCTGGCGGCAGCCGGGATCGATTACGTCGGCAACTGGGTCAATGACGACCAGCCCTATGCGATGCGGGTCAAATCCGGACGCATGCTGTCGATGCCCTACTCGGCGGAGATCAACGATATCCCGGCGCTGCTCGGCTTGCACCAGAGCCCGGAGATGTTCGGGCAGATGATCCGCGATCAGTTCGATGTGCTCTATGAGGATGGTGCCAGGACCGGGCGTGTGATGTCGATCTGCCTGCACCCGTTCCTGATCGGACATCCGCATCGCAGCAAATATCTCGACCAGGCGCTCAAACACATCACTTCGCGCCAGGAGGTCTGGCTCGCAACCGGCAGCGAGATCGCCGATTGGTACCGAAAGAATTATACAGAAGGTTCGTAGGGTGGGCACGGCGCAATCTCCGAGCCCGCCTCTTTGCATCAGCTTTGAAGCGCCGTGCCCACGCCGTCGCACCTACAGCGTGGGCATCGCGCGTGAGACTATGCATTGGTAACAGGGCGGAGCAAGCGCGATGCCCACCCTACAACTACCCGCCGGGGGGCTTCGGCATGCCCTTCTGCGCAATGGCCTGCAGTTGCTTGGCCTGTTCCATGAACGTGTCGAACTGCGCGCGGGCCTGGCGTGTCGCCATCTCGACCAGTTCGGGGGTCGATTTTGCTTCAGCCATTTTCCAGAAGCATTCGAACATCGCGGTCGTGTTGGCGATGCCGAATTCCAGGAGTTTCGCGTTGTACTCCTGAGCGGCCTGCATGAACGGCGGCATGCCTTCCGGCATGAAGTTCGCTCCGCTCATGCTGCTGAAGCGCTTGATTGAATCATTGATAGCGCGGGTGACCCGCGCCCCCTCTTCGGCCAAGCTATTGGCCGGTGTCGATCCGGTCATGGGTCCCTCGTGCTGGCGCCATCAAATAGCAACGCCTTGATAACGTAGACGATTGCGGCCGCGGGTCAAAGCTATTCGCGGCCGTGTTGGCCTCACCCGGCGGAACTCCCCGCCGCCCCTTGCCGTTGGCCAGGGGAGCAGGCCCGAAACCTGTCATCCGCAAATCCTGCCAAATCGATTTGGAGACCGGGCATGAAGGAGCAGCCTCCGCACCAACACAGGCGCCCGACCGAGGACGAGAGAACCCGCGCCCGCCTGGGCGACCGCGGCGTCCCGGGCGAGCCCTTCCCGATTCCGGACATGACGCCCGAACGAAAGAAGAAGACGCCGGAAGAAGGCCTGGATCCAGGGCACACGACTTAAGAGGACGAACCTATGGCGAGCCTTGCGATCCATCCCCCGGTCCACCTTACGCTGCACCCCGACGAGCCAATCCGCACCGTCGAGGACGCGATCAAAGTTGTGCTGCGTCACGCGCGCGACGCGGAAAGCCAAGAGACGCAGCGACTGGTCGCGGCACTCAACCATGCTCAGTCCCAGGAGCAAGCGGACCAAGTCGCGGTCCTGTTTCGCGACTGGGCCCAGGCCGAAGGCTTGTTGCTGGTCCCTCCTGAGGACCGCCGCACTGTCGGTTGATGTTGATCACGAAGTCGGTTGGTGGGCGCGTCCGCGGTTGCGGCGTGGCGGAAGAGAGTGGGAGTCGAACCCACCAAAGACCGGCTGACGGCCCCTCCCGGATTTGAAGTCCGGACGCCCCACCGGGGACGCTTCTCTTCCTCAATCAAACAATTCAGTGACTTAACAACAATCGCGCGCCGAACAAACCGGCATCGGGTTGGCGTTTGGACCCAAATTGGACCCAGGCAGGTTCTGGATTTGGTGCAAGCCGAATAGAAGCCCGCTGGAATAGCCATCCTGACTTACGGCCTCCCCGCGCCAGCGAATCTTGGCTCGCCTCTGACTCACCGGACGGCCTTCCTCGTATACGCGCAGGCTTTGACCCACGAATTAAACGCGACCCCAACCCGGGGTTTAGCAGAGGTGGGCCAGGGCCGCGCTGGTCACGCGACGTCGGCCGCGCGACCACAAGGACAATATCTTTTCAAATCCCTCGTTCCTCACGCCGTTCTTATTGGCTCGGAGGATCCAGTTCGGCCAGTTCGGACTGTAAGACCGGTGCAATCGAGGCTGGCTGGCTTGAATATCGACTGGCAGTCATGCCCAACGGGGGCTTTGACTGAGTACCCTGCAATTGTGAGCTAGCGCCCCAAATCTGTCAGCTAGCGCGCACCGCGATGGACCTGTGATCGCCATCGGGCTCGTTCCCGATATATACCTTCCGGTAAAGAGACAACTGTCCATTTTGCAATCATAAGTACCGGGTCTGAAACCAGGGGTTACAAAATGAGACGGTTTATGATCGCTACGGCGATCCTCTCGGCCGCGAGCATGTCGGCATTCGCGCAAACAGCGACGATCGACACAAGCATAGTATCGGCGGCGAGAAGGGTTCACCATGCGCCGGCTCCCGTTTTGGGTGCCGGACTTCCGGCGCTGGCGGCAGGTGGTATCGGCTACGGCATTTTCTGGCTGGTGAGACGCCGCCGCAGGGCGGATTGATCTTTTTCCTCATCCGCCAGGACGGTAAGCGCCCATTCTGGCAGCAGCGAATGTGCGTCTCCCTAAGAAGCGGGTTTAGGATATCCATTTTGGACGTGAGAAGCCAAAACAGTAGCTCTCGTCAGATCAAATTGGAAATGGCCGGCGCAACGCTGGGCGCAACGCCGGGGATTGCCAGATGATACGCGTCACGCCGCGGGCCCTTAGAGCTGTTCCTGCGGGGGCGTTCTTCCGGGTCATGGATTTCGTCACGGCACACCTCAATGCATCCCGGCAGGCGCGGACTTGTCTTCGCCCGGTTTTGGTTTAGCACCAACTCAGTAACGGTGCCGATCATAGCACTGCTCGTGATGATGAGCCGAACGACTACGGTCCTCTCCGCATTTTCCCCATATGTCTGTTGGACCGCCGAAAGATACTGACGCTCGCGCCGACACGTGATTGCCTTTCTTCTGGAGACCTTGAACTCTCTCGTTGAGAGCGCGGCCGCCTCAGCATCAAGCGCACTATCGAGCAAACCAAGAAATTCGGACGCGTGCTGAAAGAGCCCAAGACCAAGCGGGGCAAGCGAACCTTCGTCATCGATGATGGGGGCTAGGTGGACTTGTCGCTGGTTACGTGAACAAACGGGCAGTGCTTGAACCAATCAAACGCCTCTCGGTTAGCAACCTGACTTAGAAACTGATCCAGCTTCAAGCGGGTTTGTAGCTTCGGACGGCCGCGCCGCGCCATCCTAAGCCGTGGCCGGCCGGATGCGCGAAGGGGCCCCTGGGCTGCGGCCGTCCACTCGCAGCGCGCGTACCAGGGTATCTGAGGCGCCTTGCCCGCCGGCAGGCGCCGGGCCTAAGCTCGCGGCGTAAATGCGAACTGGAGGCGGCAGGATCATGGTGAAACGTCTATCCCTGGCCGCGAGCTTGCTCGTCGCAACGCTTGGCAGCAGCGCGCTGGCGCAGCCGCGTTATGTGGCGGAGCCACTCGTCCCAGCCTCTGTTGGACCAGTCGTCACGGTCCCGGTGCCTGTCGCGCCTGGGCCGCCCGTGACCTATGTGCCTGCGCTGCCTGGTCCGCGTGCCGAGTGCGTGGTCAATGTCGGCTGGGACCTGCTCAACGTGCGGACCTGGCCGAACGGCCCGGTCATCGGCATCCTCCCAAGCGGCACCCCACTCACCGCCCTTGCCTTCAATGGCGATTGGGCGTTCGTGCAGAACTGGGGTGGGATCGGCTGGGTGTTTGGGCCATACCTGGCCTGCGGGCCGCTGTACTACTGACGCTTTCAGTCGTTTGTTTGCTCGGCTCCGGACCAAACAGATTGATGCGTTGCGCGTTGATGCGCCGCAGGTCGCCGCGACGCGCGGTGAGGCCGTGGCGATCGAAGAACTCCAGGATTTGGATCGCGACCTTGCGGCCGTTGTCGAGGCGGTCGCGTAGCTGCGCGGCGCTGAACTCCCCGCCCGGCGCAGCGGCGGCGAGTCCCGGGAGCATATGCGCCATCTCGGCGACCGTCGTGCGCAGGAAGAAATGATCGGGCGCCACTTCGTCGAGCCGTCCCAGCTTGGCGAGTTGTTTGGACAGCGCGCGAATTTGCTGTTCGGGGATGGCGAGTGTCGTGGCAAGGTCGCGCACCCGCGGTGGCCGGAAGCGCTCAGCGCCCGACAAGAGCGGCTTGATGCGCGCAAAGAGCTTTTCATCTTGCGGCCGCAGCTGGACCGAATGTGTCGGCAGCCGGACCGTCGCGCCTTCGAGCGATAAAGCGCGGGCCTCAGCGAAGACCTGGAGCAATGCGCGAAACAGAGGCGCCGAAAAACGCGGCGCACAGGTGCGGCGCAATTGCTCGACGTCGAGACCGGGCGCCTCGGCATGCTCGCGATGAAAGGCGCCGAGCGCCGAGGTGATTGTTGCCTTCAGATCGCGCGCCGTCGCTTCACTGACGCCGAGCCGGGCGTCGGCGACGGGAGGTGCAAGCACTTTCAGCTCGGCAATGATCTTCTCCAGCTCGGCTGCGGCGAGCGCACGGTCGCGCGCGAAGGACCACAGATCGACGTAATGCGGCGCGCAGGCAAGCAGCGCTGCGAGCGCGTGTTGCGGATTCTCCAGCGCGTGCGCGTCGAGTTGCGCTTTGCGCTCCGCGGTGCGGCGCCGGCGCGCGGGCCCACGCAGATCAATAAATCGTCCCCCGCCAATCGTGCGCTGGGCCGAGGTGTCGCGCAGCACGAAGCGGTCCCCGACGGCCGCCGCGAGCGGTGTCTCCAAGACGAGCTGCACGCGCCCTTCTGCACCGGGCGCGATCGGTGCCGCCTCCAGCAGAGCCACGCGCGCGCCGACCTCGGCGGCGGCGTGATGTAGCCGCACCGGTAGCCAATGAGAAACCGGCCGACGTTCGCCCGCAAGCACGCGCAGCGCGGCATCGATGCGTGCGGTCGGGGAATGCAGCGCCGGGTCCAGCACGACGTCACCGCGCGTGATGGCCTCGCGGCTGATCGCCTCGCCGGCAAGATTGAGCGCGCAGCGCTCGCCCGCTTTGCCGTGCTCGGTCGGCCGGTTCTGGGCGCGGATCGTGCGAACGCGCGCAGACAGACCTGCCGGACTGACAGTGACACGATCGCCGACCGTGACCGTGCCCGACAACACCGTGCCGGTAACGATCGTGCCCGCCCCGGTGAGCGTGAATGAGCGATCGACCGCGAGGCGAAAGCGGCCGCTTCCGGCTCGCGCGCCGTGCACGACGGCTGCATCGAACAGAGCCGCGCGCAACGTGTCGATCCCCTCCCCGGTCACGGTGGAGACTGGAACGATGTCGGCTCCCGCCAGCGCGGTGCCCGTCACGGTGTCGACGATCTCCGCCGTGACCTCAGCGCGGCGGGCAGCGTCAGCGAGGTCGGATTTGGTGAGCGCCACCATGCCGTGGCGGATCCCGAGGAGGTCGACGATGGCGAGGTGTTCCAACGTCTGCGGCATCACG
>JAFAXD010000290.1 GCA_019241285.1 Xanthobacteraceae bacterium | reverse complement strand
CGATATCCTCGGTCACCCACGTGTCCGCAGCGGCGCCGGAGAATCCACAGTTCGGACAGATGCTGAGGTTCTCAAGCGGGATGTATTTGGCCGCATTGTTGCGACCAAATGGCCGCGCGAGCGCGACAGCCGCATCGTCTCCGACCCGCGCTTTGGCGAAATCACCGAACGGCTGTGGACGAGCCTGCGCGAGGAGTCGCTGCGCGCGATGGGATTGGGAAAGTGGAGACGACGTCAGGCCGTCTCCGCAATCACATCCAACGGCAGCACCTCGACCGTGCCGCCGCTCGCGCGCTTGGTTGCCTCGGTATAGTGCTTGAAGAAATCGCGCTGCCCCAGCTCCCTGGCGGCCGTCTCATCAGCCGTGGTGGCGAGGTGATAGTAATCATCGCTGTCGCGCGCCCGCAGGCAGCGATAGCTGATCCGGCCCTTGAGGCCGGGGTCGCTATCGAGCGCGGCGATGAAGCGTGCAATTTCCGCATGCCAGTCCTCGCGCGTTCCGGTGCTGAAGCGATATTTGATGAGAAGGCGTTTCATCGGATCGGTGTCCTGTTCGTGGTCGGCTTGATGTAAATGCCGGAGGGACACACAAACAAGTATGGACAAAATTGATACTATGGGCGTCTTCTACACTAGAGGGTGAAAGCGAGGCATGCCGATGGCGAACCGCAAATCCGCAAAAGGCGACGGGTGTCCGGTGATGGCGTTTCAGAAACTCATCAGCGGCAAATACAAGATCCGCATTCTGTGGGATCTCAAGGACGGACCACTGCGCTACGGCGAGATCAGGCGCGGCCTGCTGCGCGGCGGCGACGCCAGCGAGGAGATCACCCCGCGCGTGCTCAGCCGCGAGCTCAAGGCTCTCGTGGCCGGCGGCCTCATCCTCCGCAAGGATTTTGCCGTGGTGCCACCCAAGGTCGAATATCGCCTGACGCGCAGCGGGCAAAGCTTCATTCCGGTCATCGATATGATTCGAAAGTGGGGCATGCGCCACCTGCGAGGTGTCGAGGAGCGGTCCGCATTCAGTGTGGCCGCCGAATGAACGTGCTAAGCTGGGCCCTGTTCAGCAATGGGTTGGGGCATGTGATGCAGCGACGGGGCTTGTTACGCGCCATCGGGGCGGGATTGCTCTGGCCGGTGGCGGCGCGAGCGTCCGCGGTCGGCCACGTCGGCGTGCTCATGAACGGCGTTGCCGCCAATACGGCGGGCCAATCCTACGTGCAAACGTTCGTGCTGGAATTGGCCAGGCTGGGCTGGAGCGAGGGCCGCAATCTGCAGCTCGAGATGCGCTGGAATGCCGGCGAGCCCTCGCTGGCCCGGACTTATGCGACCGATCTGATCGCGCTGCATCCGGACGTCATCCTCGCATCATCGACAGCAAACCTCGCGGCACTGATCGACGCGACACGCACAATTCCGATCGTATTTGTTGAGGTGGCGGATCCGCTGGCGCAGGGCTTCGTGTCCAACCTGGAGCGTCCGGGCGGAAACGTCACCGGCTTCACCGGCTTTCGGGTCTCCATGGCCGGGCAGTGGCTCGATCTGCTCAAGGAGATTGCGCCGAGCACCAAGCGCGTCATGATCATCTTCAACCCGGACACCGCGCCACAGTCGAAGTTGTTTCTGAACTCGGTCACCGACGCCGGCCGCCCGTTGGATCTGGAAGTTGTGGCGGCCCCGGTCCGGGACGCAGCCGACATCGAACGCGTGATGGAAAGCTTTTCACACCAGCCTGATGGCGCGGTGATTGTTCCGGCCGACACGTTCACTCAGATGCGGCGGGGGCTGTTTGTCGAGCTCGCTGCGCGCTATCGGCTGCCCGCGGTCTATTTTTCGGCTGAATTTGCTCGCACCGGCGGGCTCATCTCGTATGGATTCGACCTCGCGGCGCAGTTTCAACGCGCCGCGGATTACGTCGACCGCATTCTCAAAGGCGCGCGCCCGGGCGACCTGCCTGTCGAACAGCCGAGCAAGCTCAGCTTGGTCCTCAATTTGAAAGCCGCCAAGGCCATGGGCCTGCAAGTGCCGGCACAACTGATCGCACGCGCCGACGAAGTCATCGAATGATGTATTGACGCCTGGCGCAATTACAGGTGGAAACGCAACGTTATTGGCTAAAAACATGACCTTATTTTAATTTGACAGAGCTGTTTGTGGTAAACACCATCGCGTGTTCGCCTCAGGAGTCTGCCCTGGCGTACGCGTCGTGTAGAAACGATAATGAGAACAATAGTTTACGGTGGGATGGGTAACGAACCGCGTGCACCGCATGCGAGCTGGTTTGGCACGGGAAGAGGAATACCGTGGGAGCGAAACGACGGCAAACGGCTGGACGGGGGCGCGGCGCCGCGCTCGTTATTGTCATTCTCGGACTTGTGGCTGGTGGAGCCGCGTTCTACTGGGCGCGGCCGGCAGCCGAACCCGCACACGCCGCCCACCCGGCACAACGACCTCCCGTTCCGGTCAGCGTTGCGACCGTCGCCCGCCAGGATGTGCCGATCTACCTGACCGGCCTTGGCACGGTGCAGGGCTCGTTTACGGTCGGCATCCACACGCAGGTGGACGGCAAGCTCCTGGAGGTGCTGTTCACCGAGGGACAACGCGTCAAACAGGGCGACGTACTCGCCAAGATCGATCCGCGGCTCTACAAGGCCGCGCTTGACCAGGCCAAGGCGAAGAAGCAGCAGGACGAGGCCTCGCTCGAAGCCTTTCAAAAGGATCTGGCGCGTTTCAAATCGCTGGTGAAGACCGGCTTTGATACCCAGCAAAACATCGATCAACAGCAAGCCAAGGTGGACGGCGCCAAGGCGTCGATCGCGGCCGATGACGCGATGATCGAAACCGCGCAGACTAACCTCGATTACACGAATATCGTCGCCCCCAGCGATGGGCGCATGGGCGTCCGTCTGGTCGACCCCGGCAACGTCGTCCACCCGTCAGACAGTGGCTCGATCGCTTTGCTGGTGCGCACACAGCCTAGCCACGTCGTGTTCACGCTGCCGGCGCAAACGCTGGACCAGGTACGCGAGGCGATGACTCACGGGTCGGTCGAGGTTCTGGCTTATGACCGCGACAACCGCAACTTGCTGAGCACGGGGACGCTGCAGACGGTCGACAACGTCATCGACCAAGCGACCGGCACGTATCGGCTCAAGGCGCTGTTCGCCAATGATGACGAGCGGCTGTGGCCGGGCGAATTCGTCAATGCGCGCTTGTTGGTGCAGGTGAGCAAGGATGCGCTTGTGGTTCCCGCGGCCACCGTACAGCGCGGCCCCAACGGGCTGCTGGCCTGGGTGGTCCGAGCCAACAACACCGTGCAGGCGAAGCCGATCGAAACCGGCCCGACTGTGGGCGACCTGACTGTTGTGACGTCCGGATTGTCCGACGGCGAGCGGGTTGTCACGGGCGGCCATTACAAGCTGCGTCCGGATGCGACCGTGACCTTCTCGCCACAACCTGTCGCATCCAAGGACGCCTCATGAACATCTCCGAACCGTTCATTCGGCGACCCATCGCAACGACGTTGCTGATGGCGGCAATCGCGTTCGTGGGCATTGCAGCCTATCCGTTCCTGCCCGTCGCACCGCTGCCACAAGTTGATTTTCCCACCATCCAGGTCTCCGCAACCTGGCAAGGGGCCAGTGCCGACACCATGGCGACCTCAGTCGCCGCGCCGCTCGAGCGGCAGTTCGCGCAGATTCCCGGCGTGAGCCAGTTGACGTCGCTGAGCGCCCTCGGCGCGACCACGATCGTCATCCAGTTCGAGCTCAATCGGAATATCGATTCCGCCGCAGGCGACGTCCAGGCCGCCATCACGGTGGCAAGCCGGACCCTGCCGCAAGCGATGACGACGCCGCCGAGCTACCGCAAGGTCAACCCAGCGGATTCGCCCATTCTTCTGTTGGCGCTGCGGTCCGATACGCTGCCGTTGATCACCGTCGACGAATACGCCGATTTGTTCCTCGCGCAGCAGATCTCGCAAGTCCCTGGCGTGGCGCAGGTCGTGATCTTCGGTGACCGCACCCCATCGATCCGCATCCAGGTCGATCCTGCCAAGCTCGCCTCGAGCGGGGTTACCCTTGAGGACATCCGCTCGACCCTCGTCAATTCGACCACCAACGCGGCCAAAGGTACGGTCAACTCGGACAAGACCGGCTTCACCATTGCGGCCAATGACCAGATGGTGGAACCCGAACCGTTCAATGACGTGATCCTGGCGTATCGCAATGGCGCGCCGATACGCGTGCGCGATGTCGGCCAGGCGGTCTCCGATCAAGTGGACCGCAATGTCGCAGCCTATCAGAACAACAAGAACGGCATCATTCTCGCTGTCTTCAAGCAACCGGGTGCCAACGTCATCGAAACCGTCGACCAGATCAAGGCCCAGCTGCCGCAACTCACGGCCCGTATCCCGCCGTCGATCAACGTGGAAACGATCCTCGACCGGACTACGACGATTCGCGCCTCGGTCGCAGACGTGCAGTTCACCCTGGCGCTGACCATTGGTTTGGTCATCCTGGTGATCCTGCTGTTCCTGCGCAATTTCTGGGCGACGATGATCCCCAGCGTGACCGTGCCGCTCGCGTTGGCCGGTTCGGCGGCGGCGATGTATCTGCTTAACTTCAGCCTCGACAACCTGTCGCTGATGGCGCTGACGATTGCGGTCGGCTTCGTGGTCGACGATGCCATCGTGGTAGTCGAGAACATCTATCGGCATGTCGAAGAGGGCATGGCGCCGCTCGAAGCCGCGATCAAGGGTTCACGCGAAATCGGCTTCACCGTCATATCGATCTCGTTCTCGCTGATCGCAGTGTTCATCCCGCTGCTGCTGATGGGCGGCATCATCGGCCGGCTGTTCCGGGAATTCGCACTGACCGTGACGGCCTCAATTGCCGTATCAGCGTTCGTCTCGCTGACGCTTGCGCCGATGATGTGCTCGCGCTTCATGCGGCCGCCGACCCATCGCCACGGCGTGGTCTATCGGGTGATCGAGAGCGGGTTCGATGGCCTGATCTGGTTCTATCGGCGAACGCTCGATATCGTGCTGCGCCATCAAGCCATCACACTCGGCGTGTTCTTCGCGACCATGGCCCTGACCGTGGTGATGGCGATTCAGATTCCCAAGGGCTTCTTCCCGATTCAAGACACGGGCGTGATCTCCGCGTTCGCAGAAAGCGCCCAGGATGCGTCGCCCCAGGAGATGATGCGGCTGCTGCGTAAGATGGGTGACGTGATCCAGGGTGATCCCGACGTCGCCGGGTTCGCGTTGTTCACGGGCAGCTCCGGTGGTGCACAGACCGCAAACACGGGCCGGGGTTTCATCACCCTCAAACCGCGTGACGAACGCGAGCTGAATGCCTCCCAGATCATCGACCGGTTGCGGCCGAAACTGGCAAAGATCGAAGGAGCAAACCTGTTCCTGCAGCCCTCACAGGACATCACCGTGGGGGGCCGCGTCGCGCGCGCTCAGTTCCAGTACACGCTGCAAGATTCCAACATGGACGAGCTGGCCGAGTGGTCGCAGAAGATGATGGAAAAGATGCAGACGTTGCCGCAGTTGACGGACGTCTCCACCGACCTCCTCGGCAACGCCCCGCAGCTGAAGATCACCATCAACCGCGACCAGGCGTCCCGCTTCGGGATCTCGCCGCAGATGATCGACGATACGCTCAACGACGCGTTCGGGCAGCGGCAGATCACGCAATATTTCACGCAGCTCAAGACCTACTTCATCATTCTTGAGATCTTGCCCGACCAGCAGAAAGATATCGCAACGCTCGACCGGCTCTACATCAAGTCGCCGCTCACCGGCCAGCCGGTGCCGCTGTCGACCCTGGTTGACGTCGATAGCAACAAGGTCGGGCCATTGTCGGTTGCCCACCAGGGCCAGTTCCCGGCGGTTACGCTCACCTTCAACCTGCAGCCCGGCATCGCGTTGGGACAGGCCGTCGAGGCGATCGACAAGGCGGCGCGCGAAATCGGCATGCCTTCGGGGATCATCGGGACCTTCCAGGGCAACGCGCAGGCGTTCCAGAACTCGCTGTCGAGCGAGCCGATCCTGATCGCCGCGGCGCTGATCGTCGTCTACATCATTCTCGGCATGCTCTACGAGAGCTTCATTCATCCGCTGACCATTCTGTCGACCTTGCCATCGGCCGGGGTCGGGGCGCTGCTGGCGCTGAACTTCGGCCACATGGATCTCTCGGTCATCGGCATCATCGGCATCATCCTGCTGATCGGCATCGTCAAGAAGAACGGCATCATGCTGGTCGACTTCGCCATCGCCGCCCAACGCGACCGCAACATGCCGGCAGAAGAAGCTATTCGCCAGGCCTGCCTGCTGCGCTTCCGGCCGATCCTGATGACGACAGCGGCGGCGATGTTCGCCGGCATTCCGCTGGCGTTCGGAACCGGGACAGGCTCCGAACTGCGCCAGCCGCTCGGCTACGCGATGGTTGGCGGCCTCGCTTTCAGCCAGGTGCTCACGCTCTACACCACGCCGGTGGTTTATCTTTATCTGGAGCGCGTGCAGAACTGGCTCTCCGGCAAGAAGAAGCAGCCGCCGCTGCACGAAGTGGAAACGCCGCCCGCCATCGCCGCGGAGTAACTGCGACACCGCGGCGCGCGGTTTTGCTTCGCCGCAAGCCTCAGCGATCGACAGCAATCCATCGCAAGAGCAAGTCCTTTTGGACACTTACGTCTGTGCTCACCTGTGGGGCGGCACGGACGATGGAGTGGCGATGTCGGATCGATCTCATTGCGCGGCTCCCCGTTACGCGATCGATGCTGCAGGCTCAAATCGACCATCATGGTCAGGGCGAGCAATGTCATACCGCCCAGTGCGCGTGGTCCGACAGAAAATCGAAGCGCCGGCACAGTCGGATCGGAACATCGCCGGCGATGAGGCCCACGATCTTCCCAGCACGATCGTCACGCTGCTGTGCGCCGCGGCCTTGGTGGCCTTGGCCGTTATCATAACCATGCTGCCGTTTGTGTTGCTGTAGCCCTACTGCACACCGCGCGACGTGAACCCGTCGGTCAGCGTCTGCATGAAAGCCACCAGCGCATCCTCTTCAGCTTCGCTGAGGCCGAGCCGCCCGACGCGCTTGGTGTTGATGTTGTCGGTTGATTCGGGCGCCGGCCAACACGTCGTGCCCTCGCCGGGATCGTTCGCTTGGCAGCGCGGCAGCGTGTCGCGTGTGTTGTAGAAATGCACGATCGACTTGAGGCTCTTGAAATAGCCGTTATGCCCATATGCTTTGATGAAGCCGGGGTAGGGGCGTTTGTCGACATTGCGCAAGGTGGGCACCTGAAAGCGTCCCTTATTGCCGGGCACTAGCGGCAGCCAACGCGCGTCGACTGCCGAAGGGTGGCTGAGTTGATGACCACTGTCGAGGAAATTGCCAACCCCAAGATCGACGAATGATGCGCCCGCCGGATTGGCCACATAGCCCTGTGCGTCGCGTTGACCCTCGGCGTAGAACGGAAGCACGGGGTTGGCGGGCGTGCCGATATTGCTGGCTGTGAAATCGGTAAACAATGGATCTTCGCCTGGGCCGCCGTCGCGGTGGCAGCTGTTGCATTGTGCCTTGCCACGAAAGAGATCGTAGCCTTGTTGCTCCTGGGCGGTGAACTGCGTCTTGCCCGCCAGCACAGCGTCGTACTTGGAGGTGAAACTCGTCACCTCGGCAGACGACTCGTAGCCCGCGATCGACTGCGCCATCTGATCGAAGGTCGCAACCGCACGGCCGCGATCGACCTCACTGAGATGCACCGGCATCGGATCGGCGGTGGGAGCCGGACCGGGAACGTTGCACACCGTCTCCACATTGACCGGCCACGCGATGGCGAAGGCCTGCGCACCCCATACACGTTCAAACAAAGCGCGGTAAGGGCGTTGCGATGCCCGGTACACCGCGCAGGCGAGATCGGGCAGGCCCATCTCGACCGGGTTCGTAGGCGGGCCCTCAGCCTGTTCGGCGGCCGGGTTGCCGAGGCGCCGACCGGTGGCGCGCATGTCCCAGAAATTGCCGCCGACCAAGTCACCTTGGCCAGGATTGTAGTGCAGAACCGGCGAGAGCGGCGCGTACGCATGCGACTGCGGTTTGCGCTGGCTGAAGCGCGTGCGCACCGACCCCGGATAAGACCCGGTGGTACGGTTGAGCTCGGACACCGGGCCGGTAAACCCGGTCTCAGGCATATGGCAGAACGCGCACGCCTCGTTGCGGTTCACGGATAGATTCTTGTCGTACAACATCAGCTTGCCGAGCAATTCGACCTGCTGCACCTGATTGTCAGGCGGGTTTGCAAGCCGCGCGAGCGTCGCCTCCTCGATGCCGTCGACCGCTGCCTCGACTTGCGCGATCTCAGCCAACGCTGCGGGCGAGAGCGAGGCGGTGCTTTGCTGAGCGCCGGTTCGAGACACGCCAAGTACGGCAATGAACCCGATCATTGAAACCAGGAGCTGGGTGCGACCTGTCACCGGCATATCAGTGCTCCGCCGCTCAGAGTTCTACACCGATCTTGCCTGAGTTTGGGGGTAGCGGGGGCTACTCGGCTGGGACTGCATGCATCTCCTGTATCTCAAGCCGCTTGCGTTTTCTGCCGCCGGAGAGCCAGTTCTGCAGCCGGTCGAGGTAGAGGTAGACAACGGGGGTCGTGAACAGCGTCAGCAGTTGCGAGAGCAGCAAGCCGCCCACGATTGTGTAACCGAGAGGTTGGCGGATCTCCGCACCGGCCCCGGTCCCGAGCATCAGCGGCACGCCGCCGAGCAGCGCGGCCATCGTCGTCATCAGGATCGGCCGGAACCGCAGGATGCAAGCCTGGTAGATCGACTTTTCCGGTGTGAGGCCGTCATTGCGCTCGGCGTGGATCGCGAAGTCGACCAGCATGATGCCGTTCTTTTTGACGATGCCGATCAGCAGAATGATGCCGAGCATGGCGATCACGCTCAGGTCCATGTGCACGGCGATGAGTAGAAGCAGGGCACCGATGCCGGCCGATGGCAGCGTGGACAGAATTGTGATCGGGTGGATTGTGCTCTCGTACAATACGCCGAGAATGATGTAGATCACGACCAGTGCCGCCGCGATCAGGATCGGCTCGCCGGAGAGCGAGGACATGAACGCGCTGGCGTTGCCCTGGAAAGTGGTCGTGAGTGACAACGGTTTTCCGCTCTGCTGCTCGAACTGGCGGATCGCGTTGACGGCATCGCCGAGCGCTACGCCTGGTTTCAGGTTGAAGGAGATCGTGACCGACGGAAACAGGCCCTGGTGGTTGATCACGAGTGGCGTGGTCGTGATCTTGCTGTTGACCAGCGTGCTCAGCGGCACCTGCTGTCCGCCCGGCGAATTCACGTAGATGCGGCTCAATGTATCCGGGCTCATCTGATACTGCGGCGCGACCTCGAGGATGACCCGGTATTGGTTGAGGGTGGAGTAGATGGTCGAGGCGATGCGCTGCCCGAAAGCATCGTCGAGCGTGTTGTCGATGGTCGACGGCAGAATTCCGAAGCTCGAGGCGACGTCGCGATTGACCGTGACGTTGAGCATGGGTCCGGCGCTTTCCTGATCGGTGGCGACGTCGGTCAGCTGCGCCATGCTCTTCATCTTGTCGAGGAAGACAGCGGCCCAGTGATCGAGCTCGTTCGCATCGGCATCGGTGAGCGTGTATTGATACTGCGTCTTGTTCAGGCGGCCGCCGATGGTGATGTCCTGCGCGGCTTGCAAATAAAGATGGATGCCCTCGATCCTGGCAAGTTGCGCGTTCAGCCGCGCGATCACCTGGTCGGCGCTGACGTTGCGCTCACCGAATGGTTTCAGGGCGATGAACAGACGCCCCTGATTTGGAGCCGCGACCGGCCCGCCGGGCCCGACCTGGTGGCCGACCGTGGCGACCGCCGGGTCTTTCAGGATGACGTTGATCGCAGCGAGCTGGCGTTGAGCCATGGCTGGAAACGAGGTGTCCTGTGCCCCCTCGCTGATGCCGAGGATCATGCCGGTGTCCTGTTGGGGGAAGAAGCCCTTCGGGATCTCGTAATAGAGAACGC
Organism: Xanthobacteraceae bacterium; assembly: GCA_019241285.1. Lineage (GTDB taxonomy): Bacteria > Pseudomonadota > Alphaproteobacteria > Rhizobiales > Xanthobacteraceae > JAFAXD01. The sequence continues at coordinate 5,278 of JAFAXD010000290.1, read as the reverse complement.
CGGTCACCGCGATCGTTCCGAACATGACCATCAGGGTCATGAACCGGTGTCGCAATGCAACCCGCAGCCCACGCTCATAAACCGCGATCAGTCCCTCGAACGCGCGCTCGGAGAGCCGATAGAGCCAGCCGTGTTTGCCCGTTTCCGCTTTGAGCAGGCGCGAGCACAGCATCGGGGTGAGCGTGAGCGAGATCACCAGCGACAGAACGAGCGATACGCTGATCGCCACCGCGAATTCCTGGAACAGCCTGCCGACATAGCCGCCCATCAGGAACAGCGGGATGAACACGGCGATCAGGGACAGCGTAATCGACACGATGGTGAAGCCGATCTCGCCGGCGCCCTTGAGCGCGGCCTGCATTGGCGTGAGGCCCTCCTCGAGGTGGCGCACGATGTTCTCAATGACGACCACGGCGTCGTCGACCACGAAGCCGACGCCGATCGACAGGGCCATCAGCGAGAGATTATCGAGACTGTAGCCCAGCTCGTAGAGCACGGCGAACGTGCCGATCAGCGAGAGGGGCACGGTGATCGCCGGAATGACCGTCGCCCAGAAGTTGCGCAGGAAGATGAAGATCACCATGACCACCAGAGCGACCGTGAGCACCAAGGTAAACTGAACGTCGCTCACGGATGCCCGGATCGTCTGCGTGCGGTCGGAAATTATATCGAGCTTGATCCCGGGCGGGATCGAGGCCTGCAGTTGCGGCAGCAGTGCCTTGATGCGGTCCACGGTCTCGATCACATTGGCGCCCGGCACACGCTGGACCGCCAGGATGATCGCGGGGCGGAGATTGGACCACGCACCGATCAGATCGTTTTGCGGCCCTTCGATCGCCTGCCCGATATCGCGAATGCGCACGGGCGAGCCGTTGCGGTAGGCGATGATCAGGTTGTTGTAGGCATCCGGTTTGACGAGCTGATCGTTGGTGTTGAGGGTCCAGGATTGTTGCGTGCTATTGAGGCTGCCTTTGGGGAGATCGACATTGGCCTGCGCCAGCACATTGCGAACGTCTTCAAGGCTGATGCCGCGATTGGCCAGGGCCTGCGGATCGACACGGACCCGGATGGCGGGGGTCTGCTGGCCGCCGACGCCAACAAGTCCCACGCCTTGGATCACCGATATCTTCGGGACCAGAATGTTTTCCGCGTAGGCGTCGACGGTCGTCAACGGCAGCGTGTCGGAGGTCAACCCGAGCACCAGGATCGGGGTGTCGGCCGGGTTGACCTTACGGATCGTCGGTGGAAACGGGATGCCCGCCGGCAGATACGGACTCGCGGCGTTAATGGCGGCAAGTACGTCGGTGGCGGCGCTGTCGACGGTGCGAGTGAGCTCGAACTGCACGGTGATCGAGGTAAAACCGAGCGCATTCATGGAGCTCATCTGCGTGACGCCCGGGATCTGCGTGAGTTGCTGCTCCAGCGGCGTTGCGACAGTAGCTGCCATCGTCTGCGGGTCCGCTCCTGGAAACTGCGCCGTGATGGCAATGGTCGGATAGTTCACGTTCGGCAACGCGGCGACTGGCAGCAGACGGTAGGCAACGAGCCCGCACAGCAGCAGGCCCGCCATTAGCAATCCGGTGGCGATCGGGCGATGGATGAAAGGCGCTGAGATGTTCATGGCAGGGCCTGCTCGACAGCGCTGTTGAGGCTCGGATCCTGCGCGGCTTTGCCGTGTAGCTGCTGGACGAGTGCGTCCGGCGCGAGGCGATATTGTCCGGCCGTGACAACCGTCTCGTTGGGCTGAAGGCCGGAATCGATCAGCGCCTGACCGTCGCTGATCTGGCCGACGGTGACCGGCCGGATCTGCGCAATTCCGTCGGGTCCAATGACCCAGACGTAGGAACCGTTCGGGCCTTGCTGGATGGCGGGTGCGGGTATGGTCAGGCCATTGTGTCGAGTCGTCAGAAGCAGCCGCGCATTGACCAGCTCGCCCGGCCAGAGCCGCCGCTGCGCGTTGGGGAAGTCGGCGCGCAACTGAATCGTGCCGGTGGTCTGAATGATCTGATTGTTGATGAGGATGAGCTTGCCTTCATCGAGCTTGGTCTTGTCATCCTGGCTGTAGGCGTAGACCGCGAGCGTGCCTTTCGCCATTTGCTCCTGGATATCGGGGAATGTCTCCTCAGGGAGGGTGAAGATGACGGAGATCGGCTGAATCTGCGTGACATCGACCAAGCCGTTCGGATCAGTCGGATGAATGATGTTGCCGATATCGATCTGGCGAATGCCGGTCACGCCGTCGATTGGGGCGGTGAGTTGCGTGTAGCTCAGATTGACCCGGGCTGCGTCGATCAGCGCATCATCTGATTTGATGGCGGCCTGCAGCTCTGCGAACTGGGCCTTCTGCGTTTCGATCAGCTGCGGTGTGGCGAAACCCTTGGTTCCAAGTTGGGTGTAGCGGTCGAGATTGGCCTGCGCGTTGACCAACTGAGCCTGATCGCGCTCGCGATTGGCGATCGCCTGGTCGAGCTGCGCCTGATACGGGCGCGGATCAATCTCGGCGAGCAGGTCGCCCTGATGTACGGTCTGGCCTTGTTGGAATGAGATCTTGACGATCTGACCGGTGATCTGGCTGCGGATGATCACGTTGTTGTACGCGATCACCGTTCCGACGCCGCGCTGGTAGATCGGTACGTCGCCGCTTGCGACCTTCGTGGCGACGACCGGAACCCGGACAGGCGCTGGTGGCGTCGCCGCGGGTGCCGGTGTGTCGGTCGTCCGGAACATGACGCCGATACCGACGCACAGCGTCGTGACAGCCAATACTGCGATGATGGCTCTCTTGTTGCGCATGGTCATCCGCTCCGGACGCCACATGACGTAAACAACGGAGCGGTGATTTCTTGTTGTGCTTTGCGCTAGTTGTCGCGGCTTGCGGTGCAGAGGCAACAGCTCTCTCAACACGACGTGAAGCTTCGCACCGACCTGGGCGAAAGGACCGAGAATTGATCCAGTTTGCGCAAGACCTGCCGATATGGCCGCAAGAGCGAACAAGCCAAATCGCGTTCGCTCCCCATCTGTGCCCCCGATAAAGTGGAGGTACCCTTGCGCGCAGTCTGGTTGGCGACGGCAGCATTGTTTCTGAGTTGCAGCGTTAGCTCCGCACAGTTGGCGCCGCAGCCGCCGACCCCGTCGGGGCTAGGGGCAACATCACCGCTCGGCGTGCCGGGAACTGCCGCCCCGGTTGGTCCCGTTGGAATTCCATTCGGCGCAACCGGCCTCTCCCCGGGCGGGCTGAGCCCGTCGCCATTCGATCCGACAGCGAGCAACAGCGCTTGCTCGAGCGCAATGCCCTCCGGATTGAGCGCCGGTTCAATGGATCTCTCGGCAACGTGCGGGCTCTCAACAACGGCCGGCACTGCCTCAGGTACGACGCCATTACCGGGTGGTGGCTTCGCGGGCTCGGTCGGAAGTGGCGGTATTCCGCTGGGCGCGACGGAACTCGGCAACGCCGGACTAAGCCCGCTGATCGCGTCGCCCGCGCCGTCGATCGCTGTTCCTTCGGCGACACCGGCGTTTCCCTCATCTTCGCTCATGGCGACGCCTGGTCCCGTCAATCCGACAATTCGTTTCGGGTTCAGCAGCGCGGCTGGGTCCGGTGGCTTGGCGACCGGCTTCACCAACTTTCAGCCGCTTGGGACCAGCACGGCTGGTGGGGCAGGTGGCTCCGCCACGGGGTCAACCGACCGACAGACGTTTGGCTTCAGTACCGGGGCCGGCGCGGGCGGAAGGGCCACGGCACCGACCCTTCGCTGATTATGCGTTATGATCCTGTAAGCTCGCGTCGCACGATCGCGGCACCATCGACCATGGCACGCAGTTTGGCGAAGGCCACATGGCGCGGCAGGTACTTGAGGCCGCAGTCCCGCGCGATGTCAGGCAAAGCGGAGCAATCAAGTTTAGGTTGCGCGGTCTCGAGGGTTTAACCGCCGGTCAGGAACTTGGCACGCCCGGCACCGAGCCCATCCAGCAAACCTGGGAGTTTGTCCTGCGCGGCGTGAGACAGTTCCTCGAACAAACTGCGACCGTGGCTGTCGATCGCAACCACCAATGGTCCCAGGTTTTCGACACGCAGCTTCACCAGGCGATAATGCGAGACCAGATCATCCCAAGCCACCTCGACCACGGCCTTGATGGCGTCGGTATGGAGGGCAGCGCCGCCGCCGAGGAATGACAGATAGACGCAGCCGACGTCGCGCATGGCCTGAGTGCTCGCGTGGTCGAGCCCGCCCTTGCCGCCTACCAGCCGAAGATCGTAGTGGCGAATGAACTCGGGCATGTAGTCGTTGAACCGCGTGCTGGTGGTCGGGTTCATGTAGAGCACGTCGAACTTGCCGTCGGTCTCGCGGCTATAGCTGCCGAGGTGAAGCAGCGAGCCACCGGTAATGTCGATCGGCAGCGGCTTGTCGGCGCGCATGTGCTCGCGAATGCGCTCATGCGTCGGCAAGCCTGCGGTGAGCACGATATCGCCGTCCAGCAGCACGAAATCACCGGCGTTGAGCTGGCGGATATCGGCCTTGGAGAGCGGCAATTTCAGTTTGATGTCATCACTCATGTGCGTGCTGCCGCCTCATTCGAAGCGAACGATTTCGCCGTTGTTGTAAAGTCGCGCGCCGGCACGCCGGTTGATCCAACAGTTGAAGGCGACCGCGACGGGCGTGAATCCGTGCCCCGAGGCGTACTCGATGTTGACGGCGAGTGCCGTCGTATCGCCGCCGGTGCCCATGGGACCAAACCCGGTCTTGTTCACGGCTTGAAGCAGCCGCTGCTCCATGTCGGCGATGACGGGCTCGGGGTTGTGTTGGCCGTACGGTCGCAAGGTCGCAAGCGAAGCAAGCTTGGCGCAATATTCGAACGTGCCGCCGATGCCGACGCCGATCACCACCGGCGGACAGTGCTGCGAACCGGCCTTGAGCACGCAGTCCATCACGTATTTCTCAATCACCTCGAGCTCGGGAAAGCTGAAAATCTCCAGTGCGGCCCAGCGCCCGGAGCCGAGCGCCTTCGGCTGGCAGGTGATCTCGACATAGTCCGCGCCGTCGATCAGGTCGTAGCTGACGAGCGGCATGTCCTTGCCCTTGTAGGAGCGCTCCTGCGTCAGCGGATTGGTGACGTGCTTGAGGATCGGCGGGTCGATCGTCGCGACGAGATGGTCGAATCCGTCGGACACCGCCTGCTTGATGTTGCCGTCGAGCCGTGCCGCGGTGCCGATCTTGACGAAATACACCGGCACGCCTGCGTCCGAGCAGACGTGGCGGCTCGTGTCCTCGGCGCGTTG
>JAFAXD010000640.1 GCA_019241285.1 Xanthobacteraceae bacterium | reverse complement strand
GCCCGGCCGCCCCGTGCGGGGATACACATAGACGACGACACGGCCGGTAAGCTTCGATAGATCGACGCGGCTTCCGTCCGTCGCGGCGAGCGGCACCGACGGAAGTTTATAGCCCTGCAGATGGCGGGCGGCTCCGTCGTCCTGCGGCACCGGCAGATTGTCGGGCAGGACATTCCAATCCCTGAGCGCCGTCATCGCTTAAGCTCCTTGATAGGAGATGAACTCGAGCAGCGAACCATCGGGGTCACGGAAATAGACGCTGGTGCCCTGCCCCTTGGCGCCTGTGCGGGCAACCGGTCCTTCCTCGATGGGTACGGCGCAGCGCTTGAGGTGGTCGACTGCCCCGCCGATCGGGCCATCCCATTCAAAGCAAAGGTCGCTGTTGCCAGGCATGACCGGCAGCTTCGCCACCGGCCCACCGGTGACGCCCGGGCCATGCAGGTTGAGCTGGGTCTTGCCGAACCGGTAGGCCGTGCGCGGCCCCTGTTTGACCACCTCGGCGCCGAGCACGTCGCGATAGAAGGCGTTCGAACGCTCCCACTCGGAGACGTGAATCACGCAGTGATCGAGCTTGATATTGGTCATCACTTCACCCCTTGAGGCGCAGCAGCCGTCCGCGTTCACGGTCCCAGCTGCGCTTGCGCTCGGTCTCCCGCTTGTCGTGCAACTTCTTGCCGCGCGCAATCGCCAGCTCGACCTTCGCGCGTCCTTTGTCGTTGAAGTAGAGCTTGAGCGGAACGATGGTCATGCCTTCGCGCTCCACGGCACCGGACAGTTTACCGATCTGGCGCTTGTGCAGCAGGAGCTTGCGCGGGCGCTTGGGCGCGTGATTGAAGCGGCCGGCCTGCAGATATTCCGGGATGTTGGCGTTCACGAGCCAAATCTCGCCGGCGCGGGCATCCGCGTAGGATTCGGCGATGGTCGCCTTACCGGCGCGCAGCGACTTCACCTCGCTCCCCGTCAATGCGATCCCGGCCTCGACGGTCTCGCCGATCTCATAATTGAAACGGGCCTTACGGTTATCGGCGACGACTTTGAACGAGGTCTTTTTTTCTGCCATCGCGCTCTATCCTCTGACGCAAAAACCCTGAGTAACGATTTACGAAATATAGGCAATCGGTCATAGGGCCGTAGGCGGCTCGAGAAGCTCGTGTTGATCTTTCGCAATGCGGCCTAAGCCGTTCGCCAGTTTACAGAAATTCTAAGTATTAAGAGTTGTTCGCGCCCGCGCCAGCGCGCACATAGAAACCTGATTGCGGGACCTGCGCGAGATGAATCGGATAGCACCGACAGGATTGCGAATAGGATTGCTGGGCCTGGGCGCGGCGTTGGCGCTCACGACTGCTGCCATCCCGGCGCCAGGCGCATTTGCCCAGGATGCCGCGCAGCTTGTCATCAGCGTCAAGGATCACAAGTTCGATCCTGCCGAATTGGAAGCTCCGGCCGGCAAGCCGCTGGTGCTGCGGGTGAAGAACCTCGACCCGACCCCGATGGAATTCGAGAGCAACAGCCTGCGGGTCGAGAAAGTCCTGACCGGCAACGGTGAGGCCGTGATCAATATCCGGCCGCAAGCGGCGGGCCGGTATGATTTCTTTGACGATTTTCATGCGAGCACAACAAAAGGCGTCCTGGTGGTGAAGTGAGGCTCACGTGATCGCCGCATTGATCATCGTCTTCCGCGAAGTATTCGAGGCCGGCCTCGTTATCGGCATCGTGCTGGCGGTAACGCAAGGGGTGCCACGGCGCGCCGTTTGGATCAGCGGCGGTGTTGCCGCCGGTGTGCTTGGTTCCTGCCTGATGGCAGCGTTTGCCGGTGTGATCTCCCAAGCTTTCGCCGGGTCGGGCCAAGAGCTAGTCAACGCCGCGGTGCTCGCGGTCGCCGTGGTGATGCTCACCTGGCACAATGTCTGGATGGCGCGTCATGGGCGCGAGCTCGCGGCGGAGTTCCGCGCCGCTGGCGAAGCCGTCGTGTCCGGATCGAAATCGGTCGCGGCGCTTGCGGTCGTGGTCTGCGTCGCCGTCCTGCGTGAAGGCTTCGAGGTCGTGATGTTCCTCTATGGCGTGCTCGCCACGGAGGGCGCGACCGGCCTTGAGGTACTCACGGGCGGCATCGCCGGCATGCTGCTGGGCGCCCTGGTCTGCGCCGCGACCTATTTCGGGATGCTGACGATCCCGCAACGCTATCTGTTTGGGGTAACCAGCTTCATGATCGCCTTGCTGGCCGCGGGCATGGCGGCCCAGGCGATCGGCTTCCTCGAGCAGGCCAACGTGGTGCTCGCGCTCGATCGCGTGGCCTGGGACAGTTCCTGGCTGCTGTCGGACAGCAGCATTCTGGGACGCGTGCTGCGGACCCTGATCGGTTACAACGATCGGCCGACTGTGATGCAGCTTACGGTCTACTGCGCGACACTTGCCGTGATGTTCAGCCTGATGAAGCTGCTGGCGCCGCCGCCTCGCGGGCGCCACCCGGTGACCGCCTAATTCAGCAACCCGGCGTGAACCATCGCCTCGCGAACCGCGAGTTGCGCCTTTTCGGTCGCCGGCACCATTGGCAGGCGCAACAGGTTCTCACAGCGGCCGATCAGGGACATGCCGTATTTGATTGGTGCCGGGCTCGTCTCCACGAACAGATTGATGTGCAGCGGAGCAAGCTTGTCCTGCAGCGTGAGCGCGGCAGCATAGTCGCCGCGCAGGCAGGCACCCTGGAACTGGGCGCACAGCCGCGGCGCCACGTTGGACGTGACCGAGATACAGCCGTGGCCACCGTGCGCCATGAAGCCGAGCGCCGTGATGTCCTCGCCGGAGAGCTGATTGAAGTCGGGGCCGAGCGCTGCCCGCTGCTGCGACACGCGCGCCATGTTGGCCGTCGCATCCTTCACGCCGGCGATGTTCTTGAGCTCGTAGAGGCGCTTCATTGTGTCGACCGAGATGTCGATCACCGAGCGCGAGGGGATGTTGTACATGATAATCGGGATACCGATCGCGTCATTGATCGCCTTGAAGTGCTGGTAAAGCCCTTCCTGGGTCGGCTTGTTGTAGTACGGCGACACGACCAGAACCCCGTCGGCGCCGGCCTTCTCGGCATGCTGGGCAAGCCCAATCGCTTCCTTGGTCGAATTCGATCCCGCACCGGCAATCACCGGCACGCGTCCGCGCGCCTGCTCCACGCACCATTCGACGACCTGCATATGCTCGTCGTGAGACAGCGTCGGGCTCTCGCCCGTGGTCCCGACGGGCACCAGCCCGTTCGTCCCCTCGGCGATCTGCCAATCCACCAGGTCGCGGAACGCTTTTTCGTCGAGGGAGCCGTTCTTGAACGGGGTAATCAGGGCCGTAAAGGATCCCCGAAACTGTGTCCTGGCAGTCATGATACGGTCCTCGGCGCGCCATCCGGCAGCGTTGCCCATTGATATCCCTTACGGCAGTGCGACGAAAGCCCCACTGCTGCCGCAAGCGGCGCTTTTCCGCCAAATTTGAGTGCAAGTACCGTCTCTGACCATGCGCGAGCCGCACAAGGCCGTGCGCTCACCGGGGCTTGGGACTTCGGATTTGAAACCTCGATACCGATCGGCACTCGTTGCTGCCTTAGCGTCCGCGAGCCTGCTCGCATTCGTCAACGTCGCGGCCGCCGAAAACACGGCCACAAGCCACGGCGCCAAGACGACCGGCAAGAAGGCGACTGCCTCGCATTCCGACGCCAAGAAGTCTGCGTCCAAGCACGGCGTCAAATCGAGCAAGTCGGAGGCCAAGAACGTGCCCGTACCGCGGGCAAGGCCAGGCAAGGACGACAATGCCGACAGCGCGGCGGCAGCCCGCCGGATCACGCCGTCCAGAATTCCACTCGCGCAAGCGCCGCCGCTTCAGGTCTCGGATTCCGACATCGCCCAGGTCAAGCACGCGCTGGAAACGCTGCGCAATAACAACGTCGACGAGGCGACCCGGATCGAGGCGTCGATTGCCGATCCGGTTGCCCGCAAGCTCGTGGAATGGGTGATCCTGCGCTACGCCGACAACGGCGCCGAATCGTCACGCTACGTTGCGTTCATCACAGCCAATCCGACCTGGCCGAGCCTGAGCCTGTTCCGTCGCCGCGCCGAGGCGATGCTCTGGGTCGAGGATCCCAATCCGGCGCAGGTGCGCAATTATTTCAATGGATCGCCTCCGGTCTCGGCGCGCGGTCGGTTGGTGTTGGCGCGCGCGCTCGCGGCGCAAGGCGACCGGCCCGGCGCGGAAGCGCAGGTGCGCCAGGCTTGGCGCGAAGAGCCGTTCTCCGGTGACGTGGAGAGCCAGGTCATCGACGACTACGGACAGGCACTGTCCCGCGCCGACCACAAGGCGCGCATGGAGAAATGCCTCGACCTCGGCGAGAGCGAATGCGCATTGCGTGCGGCACGCCGGCTGGGAGAGACCCAGGTCACGATTGCGCGGTTGCGCATCGCGCTCAACAAGAATTCCGGCAAGCCGACCAAACTTCTGGAGGAGGTGCCGGCCGAGGCGCATCACGATCCGGATTATGTTTTGGCCAAACTGCAGGTGCTTCGCCGATCGGATAAAATAACCGAGGCCGGCCAGTTGATGCTCAGCGCACCCCATGAGCCTGGCGAAATCTATAATCCGGAAGAATGGTGGGTCGAGCGCCGCGTGCTGGCACGCAAGCTCCTGGATGTGGGGGAGCACAAAGCCGCGTATCTGACGGTGGCCGAAGGCGTCGAGCCCACTAAAGAGAACTCACGCGTCGAACGCCAGTTCATGGCTGGCTGGATTGCGTTGCGTTACCTCAACGAGCCGGCTGTTGCAGCGAAGCATTTCGCGCGCATCCCGGAAGTGAGCATCCATCCGACGTCACTCGCCCGCGCGCATTATTGGCTCGGACGCGCGGCCGAGGCAGCTCGTCGCCCCGACGAGGCGCGCGCCCAATATCAAGCCGCGGCCCGCGGGTCGGCCGCCTATTACGGGCAGCTCGCTCGTGCCCGGCTTGGACTGCGCGAGCTTGCGCTGGCACGTCCGCCGATCTCAGCCGAGCAGCGGGCGAGCGCGGAGCGGCTCGAGCTCGTGCAAGCGCTGCATATCCTTTACGCGCTTGATGAGCGCTCGCTGGTCATTCCATTGATGGCCGATCTGGGCGACAAGCTCGACGACCCGGGTGTGCTCGCCGCACTCGGCGAGCTCGCCGAGCAATACCAGGACCCGCGCGGCATGCTGCACCTCGGCAAGGCCGCCCTGGGGCGCGGCCTGCCCCTCGATTACTACGCCTTCCCGACGGTTGGTGTACCGGCCTACACGCCGATTGGGCCCCAGCTCGACCACGCGATATTGTTTGCGATCATTCGTCAGGAGAGCCAGTTCAATCCAGCCGACTGGTCAGCCGCCCAGGCGATGGGGTTGATGCAGGTGACCCCGGTTGCCGCCAAGGATACTTGCAAGCGCTTCAGCTGTAGCTACGACGTCAACCGGCTCAAGAACGACACCCCCTACAATCTGCAGGTTGGCGCCGCCGAACTGGCGGGCGTGATCCAAGATTATCGCGGCAACCTGATGCTCGCCTTCGCGGGGTACAACGCCGGGCGCGGCCGTGTGAAAGAATGGATCGACCGTTATGGCGACCCGCGCGATCCGCGCGTTGATCCCATCGATTGGGTCGAGCGCATTCCATTCATGGAAACCCGCAACTACGTCCAGCGCGTGATGGAGAACTATCAGGTCTACCGCACGCTGCTCGGCGAAAATGCCGAGCTCACCATCGAGGCCGACCTGCGGCGCGGGGGCCGGGCCGAGAATTGACGTCGGCCCACCGCTAAAATGGCCAGCTCTCGGGATTTGTTTGTCACCGCGCAGGATGGCCTGAGCGTTCACGTCCTCGAATTCGGTTCGCGCGTGAGCGCGCGGACGCCAATCATGTGCCTGCCCGGTTTCAGCCGCACGGCTGAGGATTTCCGCACCCTCGCCGAGGCCCTCGCCCGCGAAGGTCGTCGCGTGCTTGCGCTCGATTCGCGCGGGCGCGGCAGCTCACAATTCGACACAGACCCGAAGAACTATTCGCTCGCCGTCGAGCTGGCTGATCTCATCTCTGTGTTGACTGCGCTCGAGGCGATGCCCGCGATCCTCATCGGCAGCTCGCGCGGGGGCCTCCTGGCCATGCTGCTCGCCGTACAGCGGCCGACAATGCTGGCGGGTGTGATCCTCAATGATATCGGGCCAGTGATCGAAACCACCGGGCTGCTGCGTATCAAGGGTTACCTTGGAAAGCTGCCGAGCCCGCGCAGTTTCGCCGAAGGTGCCGCGATCCTGCGCAAGCTCTCGGAAGATCAGTTCCCCACGCTGACCGAGGCGGATTGGCTGACTGCGGCTCGGCGCACTTGGCGCCACGACGGCACCGGTTTCGCCCTCACCTACGATCCGCGGCTCGCCGAAGCGTTCGCCGCATTCAGCCCCGATGCGGCGCCGCCGCCGATCTGGGCGCAGTTCGATGCCCTTGCCCACGTGCCAGTGATGGTGGTGCGCGGCGCCAACTCAGACATCCTGAGCGCGCAGACCGTCGCCGCCATGCGCGAGCGCCGCGGCTCCATGGAAAGCCTCGAAGTGCCAGACCAGGGGCACACGCCGCTGCTCGCCGAGCCTGAGGTGATCGCGCGCATCGCGGCGTTCGTCGCAAGCTGCGAGCACCAGCCAGCGGGCGGCCATTGATTTCCTACCCCCCTCCCACCCCTACGGCTAAACTTGCCAGCCCCCCGCGCCTCGGGCATATGGGCACGCGTGGAGAGGTGGCCGAGTGGCTGAAGGCGGCGGTTTGCTAAACCGTTATACGGTCTAAAGCCGTATCAAGGGTTCGAATCCCTTCCTCTCCGCCAGATGAAATTGAAATACCTAGATAATTCGAGAAGTGCCGATGCGTACCCACGTTGGTACTTTGAACGGCAGATCTTCGTGCGTGGCCATCGGCGACGCCCTGTTGTGGCTCCAACGTGGCCAAGACTTGGACCGGGACGGCGACTCTCGTGTGCGCTTCGGTCACTTGGGGCGTCCCCGACAGCGAAGGCGATCAAATTTTTGAAACAGACTTCCGCGCAATAAACTTTCCTCGAATTTACAAAGCGAAGCGTGGCGGCATCACTACGGCAGCCGAGGACGCGGCAATTCAAAATACACGTCACACGACTTGGCGATAAAAATAACCGCCCGCGCAATTTTGCGCGTGCGATCGGTCTGGGGTGGACCAAGTTGCTGCTAGAAATATCGGCAGGTTGACGAAACCAGTGTGACACTGGTCTCACGTAGCTCGTTTCGACCATGCATTCTGCACAAAGCCCGCGCAAAGTTGGTGATTTCAGCGGGCCTGGAGCGAATGGTAGCTTCCCAAAATCGCTGCTGGCGGCAAAAGGCGTTGCCAATCAGATTTCAACAGTTTGATTTCGTGAACGTAAGGCTCCTCGGGAGCGCCTGGGTGGACCATCAATTCGAGGTTTTGAAACGCCGGCATTTGGTGCGCCGCTAACCACGCATAAAAATCGCGAAATTCGCCCAATCCGTCCGGACTTGTAGTCCGATAGACATGACGCATGGCGGTACGAAAAAGACCTTTTCTTAAACCACGGGACACGGTCATCTGCACCCCCGGCGAGAGGAGATTTATCGTTGAGCGCATACACTGAATACCAAACCGGCGTTGCAACGCTTTGAGAATTGGAAACAGCTTCGGAATTGTATGGATATGCTGGTGCGAATCGAAATGGCTCACGGGAACGCCTGCTTCGAGCACGCGATAGACCTGGGCACTCAATTCCTTGAAGAGCGCTGCGCCGAGCGCGAATGTCATGCGAACTGTCCTAAGGTCCTCCCACCCCGAAAAAAGACCTGTCCCGTCTAAGATCGGTTTGAGCGCGTCAGATTGGGTCAGGGGTCGGAACGCTGTTAGATTGAGGTGCACAGCAAACGAGCAGTGCGGAAAATGTCTGGCGCCGGCAGCGGCTTGATCAAACACAGGGCTGTTGGCGATGATGTTACATGACGTGACCAGACCCGCATCGATCAAACCGAAAGTCTCGTCATTGATTTGAGCATTCGTTCCTAAATCCTCGCTGTTAATGATCAAAAGCATCTCGCGGCGTGATCAGCCTCCGGAATGGAAAAGCCTCTCTAAGAGGACCCGCAAAACAAAATAAAAAGCAAGCGTCCCGTGCGAAGGTTACGCCCGCCATTTCTCCGCAATACCTCCAGTGATGCGAAACGAAAAAGGGCCCGCCGTTCCTGACGGGCCCTTGGGTTGGCCTCAAATCAATTGGGGAACGAACGAACTGAACTTCGCTGATTACGGTGGCGCAGTGAATATATCAGACGATAGACTGGCATTCGTACAAACAAATGCATGATATCCTCAGCGGACGGCTGCGCTGCGCGTTCACTGGCTGGTTTCAGTCAGTACAAGGGAACGAGGACGTTGCCCTGCTGCGGCCGTCCACCTGCTGTCTGGAAAGAAACCAGTACGCTGCAGCGGCCTGGGATGCATGACTTCACCCCGTATACTCGCCGTCTGTCTTTTCGGGCCTTACCATGGAAGAAACGGAGATTGAGATGGCGCAGCGGCACGTCAGCGAAGGACGGCGGATCGTCGCCGCTGCACGTGATAGAGTCGCAGACCTAAAGGCTCACGGACGGGATGCTCATGAGGCTGAGCAGAACCTTCGGGTTTTCGAGGAGTCGCTGGCGATATTCGAAGAACACCTCGCTGAGCTTCTCGCAAGGTAGACCCCGAACCGCTGCGGCCGCCGCTGAAGTTGTTGCGCTGCCCGATGTTGATGGTTCCCGCACACATCGCAATGTCATTGGATCATTTTTCTGATCAAATGTGCCGCGAGAAACGCCAATGTACATGGCTGGCCTCTTTACGGCCCAGGCCGGGCCGCTGAGCCCCGCGATGAGCGTGCGCCGGTTCATTCAATGACCTCGTCCCCCGTCTAGCTCCAGGAGATCGAAAGCGTATAGGAACGCCTTCGGCGCGCCCTGGCGGCTAAAGCAGGCGCGCATACGATCAAAGTCGGATTTGCCATCCGGGCCGCAGATCACGCCCTCGCCATCGAGCACCGCCGAGCGCACGGGCGGCGGGCAGTTGCCTGCTCCAGTCGCTACCGCTGCGGGAGTAGAGGCGCACGCGCTTGCCTTCCCGCACGGCCAAGAACCGAAACCCGTCGCGCTTGATCTCATAGACCCATTGCAGCCCAGTCGGAACTGATCGGCTGATCGTTGGCAAACATGGTTCCATGAAACGCATGTCGCTCATTAAACGGCGACCGGGCCGCGAGTCGAGTCAGACCTGAGACGTAGGAACGGGCCCACTCCTAGCAGCGAACAGAGAGGGTCTGTGATCGCTCCGTGATCTCACCGTGACGCTCTGCCGATAAGCCAGCTTTCGATCGTTGCGCCCCCAGGCAGATGGTCAGAAACTTAGGTCCCGCCCGGTTCGCCCAGGCGGGACTTTTTTTACATTCGAGCCTGACTGTACCTGGGACACTAGGCACTATCGGGGATGCGCAGGTGTGTTTTTGACCTAGCTCAGGCATTCGGTTTCAGAAGATCGAGGATAGCGCAATGACGGATGCTCCGCGGCGGGGGCTACCAAACTCTGAGCTGTTACAAATGATTTGGTCACGTCGAGATTGCTGAAACTGATCCGGTTGCGTGATGTGGAGCACGAATCCTGGGGAAAAATAGGCAAACAATGAATACGAGCCGGATGAATGTTTATATAGCAAAGTAGCTGCGGAACCACCCCGAGGGGTGGCTGTTGCGGCATGTCATGCCTGTGGGGCAGCAATGACCACAGAAAAAATGACTCCAATGATGCGCGATCTTCTAAGCGCCGCCGAGGGCTGTCCCGATTTATGGCTGCCCGCCCAAGGTGCGAGCGGTTCGATCGCAAGCGCCATGGCTGAGTATGGGTGGGTCGAGGCGACGCCAAGAGACGATCGGGTCTATATTCAAATAACGAACGCCGGACGGGCCGCACTTGCGCGTAAGCCCTAAGCTGCGGCCTTGTTTCCAACTTCCCCCGCGAGCAAGCCGCTACGTTCCGATTCCACCTCTGCAAGTATGCGATAGGCCATCGCCCGTGAGCGATTTGGCTGTCCTGGGCTTGGCAATGACCTCGATTTGTTGAAACGCCAAGCGTTAGGCTCGTCTGTTGCATCCAGGTCACACTCAGACGCAATCTTTAAGGCTTTCTGAAACCAATCCCCGAGTCGGCCGTTAGCGCATCGATATTCGGGGTGGGGAATTTCCGGATATTGGATGGACTGCGACTGCGGGCAGCTTCGATGGGCCGGCAGCGGAAGGTGTCGGCCATTCCGATTCATAACTGGACGAGGGGCGAGTTATGCCAATGCTGATCTGGTTACCGCTGATCTTCGCGAGCGTGTTGTTGGAGATGAATGGCGTTCCACCAGCAAAGAATCCGCACGCACTCGATTAAACGAGAGCGTAGCTCTCGGTTGCGCAACTTCATCCCGGCGCTTGCCGCGGTAGGGTATAGATTTCAACAAGGGTTGGGGCACTTCGAATGACACGCATCAAGAACTGTCCGGTAGAACAAAAGGAGTTAATTCAATGGCTCGCAGTGTGGAAAGTGAATCGGGAACTCGCCTTCTCGGCGATGCCTTACGCCGTTTACTCTTTCTTACGACAGGAGAATATCATCGACCAAGACTGGGACGTTAGAGACGATCGCAAGGTGAGCTCCATGGGCATTGCCGTCGCATGCGTGTAGGAGATCCAATGAACAACTTTCGCTTTGACAACATTGAAAGATACACGCGGGCGGACCTAAAACTCCTGAACCACCGCTGTAACCGTGCGTTGCGTAAGTGCAAATATTCGGAGGAGAGGTCGGTGCAGGATCGCATCGCAGAGCGCGTACAAGCTGCATTTGATACCGAGCGAGCGCATTGGCGAGGTCCATAGCGGGCCGGGGGGCGTGGTCGCCTTTGCTGTTACGTGGGTGGTTGGATCGGCTCTTGCGGCCGACGTGACCGGCGCGGATATTAAGGTGGAAGCCGATCCGCAGAACACATACACAGTATCCAACTCGCGCTACATTATGACTGCAAGAAACATCTCTTAAAGCCCCGCCGAAGCGGGGCTAAGGCGCATGACAACAACGCCGATCATGCGTCAGCTACACCGCGAGTCAAGCCACAGAGTTCAGCCGCGCTATCGTATCGGCCATCATCGGGATGAAGTTCGCGCCGGCTGCGAGCGTGTCACCGTCCGCGAGCGGTTCGTAGATGCCATCGTCAGCTGCGGAGCCGAATAGGATGCTGGGCGCAACCCTTAGCGCCGCCGCCGCACCAGCCGCGGTGGTTGGTGCCGTGGTCAGTAAGTCGGTCTCGGCTTCTTTCAATGTCTCCACCGCATGGCTGAATTTGTCTTCCGCCGCGGCGTATGCCTCTTGGTGCGAGGTCGATACGGAGCCCCATTCCCCTGAGGCTTGATCACGGATTGCTAGAGCGCGCTTGTAGTCCTCAATCTTTACAAACATCGGATCCAGCTCGATGCACATGCTCGACACCGGCGAAACGGCTGCGGGGATGGCGGCAGCATCGTGCTCAGCGCAGCGCGCCGAGTGGTGGGCGTAGACATGGATATTCCTCCATTGGTGTGAAGCACCTCGGAGGGCGCACGGCCGCCATGTTGTCTGATAGGGTTGTTCTCGAGGGATCGGGACCACTTGGGTGCGGAGAGCTTACCTCCCACAGATGTTGTCCTAAAATCAGTTATCACCAAGAAACTGCAAAATAGCGGAGTTCACGATGGGGGCCTTCTTGTATATTACATCGTGTCCAGCGCCCTGGACGATGAGCTCCTGGCTCTTCGGGATAGCATTAGCAAGTTGATCGGTATGATCACGCCTGACGAGGTCGGATTCACCCGCTACAACAAGTGTTGGAGCTTCGATGTGGCTAAGGTCGCTGAGAGTGTAGTGGGGTTGCGTCCGCCACATCTCGATCACTTTACCATAGAACACAGGCCAATGGGCGGGATCAGGTGCGAGAAGTCGATAACTAAGAGGCGTTGGGGGGACCTCTGTGTCCGAGAGTTCCGTGTTCGAAGAACTTGCTTGCAGGCCGCTTACGTCAAAATTTCCGCTGATGGCCACAAGTCGGTTAACCCGGTTTGGATGGCGCATGGCCAGATCAAGCCCGATAATGGCGCCATCACTCCATCCGACGAAATCGACCTGATCAAGTTTTAACTGATCTATAAGCTCCAACATGTC
>JAFAXD010000678.1 GCA_019241285.1 Xanthobacteraceae bacterium | reverse complement strand
CAGTCGGGCACGAATTTCCCCATTCCAGCACCGGCATTACAGACGCTGCCCCAAGCGCAGGCGCCCTGAATAACCGACCGGCCTTCCGAATACGGGCGGTCCTGCGGGCGATCGAAGTATTGCAGATCCTTCCAGCTGCTCTGGGTGCCGCGGAAGGTCTTCATGTCGAATTCGACATCAAGTCCCTCGTCGCGGAAAAAGCCTGCCTGCATGGCGACGAAATCGTTGAGGCCCATGCCCTTGGGGGCGACCGACACCTTGATGGCCATGACGATCCTCCTTGTTGCTTGTGATCTTTTGCGTAACGCGTATTGTATTACGTAATGGCAGTCGGTCAAGACACCGGCAGGGCGCGAAAGGTCCTTCCATGAAGCGAACACGAGCCCGATCGGCTGGGGGGCGCGCCACCGGTCGCGGCGGCGTGCAATCGGTCACGGTTGCGGCGCGGATATTGAATGCGCTCGCCAAGGCAGGCGGCAGAGTGGCGCTCAAGACCCTCGCGGCCGAGACCGGCTTGGCTCGGGCCAAGGCGCACCGCTATCTGCACAGTCTGCGCGCCGCCGGGCTGGTGTCGCAGCAAGCCGACACGGGCTTCTATCAACTCGGTCCGCAGGCGATCGCGATCGGGCTTGCGGCGTTGCGCGGGGTCAATCCGGTCGCCGAGGTTTGCAATGCACTGCCGACGCTGCGCGACAAGATCAACCAGACGGTGACAGCCGCGGTTTGGAGCGAAGCCGGCCCGATCCTGGTCGCCATGCAGGAGAGTGACCACTGGCTCACCATGAACATCCGCATCGGTTCGCGGTTGCCGGTTCTCACCACCGCGATTGGACGGGTCTTTCTCGCCTATCTGCCAGAGCTGGATGTGGCCGCGCTCGTCGCAGCCGAACGCAAGACGGCGCAAGCCCATGGGACACAACTACCGTCCGCGGACGAAATGCACGATCTCACGGCTGAGATTCGCCGAAGGCGCCTCGCGCGCATACCGAGCCCACTCGTTCCCGGCATCGATGCGCTGGCCGCGCCGGTATTTGATTTCACCAATAAGCTCGTCGCGGTGGTTTGTGTTGTCGCCCGGTCGGAGGCCAAGATCACAGGCTGGAACGGCAGCGCCGTCCGGGCGCTCGCCGACACTGCCGCGGAAATCTCCGTGCGTCTCGGCTTTGTCGAAGGCCGCGCGCCGCCGAACCCCGAGCATCAGACGACAACGGAACCGGATGCTGCGCCAGGAGTACGCCTGCCGCGGCGAAGCTGACCTACAAATACTGCTCGATCGGATCGTCCCCGACGGTCACGTAGACCAGCGCTCCGTCCTGCAGGCGGCTGATGAGCTGGTTGTTTTCGACCGGATCAAGGGTGATACAACCGAGGCTCCGGCCCAAACAGCCGTTGTTCTTGGCGCGATAACCGGCGGTCGTGTACCAGTTCGGGTGGATGATCCATTCGTACGGCGGCGTGTGATTGATGTAGCTGTTGTAGGCCGTGGTGCCTTCCAAAACGGCGACGATCATGTCGCGATAGATGGTTCCGTCGTAGCGATCGACAATCGTTTTGTAGTGATCCATCACCTGCGAACGCGCGGTCTTGAGCGGGCCCAGTGGCACCATATCCAGGTCTTTCTGGAAACCCGCGAATTTGGTCGCCTTGGCGTGCGGTCCATTGTGTCTGCCGTGCGCCGCATAGTGCGCGGTGACCTGACCGGACTTGATATCGACCAAATAGAATCTCTTCTTGGCCGAGGGCTGCGACATATCGAAAATGCCGAGCACATCTTTTTTGGTGAACTTCGGCTCGCGCGAGGTCTCGATGGCACGTCCAACTGCGGCCATTGGAGCACCAAGCGCCTTCGCCTGATGCAGCAGGAGATCGCGTTCCTTCGCAGACAGTTCCGCAGCCTTTGTGCCAGCCGGCGTCTGCGCGAATGCCGCAAGCGGCGTTGCGCTCAGCGCAGCCCCGCCGAGCAGCGCCATGAAGTCGCGTCGCGTCGAGTGTTCGAAATGCATCCCCATCCCCCATCAGCGAGTACTAGCACGGTGCCGCAAGGCTGATCCGCTCGGCGCCGCGCTGCCAGCGCTCCCTCTCCTCGCGTGCGTCAGCGAGTTCGGCGCGCAAGCGAGCGACCGTTGCTTTCAGGGCTGCGATTTCTGCTTCCAACGCATCGACCTGACGTCGCGCGTCCTCAGCTGCGTGAAGCTGCATGGTGGTCCCCCAACCCGAATACCCCAACGACTTTTGTTATCCGGTTCGCTTAGAGCCAGACCGTGGCCAGAAAATGGAATTCGGCCAGCCCGCCAAAGGTTAACATCTACCTCATTTTGCAGGATAATTTCCTACTTGCGCCGGCCCGCCGCGGCCGGTTTCTCCGCTTCGAGGACGGCAAGGACCGGGTTCGGGCTGACCTCGACCAATTCGGAGGAGTACCAATTTTCTTTTGTGACGGTGATCTTGATCGGCAATGTTTGGGGCACGTAACCCGGCAGCGTAAACGTCACGTTGTAGTTGCCGCTCGTGCCGGGGGCCGGAACGGAGCACGGGGCGGTACAACCGGCGCCCCCGGGCGATAGAGTGGCCTGAGCTCCGGGCGGCCTCGACTCGAAAGCGACTTTCGGCTTGTCCGCGGGCGCCGCCGCTCCGGGAAGACCCGAGCAGTCGGCCAACGCCCCCGCAACCGCGGCAATGACGACGATTGCTCGCCAATATTGCGCGTTATCATGCCGCTTTCGCTCTTGGTCGCGACTCATGTCCCCAAATTATCTGGATCAACACCAGATCGCCAAGCCGGGGAAGACCGCTGCACCCGTTGCTTCTGTTCCAAAGCGTACAAGCATCCAATCGCGGCGATACCAGTTCCGCGTCATCGCGTTCGGACCAGCCCCAATGACTCACCTTGGAACGCCAGCCCGGCGCGAGCCAGGCTGGCGTCCCGCCCTTCATCATGGAGGCGGCAAAGTTTGACTCCCACCCGATCGGCTTCATCATCAGCGGACAATGCACCAGATGCCCAGGAGGATACCACATGACCAAGGATGGGCGGCTTGAAACGACGAGGCGCAACGCGATTGCCGGCCTTGCCGCCGGGGTCGGAATTGTTGCCGGTATCGGCACTCCTGCCGTAGCGCAAACCGCTCGGAAGACGTTCGTGCTTGTTCATGGGTCTTGGCATGGCGGCTGGTGCTGGCGACGCGTCGCCGATTTGTTGGAAAAGAATGGCCATAAAGTTTATGCCCCCACCCTGACCGGATTGGGGGAGCGCTCGCACCTGATGAGCGGACTGATCACCCTTGACACCCACATTACCGACGTGGCGAACGTGATAAAATGGGAGAATCTCGACAATGTCGTCCTGGTCGGGCATTCGTATGCCGGTTTCGTCGTCTCCGGCGTTGCCGAGAAGGCGTTGCCTTCGATCAGTTCCATTGTGTTCCTCGATGCATTCCTGCCTGACAACGGGCAGCGCGTTGTCGACTTGGCGCCTCCGGAATTGAAAGCGAATGCCTTGAAGGCAGCTGAACGCAACGAGGTCGGGAGGCCTGTTCCACCCGCCAAGACATTCTACGTGAACGAAAAGGATCAGGGCTGGGTGGATACGAAGATGACGCCGCAGCCCACGTTCGTGTCGCTTCAGCCCATTGTCCTGACCGGCGCGCGCGAAAAAATTGCCAAAAAGACCTACATCCGCGCGACGTCGAGTCCCAGCCCGGTGTTCGACAGTTATTTGGAGAAGCTGAAGTCCGACCCGGCCTGGCGGACCTACAGCGTTCCGTGTGGCCACGATGTCATGGTCGACATGCCGGAGCGCCTATGCGAAATCCTAATTGGAGTAAGCTGAGAGGAATACGAGCGCGAAAGAGGCAACGACCATCAGAACAATAACAAGGCGATAAGGGATACTCCGCCCAGCAACAGAGTGTCGACGACCTGTCCCGGGACGCTGTCTATGCATTTGATGCGAACAGGATGCGTTGAAAAAAACGCCCCGGTCATATGACGACCGGGGCGTGCCCTTGGGGTGAGGGACTTAGTTAACTCTTTCAGCAGTGGCAACATAGACACCATCGATAACGTCATGCGTGTTCGGCAAGCGCGCATCATCCCAGCGGCAGTTGGCGATGAGCTCTTGGCCGGGTTCCCGTTCAACCCAAACCAATGACAGGTTCGATCTGGCCTCCAAAACCTGACCAAATCGTCAGGGCCGCCAACGCAATTCCCACCAGTGACCAGGCGGTTACGATTAACAGATCGTCGACTTGCCGATGGCGCTGATACCCGAAAAGCGCTATGGCGCGCGGCAAACCAGGCTCGCTATGCGCGTGGATCGTCATCGATCGCCTCCCGCTCCCATAGACGAGACAACATTCGGCGGTGTCACCAAAGACGCTCTCGTCCTGCCAATCCGGCTGGTCGTCATCTCGCAGTCTGCATTGCTAGGCGGGGGGCGATTTGAGCCGGGAACCCGATTAGTAGGTACATTCTGCGTTTTCTGTCTTTAATACAGACGACCCCACTTCCAGTGCCAATTGCCCCTCGAAAAGTGTCGGGGGCCAACTCCGATGCGGCATCTGTGCGGACAAACAGCGGAGCGCAGACCTCAGCTGACACGCGCTTCGAATTTCTTGGTCCGCGTCGAAGTGCGCACACGGGCCCGCAGCGAAAAGCGGGCACGATAATCGGCCGGGCTCACCCCAAGCTGACGCTGGAAAACGCGACGCATCCGCTCTTCGTCGCCGAACCCGGTCTCGCGGGCAACCTGCTTCACCGGTTTGTTTGTCGCCTCGAGAGCCATACGGGCAGCGTCGAGCCGCATCGCTTCAATCGTCTTGCCTGGTGTGCGGCCGGTTGCGGCCACATAGGCCCGCATGAACGTGCGCCGGCTCATGCTCACCCGCGCGGCCAAGTCTTCCACCCGCAAGTCCTTGGCCAGGTTCTTACGGAGCCAGGCATGCAACTCGGCGAAATGGCCCCGGTGAAGTGGTGCAGCCAGTGGCACGGTGAATTGCGATTGCCCTCCGGGACGGTTTGCGAAGACGACCATCACCCGGGCAACCTGCAGGGCGAATTCGCTACCGAGATCATCTTCCACCAGTGCAAGTGCCAGATCGATTCCCGCGGTGACGCCGCCTGATGTCCAGATCGGGCCGTCATTGACGAATAGGCGGTCGGGCTTGACGATCACATCCGGGAAGCACGTCGATAGAAGTTGGATTGAAGACCAGTGCGTCGCGATGCTCCGTCCTTTGAGTTGGACTGCGGCTGCGAGCAGAAAAGCCCCCGTACACACCGAACATATCCTCCGGACCTGAGCGGCCCGCCGGGAAATCCAGCCGACCAGCGCTGCGTGACTTTGGATCCACGCGTCGACCGCGGCCTGATTTGAAGTCGGGCGGAACGCAGCGGCGCCCCCCGCAACAATGAGGGTGTCGATAGTCGAGTCATCAACGGCTGAAAGCGGTTCGGTCGCAACTGCAAGACCGCAGGAGCTGGACACTAAGCCGCCGCGCTCCGAAACGACCCGCAATACATAGGGCGCGGGCCCTCCAGTTTGGTGCATCTCATTTGGGAACGATAAGGCGTCGAGGGGCCCGGTGAGGTCGAGCAGGCGCATCCCGTCGTAGACAGCAAAGACAATGAGCCGAGAACCAGACGGACCGCTTGGCGATGAACGGTGGTGATGCGGGAGCACGGAGCGAAATTCCGATGGCCAAGCCAGATAACAAAACGAGAAACGTGGCTCGGAGTTCCCCAGCCAGCCTACCCGGGTAGGTAAAGCTCGGCCGCGCTGCCTGCTGTGCCACCGCGACATAGCGAGGAGCATGATGACTTGGCAGCGGTGAAAAACTTGCGCTGGCCGTGATCGCGGTCACGTGTCGGCCTGAGCGAGGAACTGGCATAATGGGACCACCCAAGCTCTGCCTCGCCTGCTAAAATTCGGCCAGATCCGGACCAACTCATGACAGCCAAAGATGTCGTCGCGGGCCTCGTGACGCCGATCATCATCATTGTTTCAACGCTGAGCTATCTCGCCTCCATTTTTACCGGCCCCTTCGCGGACGTATTGCCCTTGGCCATCGGCTACGGCCTCATCGGTGCGGCGCTCATGGCGTTCTTGTTCGCCGTGTTCAGTGACGTGCCGTTTGTGATTGCCGGCCCGGACTCCAAACCGGCCGCTGTATTGGCCGCGATGTCTGCGGCCATGACCGTGCCGATTGTCGGGCGCACCGCAACCGCTGACGAAGGCTTGGTGCTGATCCTCGTTCTTGTCGCCGGAACGCTGACGACAGGGCTCGTTCTACTCCTGCTCGGCATTTTCAAGATGGGACGTTGGATCCGATTTGTTCCGTTTCCGGTGATTGCCGGGTTCATGGCGGCCTCGGGATGGTTTTTGGCCGTTGGCGGATTGCATGTGCTTGCTGGCTCGGCCTGGTCGTGGCGTTCGCTATGGCAGGTTGTCGTTGGCCAGCACGTGCTGCAGCTGGTCGTCGGTTGCGTGTTGGCGCTCGCGGGTCATCTGACACGGCGCTTCAGCAGCCCGTTGGCCTTGCCCGCCTTGCTCGTGGGCGGTTCGCTTGCAATTCACATCGGTCTTCTGATGGCCGGCTATTCACCCGATGACGCCCGCGCAGCCGGCTGGCTGATGGACCTGGGCAATGGCATCCAGTGGCCAGGCCCTGCCCTGCTGACCACCATCGGCACGGTCGATCCGTCGATCTTCTTGCGCGCAAGCGGCGACTACGTCGCACTTGTGGTCGTGACCGCAATGACTTTGCTGCTGAGCATGGTGGCAATCGAGGTAGAAACCCGTCAGGACCTCGATCTCGACCGCGAGATGCGCCTGAATGGCCTCGCCAACGTGTTGGTGGGGCTGGCCGCCGGGATGGTCGGTACCGTCTCGGTCAGCCGAACGCTGTTCAACTACCGCGCTGGCGCGCGCGATCGCACGAGCGGCATGCTGGCCGGCGCCGCTTGTCTCGTGAGCTTCGCATTGGGAACGCGCGTGCTCGGCGCAATTCCGGTGCCGGTTCTGGGCGCGCTGCTCATCCAGATCGGCACCGAAATGCTTGGCGATTGGCTGATCAAGATCCGGCGTTCGATGCAACCGGCCAACTACGTTCAGGTGGCGATCATTTTCCTGGTGATCGTAACCTGGAACTTCGTCGCCGGCGTTCTGGTCGGGGTCATCACCGCGTGCATCACCTTCGCGGTCAACACCAGCCGCATCCGGCTCGTGAAGCTCGGGCTTGATCGCTCGACCTATGCAAGCCGCGTCGACCGCCCCGCTTTTCAACAGGAAGAACTTGTCCGCCATGGCAACCGTATTCAGATCATCTGGCTGCACGGTTTTATCTTCTTTGGCAGCGCCCATCGTTTGTTGCAGCACATCCAGGACGTCGTGCGTGAGCAGAACGGCGCGTGCCGGAGCATCATCCTCGATTTTCGCCAGGTGCTCGGGATCGATTCGTCCGCAGCCATGAGCCTGACCCGACTGCGTCAGTTTGCAGAACGCGAAGGCTTCACCATCGTCTTCTCTGAACTTCCGCCCCGCGTTGAGCGCGTGCTGCGCGTGAGCGGAGTTCTGCGGGCAGATGCGGTATCGCAGCTTTATACCAACCTCGATTCCGCGCTGGAGTGGTGCGAAGATCAGCTGTTGAGCGAGTTGGTAAGTCCTGAGGACGCTCTGCGTTCAACCGAGGCGTGGCTTGCGAGCGAGATCGGCAGCAAGGAATTGCTGGCCCGACTGCTTACTCGTCTGGTGAAGGTCGAATACCAAGCGGGCGCATCAGTCTTTACCCAGGGCGAACAAGGCGACAGTCTCTATCTGCTCTACGCCGGGCGCGTGACCGTGCTCTATGGCACGCCCGAGGGCACGGTCCTGCGCTTGCGGAGCCTGGTCGGGCATACCGTTGTCGGCGAGATGGGACTCTATCGCACGATGCCGCGCGGTGCATCAGTTCGGGCTGACGTGCCGACCGCCGCCTATCGGCTCTCACGCACAGCAATGGAAGAGATGGAGCAGCACGATCCGGCGCTCGCGTCCGCGTTCCATCGCTTCATCGTTCGCATGCTGGCGGCCCGCGTTGATTTTGCCAACCGGGAGATTGCCGGACTGCAGCGCTGAGCCTGGGTCAGAGCTGCAGTCGGTGATCGCTTTGCTTATTTGGCAGCCCCCACGCAGAATTGGATAAGGGCCACGCGCGCGAGACAAGGTCTCGCTGATCGGCGCAAAATCCCGAGCGGCAACGATGCGCGACGACTTGTTCGATGTCAGCGCCGCGACTTCGTCAGCTCAAGAGCGGGCTCGTTAATTGCCAAATTGCCGGCCAAGCATGCCAGCCGGCATGATGAATGGTGGAACCGGGGAAGAATGGTCCACCATATCCGAACCGGAACGAGGTTCCCGGCTTCGGCCGGCGTTCAAGTTGTGCTGAAGCGCCGATCCGGTACCCGCGTCGGATAGAATGGATACCGCTCTAACGGCGGTGCCCAATGCTGATGTCCAGAGCCAAGGCTTTCTGACGTATAGCGCCTTCCGTCCGCTTCATCGTCTTGGCGATTTGGGCGACCGGGGTTTTGCTCTTGGAATGCATCTTCAGGTCGCGAACATCTTCTTTGGTCCAGGCAACTCGTTTGCGACGCCCGTTTGCAGCTGTTTTCTTCTTCATAGCCATCATCGGATCCTTCTAAACTTGCGAACTTGTCATCTAACTATATCAACGCTCGTCCCAGTCTTAGTTAATCAGCCGATGAAGGTCAATATTCGGCAGTCAACAATTTGTTAGGTGAGATGACCACGAATTCTGGTGCAATCGTGTTCAACACCGCCTAGATCGCCCGCGAAAGCAAACGCACGAGCAGCGCATGCGCGATCGCGGCGAAGTCCTCATCTTCACATCTCGAATTCCATGATCTGGATACCGAGCTGCACGCCATCGACCGCGAAGAGCGGCTGGACAAATCCCTGGTCACCACGGAGGGTCGCACCCAGCCCCGAACGACTAGGTCACGTCCTAATGCTTGAACCGGCTCGCCGCCTCATCGACGAGGGTCAGGTCGGCAAACTTCGCCACGTCGATCGATGATTTGATGAAGCCGAATTCCTTCAGCTGATCGACGCCGCGCTGGATGGATCCGATATCTGGACGCAAATTAGGGTCGCGGTAAAAGTCTTGCGTGGTGAAGGCCCATTGCAGCCGCTCGCTGGGGATCTTGGTGAAGCGTGAAACGATGTCCACGGCCTCGTCGTGGTTGGCGGGATTCGTAAACCACCGTGTCGCCGCGATAAAATCTTCGAAAAAATCGACAACCGCCGCTCGGTTCTTGGCGATCCAGCTTTCGCGCGCAGTCAGGAACACCATATCGGTCGGGCCGACCGCCTCAGTCTGGGTGAACAGCGTGCGCGCGATGGCCTTGAAGTTTGGGTCCTCGGTGAACGGCTTCACGCCGATGACCAGGTCGACCTTCTTGTCCGCCAGCATGGCTTTCATGGTGGGAAACCCGGTCTCAACCACCGTGTAGTCGCGCTGAAATTCGAGCCCATGCTTGCGCAACAGCACCCGCATGAAGATGTCGGTTCCCGTGCCGATGGCGTTGACGGCGATGATCTTGCCCTTAAGGTCTTCGATCTTGTTGATCGGCCCGTCTTTGAGGGCCATGTACTGGATCGTGTCATAGCCTTGCACGCCGTCGCGAAACTCATCGACCAAAATCCGCAGGTCAGTCATGCCGGCATTCTGAATCGCAGTCGGCACCTGGGTGAAGGTCAGATTGGCAAGCTCCAGCTCGCCGGCGGCAAGCGCCGTGAGCGCCACTGACGACCCTGGATAGCGAATCGGCTCGAGCGTGTAGGACTGGCCAAGATGTTTGGCGATCCCGGGATGGGCAAACAGGATGGGCGTGATCTGACCCGGCACGTTGACCCAGCCGACGCGGATCTTCACCGGTTCCGCCGACGCCGTTGCGGCACACATCGATCCGGCAACCACGGCCGCAGCCAGGCGGATCCACATCATCAAACGCATGCTTGGTTCCTTGGAGTATCTCGAAGCCCGGCGGGGGGATGAGTTGATCTCTCAACGCGACGATATTTTCCCCCGTGCCGCGTGTCAAAACTGCCTGCAAGCGATGCACGTTGATCTAACATTGAGCGTCCCGGTGCGGACCAACCATTGGTAAGCGTCGCGCCAATTCGCGGATGAACCACTCCGCGCAAATCGAGGATTTTGCCCAAAATTGCCGAGTCATCTATGCGTATCGGCTGGCAACAGCGGAGTTCGGAGCCTATGGCGCGCAAAACTGCCGCACCCCGACGGCGGGAGCAGCGGCGTCATCTTCCCCTGACGGACCTGATCGCGTTTCGGCTCATCCACTTGGCGGACGTGATCAGCCGGGCCGCAAGTGCCGCTTACGAGAAACAGCACGGGATCAACAATTCGGAGCTGCGCGCTTTGATCGTTCTGCGCGAGCAACAGCCGCTCAGCGTCGGTGAGCTGAGCCGGCGCGGCCGGATCGATAAGGCCTGGGTGAGCCGCTCGCTCGGTCATCTCGGAGAACGCGGTCTCGTTGTCCGTACCCCGCATCCGACCGACAATCGAATGGTTCTAATCTCGCTCACTCCGGCCGGTGTCGCTATGATCGAGCGACTGGCGCCGATTGCCTGGGAGCGCCAGAAGCGGCTGCTGTCCGGCCTTTCCCAACAAGATGTCGTCAGCGTTATCGAAATACTCGAGAGAAATGCCGACGACATGCTCAGGAAGCCCTGATCCACCCGAGCGCCTTGAAATATATTGTCTTGACAACGAAAAAGGTTCTAATAGTTGGCTCGTCATGATTGGGCTTGTTTGTATAGCTTGCTCCAGCGATCCGCGTCATTGCGAGCGAGCGAAGCAATCCAGCGCTGAGGCGCCGCACTGGATTGCTTCGTCGCTACGCTCCTCGCAATGACGCGGAGCGCCGGGACAAACCATGCGATGGCGACGGAGAGCGCGTCGAGTTGACGCGACGCGCATAAATCAGAGAGGGACGCCCATGACGATCAGCCGCAAGGAGTTTCTGACAGGCGTTGGCGCGACGGCATTGACCGGCGCCCTGGGCGGCACGACGGCGCGCGCCGAGGATTATCCAACTCAGGACATTCACCTAATTTGCGGCTTCCCGCCCGGCAGCGGTGCCGACGTGCTGGTCCGATATTACGGAGAGAAGCTGCGCCCGGTGTCGGGCCGCAACGTCATCGTCGAGAACCGCACCGGCGCCAACAGCAACATTGCAACCGAGTACGTTGCTCGCTCGAAGCCCGATGGCTACACGCTCTATCCCTTCGCCGGCACGACCGTCGCCTTGACGTATCACCTGTTCAAGAACCCGCCGGTTGACGTCGGCAAAGCGCTGCAGGTGGCCGCGACCACCAGCAATCTCGCCTTCATGCTGATGGCGGATGTCAACAGTCCGTACAAAACTGTTGCCGAGTTGACCGCAGCCATGAAGAAGAAGGGACCCGCGGCGAGCTACGCGACCGCGGCAAATCCCGGATCGGTGATGGCGGCGCTCTACAAGAACGCGGCGGGGCTCGAGGCGGTCGAGGTTCAGTATCGCAACGCCATCGATTCGCTCAACGAGCTGCAAAGCGGCAAGCTCGACTACGCCGTCCACGATCCTATTTTTGGCCTGGCTCAGCAGCGCGAAGGCCGCCTGCGCATGCTCGCGGTGGGCTCGAGCGAGCGGCTTGGCGCAGCGCCCGACGTGCCGACCATGAAGGAATCCGGCGTCCCGATGGATCTGAACCTGTGGTGGGGCGTGATGCTTCCGGCGGCCACGCCACGGCCGATTGTCGATCGCATCAACGGCTGGATCAAAGAAATCAACGCCAGCGAGGATACCAAGAAGTTCCTCGCCCTGTCGGGCGCCGACCCGATGACGCGCACCCCGGATGAGGCCCAGGCCATGTTCCAGAAGGCGATCGTGGAATGGGGCGAATACGCCCGGATTGCCAAACTGCCGCAGATGTGAGGGGCGCTGCTCGGCATCGGAGGGCGTCATCTTTTTCCCAAAGCGACGATTTTCAATCCAGCCGGCAAGATGATCACTGCCAAACCACCAAATACAAGGAGCATGCCAGCGTACCGAACGGGCCCGGACACTTCACCAAACACGAGGGCTGAGCCGGCAACGCCCACGCAAGGCGTAAGCAGAGCGAACGGCGCGACCGTAGCTGCCTGATATCGGGCGAGCAGATGCCCCCAAATGGCGTAAGCGAGGATCGTGGAGATCGCGCCAAGATAGAGTGCCGCGACAAGGCTCATCCACGACGCGGCAAGGAGCTGCGAGATCAGGAATGGATGGGGATCATAGACGGCGGCAACCGCGAGCGCTGGAATTGGTGGCACCAAGCTCAGCCACGCCACCAGCGCAACCATCGAGACGTCACCGACCCGCTTCACCAGAATATTGCCGATGGCCCAACTCAGCGCCGCGCCCATGGCGAGGACCAGCCCAAGCGCACGAAGCTCTCCGTCAACGGTCGAGCCGATCAGGATTAGCCCGGCGAAGGCCATGGCCATACCCACACCTTGCCGCAGGGTCGGCATCTCGCCGAGGAACGCGGCCGCCAAGCCAACCGTAAAAAATGCCTGCATCTGTTGCGTCACAGAGGCGACCCCCGGTGGTAATCCGTTGTCGAAGGCAAAAAACATGAGTAGAAATTGCCCAGCGAACAAAGTGAGGCCGATCAGGATGAGCTGGCGCCACGATATTCGCGGGCGTGGCAGGAAAAGCACCGGCAGACAGGCAATCAGAAACCTGAGCGCGGTGAGCTGGGGCGGCGAAAAACTGTCGAGCGCGATCCTGGTGGCAACGAACGCTATTCCCCAAATGACAGAGGTGAGCACTGCCAGGGCTGCATCGGCCGGCTTCATCGTGGCTCCAGACAAACAATTGAGAGGAAATGATGGAGCAGGAATATAGGACCGATCAAGACACGAAGAGAAACGCGAACCGCGCGATTTTTGCGTCGGCCATAGGGTCGATGATCGAGTGGTATGATTTTTACATCTATGGGCTGATGGCCGCGACCATTTTCGGCAAGCTCTTTTTCCCGCAGGCCAATGCGTATTCGGCCACGCTCCTGGCGCTGTCGACGTTCTTTGTCGGATTCGCCATTCGCCCGGTGGGGGCTGTGATTTTTGGCCACTTCGGCGATCGCTTGGGGCGCAAGGCAACGCTGGTGGCGACCCTCCTGTTGATGGGCGTGAGTACTGTCCTCATCGGGCTGGTGCCGACATATGACCAAATCGGCGTCTGGGGTGCGGTCGCGATCACGATCTTGCGGACCCTGCAGGGTCTTGGCGTGGGCGGCGAGTGGGGTGGGGCAGTCGCCGTGGCGACCGAATGGGGCACCCTCAACAAGAGCCGGGGCTTCGCGGGCAGCTGGGCGCAATTTGGTTCGCCACTTGGCCTCCTGACGGCGCTGCTCGTGCTGACCGCGGTGAACAGCTTCGGCTCGAGTGCCTGGTTCGAAACGATCGGGTGGCGGATTCCCTTCTTAGTCAGCGTGGTCCTGATCGGAATTGGATTCTGGATCCGGCTGGGCATTCTCGAAACCATGGCGTTCAAGAACATGGAGGCAAAGGGCACGGTCGAGAAGGCACCGGTTGCGGTCGCTATCAAGCATTATTGGCGTGAGATCCTGCTCATCTGCGGCATCCGCTCGGGGCAGCACGCCGCGTTCTACCTCTTCTCGACATTCGTCCTCTCCTATGGCGTCGGAACGTTGCATTTGTCGAGGGATCTGCTGTTCAACGCACTCCTGCTTGCATGCTTCGTCTCGCTGGGCACGGTTCTCTTCTTCGGCCATTTGTCGGACCGTATTGGCCGCAGGACGATGTACATCATCGGTGCCGTAACACTCGCGATCTTCGCGTTCCCCTACTACGCGATGCTCGAGACGGGCAGTCCCGTGATCGTGGTCATTGCAATCGTGCTGTCGTTGGTCGTCCACGATATGTCGTATGGACCTCAGCCGGCGTTTGTAGCTGAGGCATTTCCTCCGCATGTCCGGTACAGCGGCTCCTCGCTGGGCTACCAACTCTCCTCTTTGACCGCGGGCGGTCCAGCACCGCTTATCGCCACGTGGCTGCTCCACGACTTCGGGACGATTTATGCGGTCAGCATCTATCTCGCCGGACTAGCAATCATAGCGGCAATCTGCGCGATCTTCGTTCCTGATAAATACCGCACGAACTACAACAGCGCGGTGCCTTCGGAAAAGTTATCGCAGGCGGAAGTGATCGCCTGACCAGAGTTCGTCATTGCGAGGCGCGCAGCGCCGAAGCAATCCAGAGCCCAATGTTGTGGCCGCTGGATTGCTTCGCTTCGCTCGCAATGACGAGGTATTTGGCTGGTGCTTTGATTCAATCCCAACGCATCGTCCTTTAGTGGCGTGGAAGCTTTTTCGATCAAGACCCGCTCAGGTGATCGCGGAGAGTTCTGCCGCGATATTCCTCGCGGAATACGCCGAGACGCTGGAGGTGGGGTACGACCTGTTCGGAAAACTCGCGGAAAGAATCCGGCAGGAAAGCGGGAGAGATAACGAAGCCATCGCATGCGCCCGCGGCGAAGGTCTCTGCGAGCTGTTCCGCGACTTGCGCGCCGGTTCCGCAAATTTGTGGGACCATGACACTCTCGCCGTAACGCCGTCCGACGTCCTTCAGGGTCATGTTCGCATCCTTCGCGATGCGCGAAACCGTTGCGATGAGACCCTGCGTTCCGCCGCTGCGAAGCTGCTCAACCGGCGCGTCCAGATTCATTTGTGAGAAATCGAAATTGGCATGTGCTGCAAGCGTCGAGAGGCCAACCATGGGGTCGACCAGAGCGTTGTGTGCGTCCCTTTTGTCGGTCGCCTCGGCTAATGTCTCGCCGACAAAGGGCATGACCGCAGGAAGGATTTTGCACGCAGCCGTGGGCCGTCCTACGACAGCCAGATCCTCGTGGACCCCACTTGTAAACTTGCGCATCAACTCGGGGGTTGGGGATATTGAAAAAATGACTTCTGCCCATCGCGCCGCAAATTGCCGCCCGCGATCCGATGAACCAGCTTGAATGATGACCGGCCGACCCTGAGGACTGGATGGAATGTTCAGCGGCCCGCGTGTCTTGAAGTAAGCCCCTGCGTGATTGATGTAGTGAACTTTGTTCGGGTCAGCATATACGCCGCTCGCGCGGTCGAGGATCAATGCATCAGGCTCCCAGCTGTCCCACAGCTTGAACATCACCTCCATGAACTCATCAGCTCGGTCGTAACGCCGATCGTGATCGAGATGCGTGTCGATTCCATAGTTCCATGCCTCGCCGTCATTCATGGACGTTACAACGTTCCATGCCGCGCGGCCTTTCGACAAATGGTCAAGCGTGCGGAATTCGCGCGCGATGCTGTAGGGTTGGTCATAAGTCGTCGATCGCGTGGCACCAAGACCAATGTGGCTGGTCACAGCCGCCAGCGCCCCCAGTATCGGGACGGGATCCATTCGTGTTGAATCCTGATCGCCGTACCGTATGCCTGTGAGTTGATTGCCGCCGAATCGGTCACCAATTGCCAATCGATCCGCGAAGAACAACAGGTCGAACTTACCCTGCTCCAGCGCCCGGGCGATTTCGATATAATACTCGATCGTCAGAAATGGGACGTCATGAGCTGGGTTGCGCCAAAGCGCGTGACTATGAGCGACCGGTCCTGCGATCAGGAATGCGGCAAGGTGCATTTGTGGATTGTGGGTGATCATTAAAGCATGTCTTTCGACTGGCAAACAATATCACGCGTCGAAACTATCCGATTTTGTCGCCAACACAATCAATGGCCATGTCCTTGGAACCGACGCTGTAAGTCCGCAATCGATCAATCGAGGTGCCCTGCATAGACAGGAAGATCGGCTGGCAGCCTCGGAAGGCTGACGCCGGATAATCGCGCATGAGAGCGATCGTTCCCCGTGTCATCAAGCCGGGAACGGGCACCAGAGCTATCGTTCGAGTCCGAACGCATCGACAAAAGCGTTCCGGACCTCGGGAGGTTGTCCAGCAAGGTGGCGAAAACCCGATAGGCGCTGATTGAGCAGCGGATACTTCGGGTACTCGCCAAGCTCGATGCCGTCGATGAGAACCTGTTTCTGCTGGCAGGGCAGTTCGACACAGCGTGCCGCTTCCGGGTCGCGGATCGTGCCCTTGGGATCGGCGCCAGTTTTGATCAGGTCGATTTCGCTGAAGAAGCGATTGCGGATCATTGAAATTCCGACGTCGCCCCCGCTCAGCACTTCCTTGGTCCGGTCGGCGATGCGGCCTTGCCCAACCCAGGCGACGAAATCCTGGTTCATCACATGGCTGGTGATCCACTGGCCGTGTGCATCCGTGACGGGTGCGTACCAGGTGGGGACCGTATTCTGAACGTAAGGTTCGCGACCCTTCGGCACGCGCATGTAGAACCAGGTGACGCTGAGCGTATTCTCGTCGTCAACCGGTACGCGCCACTCGAAATGGCTGCTCAGGTAAAATCCGTTCGGCCACAGGGCGACGCGGCCGGTTGTCCAATTGGTATCTTGATCACCGCCGCCTTCGCGAATGCGTTTGTAGATGAACCCATACGGGAACTCTTCAAACTTCAGCTGAAGGTGCGTCGGAGAGTACGGTCCGGTTTTTCCTTTCAGGCGGATGCTCCAGTTGTCGTGCATCCACTCGAAATGCACCGGATCGCATGAGTTCTCCTGACACTGGAACCAATTGCAGGGGACGTGCGAAATCGCAATCTCGCGAAAGCCGTTCTGCCAAGTGAATGGCTCCCAGATGGGCAGCTCGGGGGCCGGCAGGGGTCCCATATAGGCCCATAACAAGCCGGCCACTTCCTTCACCGGATAAGCCTTGACGGCGCATTTCTCGCGCCGGCGGTCATTCGGATTGGTGTGATCATCGTAGGGCTGCTCGATACAATGTCCCAGTTCGTCGAAGCACCACCCGTGGTAATTGCAGCGTAGTCCTTTTTGCTCCACGAAACCGTAAGAAAGGTCGGCCCGACGATGGGTGCAATGACGATCGACAAGGCCGAACGTGCCGCTCAGGTCCTTGTATAGAGTGAGGTCCTCGCCCAGGAGCCGGATGGCTTTGACCGACTTCGAGTCGAATTCGCTGGCTCCGCCAATGGGCTGCCAGTAGCGCCGCAACAGATCACCCATCGGGGTGCCGGGATCAACTTGGGTCAGCATCCGGTTTCGTTCGGCACTCAACATGCTCTTGTCCTCCCAGGTGCGCGCTACAAATTGCGGCGAATGCCATCTTAGG
>JAFAXD010000677.1 GCA_019241285.1 Xanthobacteraceae bacterium | reverse complement strand
GAGCCGTTTCTCAGGGAGCTGGAGCGGGCCGTGCGCCAGGACGGCGCCAAGGGCGTAATCATCCTCTCGAGCCTGCCGGGCCACTACCCGGACGATGATGAAGCACTGCCGTTTTTTCAACTGCTCACCGAACTCGACATTCCGGTGTTCGTGCATCCGCCCTCGGTTGGCTTCGGCGAGGAGCGGCTCAATATCTATCGTCTGGCATCGAGTGTGGGCCGGCCAATGGACGGCGCGCTCGCCATCTCGCGCCTGATCGTGCGCGGCGTGTTCGAGAAGTTCCCGACGCTGAAACTGGTCGCGAGCCATCTCGGCGGCGGCATCTGCGAAATGATCGGCCGCATGGACTACGCCTACAATTTGCAGGAAGAGGCGTATTTCCTCGGGCCCTACGAGCCGATGCTGATCAAGCAGCCGCCTAGCCATTATCTGAAAATGATGTATCTGGAATCGACCTGCTATCACGCGCCGGCGGCGCGCTGCGCGCTGGAGACAGTCGGCGCGGACCATTTCGTGTTCGGCACCGATGCCCCGCCGCTCAAACCGCTGAAGAAAGCAGGTGTAGAGATGATCCGCTCGCTCAAGCTCGCGCCCGCCGACGAGGCCAAGGTGTTTTGCGAGAATGCGCGCAGGTTGTTGAAGATTTAAGCCGTGGCGAGGGATAGCCGCCGTGGCCGCAGAATGAGCCACAGCGCGATGCTGACATTCAGCACGTTCCAGGCGATGCCGTTGAGGAATGCGGCCCGGTAGGAGCCCGTGTAATCGAAGATCACTCCGGACATCCAGCCGCCCAGGGCCATCCCGAACAGCGTCGCCATGAGGATGATGCCGAGGCGCGTCGCGGCTTCGCGCGGCGAGAAATATTCGCGCACGATGATGGCATAGCTCGGCACGATGCCGCCCTGGAACAAAC
Organism: Xanthobacteraceae bacterium; assembly: GCA_019241285.1. Classification (GTDB taxonomy): domain Bacteria; phylum Pseudomonadota; class Alphaproteobacteria; order Rhizobiales; family Xanthobacteraceae; genus JAFAXD01. The sequence continues at coordinate 23,853 of JAFAXD010000677.1, read as the reverse complement.
CGAACAATGCTGAGATCACGTAGAGCGAGGTCAGCCCATCGAACAACGTGTAGAGCACGAGCGCGACGCCCTGCAGCACCGAGCCGAGCAGCAATGTGCGCAATCCCCCGACCCAATCGGCGATGAAGCCGGACCCGATGCGACTGACGATGCCGAACGCCATCATTAGCGAGAGCATTTCGGCGCCGCGGGCCACGCCGTAGCCGAGATCGCCGCAATACGCGACGATATGCACCTGCGGCATCGACATGGCGACACAGCAGGCCACGCCTGCGATCGAGAGCAAGACCTGCAACGCCGTCGGTGAGAGACCCAGGTTGCCTGCATGCAACAGGGTGCCGCCGGTACCGTGTGCCAAGGCGACGCGGCGGCCCAGCAGGAGCGCGAGCGGGACCACCGTGGCCAGGCAGAACAGACCGATGCCGATGTGGGTCGCGCGCCAGCCCGCGGCGGCGATGAAATAGCTGATCACCGGCGGCCAGATCGCACCGGAGAGATAATTGCCGGCCGAGCAGATGCCGACTGCAATTCCGCGCCAGCGCTCGAACCAGTGTGACACGTCTGCGATCAATGGACCGAAACCGGCGGACGTACCGAGTCCAAGCAATCCGTAGGCGATGGTGAGCTGCGAGGGCGCCGTCGTCAGCCCGCCCAGGACAAAGCCGATGCCCGCCGCCAGGGAGCCGGTTACGAGAGTGACGCGAATGCCGAAGCGATCGGCGAGCCGGCCGGTGATGATCGAGCCGAGGGCGAAGCCGACCATCAGCACGGTGTAAGGGAGAGAGGCCTCGCCGCGGGTGATGCCGAAGTCGGCCTGGATCGCGGGCAGCATCACCACGAACGACCACATCCCCACGCCGCCGATGGTGCTGATGAGCGTGCAGATGGCAAGCCGCAGCCAGGAATAGCGCGAATCCGGCGCGTCAGAAGGCTCGCGCGTTCCCGCGCGCATGTAATCAGATCGAAGCATGGACCCGGCAGTCCTGATGCGCGCTGGAATTCGGCGCGTCGGCAGGCGAGCAGACCGGAGATCGGCGATGAGGTCAACCCCGCGTGGCGCGCATAGCGGGATTGCAATCTGGTGTTTTAAAATTCCCAGCCGATCAGATAATCGAGCGAGATCGTGCCGCCGCCGTGGATCAGCACATAGAGCGCGCCGACCGCCCAGATCAGCGGATATTCCGCGCCTTGCGTGTTCCAGAACCAGCCGCACTTGCGGTGTTCATAGACCGAAAGTGCGAGCAGGATAAATACCGGCACCGCGGCAGGGCGCGTGAACAGTCCGACCGCCAGCATTGGGCCGCCGATCAGCTCGGTGATGATGATAACCGGCCCCCAGATTCGGCCAGGCCAGTAGCCACCTTGGTCGAGGACATTGACCAACATGGGCAGCGAGTTGATCGGCATGCCGGTATTTGGAAACATGCCGAAATAAGTGCGCAGCCCGTGCGGCACCAGACAGAGGGCCACGGTGACGCGCAACAGCGCGTCGGCCCAGGGCGCGAGCGCAGCGTAAACGCCCGCCAGCTGCGGAAACACAAGAGTCGGTGTCATGACAATTCCCCCGCGGTGCGCAAATTAGCGCAAGCCGCGGGGGCGACAAGCCTTTGCTCTGGGACCTCATCCTGAGGAGCCCGAGCGTAGCGAGGGCGTCTCGAAGGATAGCCAAGCACGACAGCCGCGGTTGGGGCCGTCCTTCGAGACGCCTAGTCCCTGTGGGACTAGGCTCCTCAGGACGAGGTCTGGAAACTGGAAAATAACAATTAGGTCGCGCTCGGCGGGGCGAAGAAGCACTTGCGCGTGCCGCCCCAGGCGCAACGCCAGTAATGGCCATCGGGCGAGGGCTGGGCTTCCTGGTAGGGCACAGTTTCCTTCAGGCTTTTCACCAGGTAGCCGGTTTCGGTGATGCCGATGTCGGCATCGGCGAGCTCGCGGCAATCGCGTTCGCCACAGCACAGATCGCCGGCGGTGTTGCGGAAACGGCCGTCCTGAATCCACTGGGCCGGACCATGACCTTGGGCAATCGTAAGTGTTGCAAGCAACGTTATGGCAGCAAGAAACCAACGCATGGGAACCTCCGAGCCACAAACGGCAACGAAGGCAAGTTGGTTCCTGCTCAGCAGTAAACAGTCAGGTGATGCCGTTGCGCGCCAGGAACTCGACAAATATTGCTGCTTGCTCGGCCTCGCGGGTCGCCCAATCCTCCGGAGGAAACAAATCGATGTCGAGATCGCCGGGCCAAAGGTCGTGCAGCTCGCTGCCCGGTATCATGCGATGGGCGGCGTTACCGGTGACATGCGAGTGAGTTTTGTCGTTGCCGGGAATGACGCAGGTCGGCACCGTGATGGAATTGAGTTGTTGCTCGGTGACGCCGATGACCGGCAGGTCGGCGCTGGCCACGAAATGCGACCGCCACCGCGTCATCACATCGACGAACTGCTTCGGATCCATTCCCAGGAGGCGCTCGCGGTTCTTCGGATTAGCTGTTATGCGCTGGGCGAAATGCTCGCTGTCGGCGACCGCCCGCATGCCACCGTTGCGGACGAGCTCGATGTATTGATCATAATATTGATAGACGAGGCGCTTGGCGGCGAATGGGCCGCCGGTGATCCGATACAGCAACAATGCGCGCACCGCATGCGGATATTTGAGCGCGAACAGCAAGGCGAGCCTGCCGCCTGATGATCCGCCGCCAACCACCGCCGGCAGATCGCCGAGTTGCTGCAGCAATGCATACAGATCGTCGGCCCAGATCTCATATTCGGAGCGGCTGCCATCGAACGCGACGTCCGAGAGGCCGCAATTGCGCCGGTCATGAATGAGCACCCGGTAACCGGCGCGGGCCAGGCGTTCCGCCAGGGTGCGCACGTTGCCCATCTCGCGCCGTCCGCCCGGCGACAGCGCGATGAACGGACCGCGCTCGCCCAGAACATCGTAGTTGATATTGACCCCATTGATCTCACTGATCGGCATCCGGCGCCCCTGATTATATCACTCGCGATCGTGCCATGAGTTCAGACAGTCGCGCTGAGTTTGTCACGATCGAGAGGCCCATGACCTTTGTCTCACCGTTTCTCGCGTACCAGCGGTCCTGTCGGCTTTTCGACCGCGAAATTCGACCACGGCGTCTTGCTGGCCACCACCCGATTGCGCAGCACGCCGATCCTCTCCACCTCGAGCTCGACCACGTCGCCGGCGCGGATCACCTTATCGCCCGCAAAGGTGCCGAGCGAGATGATGTCGCCGGCCTGCATCGGCGTATAGTCGGAACAATAGGCCAGCACCTCGAACGGATTGAAGATCATCTGTTTGGAGTTGCCGCTGCGTGTCACCTTGCCGTTGATCCGCACGCTCATGTTGAGATTACGCGGGTCACCCAGTTCCTTGGCAGTGACCACCCACGGGCCCATCGGGCAGAACGTCGCGAAGTTCTTGGCGTAGGAATAGGGCTGGCCCATCTTGAGCCGTTCGCGCTGGCGGTCGCGCGCCGACACGTCATTGCAGATCGTGTAGCCAAAGATGTAATCGGGCGCCTGGTGCGGCCGGATATGACGGCAGTCGCGACCGACCACGAGCGCCAGCTCGTGCTCCTCATCGACATGCTGTGGAAACGGCGGCAGCTCGATCTCGCCTTCGTGCGGCACGAGGTTGCTCGCGTATTTCTCGAAGATGATCGGCTCGTTGTAGAAGGCAAGGTTGGTCTCGTCGATGTGCTCCTGATAGTTCAAGGCGAGCGCCAGGATTTTCGGCGGTGCCAGCACCGGCGGCAAGAATTTCGGTACGCGCACCAGATGTCTGTCGAGCTGATTGTCGCTACGCAGGCGGGCAATGCTCGCTTGACCGACGGTGTCGATATCGAGCCCCGATTGGATGATTCCAAGCAGCGAACCCGCGGCATGAATTTCGGGATTGGTGGCCTGGAGCGCGGCGGTGAGGTCGACGATACCCTCGGCCACGACCGCGCCGACGTGGGCGCCGCCGTCCTTGGCGAATGACAGGAGCTTCATGGGGTTTCCGGTTGGTTTTGCGGTTTTGTGTGGAGAGCCCCTTATAACAGACCGCGCCTGAGGAGGGACAGGGCGAGGGGTCCTCTGTCGTTCGCATTCTGTCCGCTGTGCTACAACGCGGACATGGAGAATTCGGCGAATATTATGCGGCTAGCCCTGATCGTTTCGATCATCGGGCATGTGCTGCTCATGCTGTTCTCCGATCGCGACTTGCGGCCGACGGCGAGCGGCGAGGTCATGCATGTGGACCTCGTCCCCGCCAACGAAGCGCCCCCCGGGATGACCGAAGCCAAGGCGGACGACCAGGCGCAAGCCAAGGCTGAGAAGCCGGTCGCCAAGCCGGATCCAAAATCGGAGCAGCCGACATCCCCGGAAAAGGCCGAGAAACCCGCGTCCCAGGAGAAGCCGGTTACCTCTCCGGCCAAACCCGCCGCTCCAGCGCAGCCGTCGCCTCCGCCGGCCAAGGCGGCACAATCAAGCCTCGCGACGGACCTTGCCCGGCAGATGCTGCAGCCGCAGCCTCCGCAGGCTCAGTTGGCGCAGCCGCAAAGCACGCCGGCGCCGGCGACGGGTGTTGCGTCATTGCCGCAGGGACCGACGGGGCCGGGTAGCGTGCCGGCCGACATGAAGCGCCTCGCCGACGCGCTGTCATTGCCGGTCGAAGAGACGGGCGAGGGCGGCGCGGCGCGTGAGCGAATGGCGAAGTTCACCGAAGGCGTGAAGGAGTTCAAGGAGCAGGTGCGCCGGTGCTTCAAGTTGCCGGCCGGGCTCGCCGCCGGTCAGCAACTGCAGATGGTGATCCGCATTGCGCTTGCGCCAAGCGGTGCGTTGGCCGGCGATCCGGAAATGGTGGCGGCGAAGATGAGCCCGCTCGGCCCGGCCCTGCGCGACAGCGCCGTCGCCGCCGTGCGGCAATGCGCGCCCTACAAACTGCCTGCCGACAAATATCAGGACTGGAAAGTGCTCGATATCGACTTCTCACCCGACCAGATGATGGGTAGTTAATGCGCCGGATCGCGCATCGCGCGAGCGACGAACGGCGAACACATGCGGACACAGGTTGGAATCATCGGGGCCGGGCCGGCCGGTCTCTTTCTCGCGCTGCTGCTGGCCCGTGAGGGCATCGAGAGCGTCATCCTCGAGGCGCGCAGCCGCGAGTACGTGGAGGGGCGGGTACGCGCCGGCGTGCTTGAGCAGGGCACCGTCGACCTCATGCATCAACTCGGCGTCGCCGATCGTCTGATGCGGGAGAGCATGACCGATCGTATCCTCGACATCCGTTTCGAGGGCCGGCTCATTCACATGGATATGCCGGACCTCGTCAACGGCCGTGAGGTGCGTATCTACGGCCAGCAGGAGGTGGTGAAGGATCTGATCGCCGCCCGCCTCGCCGCCGGCGGCGAGCTGTTGTTTGAAGCCGAAGCAATGGCGCTCGAGGACATCGCCGGAGCGCGGCCTGCTATCCGCTTCCAGCACAAGGGCGAGGAGCACCGCCTCGAGTGTGACGTCATTGCCGGCTGTGACGGTTTCCACGGAATCGCTCGTCTGGCCATCCCGGCTGATGCGCTCACCATCTACGACCATATCTTTCCATTCGGTTGGCTCGGCATTCTGTCGGAATCGCCGCCGCTCGCCGACATGACCTATGCCAACCATGCGCGCGGTTATGCGCTCGCCAGCCGACGATCCCCGCGCATCGCGCGCCTGTATTTGCAATGTACGCCGGATGAGGACCTGGCGCAGTGGCCGGACGCACGCATCTGGGAAGAACTGCATATCCGGCTCAACGCCGACACCTCGGAGCTTGCCGAAGGGCGCATCTTCCAGAAAGGCGTGACGCCGGTACGCTCGTTCGTCGCCGCGCCGATGCAGTATGGCCGCCTGTTTCTCGCCGGCGATGCGGCGCATATCGTGCCACCGACGGGCGCCAAGGGCCTCAACCTTGCTGCCGCTGACGTGCGCGTCCTGGCGCGCGGACTCGTGCCGTTCCTGCGCAAGAACGACGGCTCCCTGGTCGAGCGGTATTCGCAAACCTGTCTGCAGCGAGTGTGGAAGACCGTGCGGTTCTCCAACTACATGACGACGCTGCTGCACCGTTTCCCGACGCATACTCCGTTCGAGCGGCAGATCCAGCTTGCGGAGCTTGATTACATCGCAGGCTCGCGTGCGGCTCAGACCGTGGTGGCCGAGAATTATGTCGGACTGCCGATGGACGGGTGAACCCCTTTATTTCCGGGGATCATCGTCCTACCTTCATCAGGGTAGCTCGCATTCGATGGGGCCATGCCGTGACCGCAGATCATTCCGCGCAGGGGCGGGCCGAACCGGCATTCGGTGAGCTATCGTTTCGCTGCCCGGTCAATGAGCGCACCGTGAGCACCGGGATCTACACCGATGCGGCGTCACTCACGCGCTTGCAATTGATCGATATTCGGGTGCGCTGCCCGCATTGCGGCGATGTGCACACGATCCGGGTCGCGGATACCTTTGTGTCGCAGACGATCATCGGCCGCTATCGGCCGAACCTGTCGCTGGTGTCTTCGCGATAAGGGCGACGGCCGCTCAGCGGCGTCGAAACTGCGGCCGTGCCGGAGCGGTACGCGGCGCGGCGCGTTCGTCCTTGTGACGGAAAATCACCCGACCCTTTTCCAGGTCGTAGGGCGACATCTCCACCGTAACGCGGTCTCCCGCCAATGTTTTGATCCGGTTCTTCTTCATGCGACCGGCCGCGTAAGCGATGATCTCGTGCCCGTTGTCGAGCTTCACGCGGAAGCGCGTATCGGGGAGAATTTCCGTCACCAGACCTTCAAGCTCGATCAGTTCTTCTTTCGCCATGCACACCTCATGATGATGCTAGTCCGGCCGGCGAAGCGCCGGCCGGGATCTTTCTTACAGTATAGCATTCAGAACGCTTCCGGGTCAGCGGCCAGCCATGACCGGGCCGACACGGGTGCGCCATTACTGCGCCGAAATGCGGCTGACGGCGAGCTTGCCGGAGCGGGGGTCGGTCTGCACGTCGAAGCTCACCTTCTGACCTTCGTGCAGGCCGGTGAGGCCGGCGCGCTGCAGTGCAGTGGCGTGAACGAACACGTCCTTGCTGCCGTCGTCGGGCGCGATGAATCCGTAACCCTTGCTGCCGTTGTAAAACTTCACTGTTCCAGTCGTCATAGTCGTCCTTCCACTGGCGGATGCACGTGGGGTGGCGCAGGCCTGCGCCTTACTCCCGGTTCGTCGAATTTGGTGAGAGTCTGAAACGTGCGCCTGCCAGTGCGAGGCGAAGCGGCCCAGGTAGTCCGGCCAAATCGATGCGGTAATTTAATTGCTCGCCCACCCTATTGCAAGCCGCGGTGGTTGTAGCGCTACCCACGCCACTTCTCAACAAATTCACGAGGTGATTCGCGTTCCGGCTACCGGTATTGTCGTTTCTCTGCGTTGTCACACGTAGAATGCGCAGCTAACAGGCATCCATGCTCTCGACCGAACCGGCCATTGTCGTCTCCAATCTCGTCAAGCAGTATCCGGGCGGCACTGCGGTCGCAGGCATTTCGTTTTCCATCGAACCCGGCCAAATCGTCGGTTTGCTTGGCGGCAATGGCGCCGGCAAGACGACAACCATTGCCATGATGATGGGTCTGGTGGCGCCGACATCGGGCACGATCCGCATCCTCGGCTGCGACATGCCGCGCGAGCGTTATCACATCCTGCACCGGATGAACTTCGAGAGCCCGTACGTGGAAATGCCGCATCGCTTGACCATCCGGCAGAACCTCTCGGTATTCGCGCGCCTCTATGGCGTGGCCGACCGCGACGCGCGCATTGCGGCGCTCGCCGCCGACCTCGATCTCACCGAATTGCTTGATCGGCCGACGGGCAAGCTCTCGGCTGGACAAAAGACACGCGTGTCGCTCGCCAAGGCGCTGATCAACGCGCCCGAAGTATTGTTGCTCGATGAGCCGACCGCGTCGCTTGATCCCGACACCGCCGACTGGATACGTGGTCATCTGGAGCGTTACACGGCCGAGCGTCGCGCCACGGTTCTGCTCGCCTCCCACAATATGAACGAGGTCGAGCGGCTGTGCGATCGCATCATCATGATGAAGCGCGGCGTTATTGTTGATGATGACACGCCGGCGCGATTATTGGCGCGCTATGGCCGCAATAATCTGGAAGATGTGTTTCTCGACGTCGCGCGCGGCCGCCGCGAGGGTGCCCGGGAGGCGGCGCGATGAGGAATAGGACGAGTGTGAGATCTTTACCCTCCCCCTTGTGGGGAGGGTCGACCGCCGAAGGCGGGCGGGGTGGGGGTCGGTGTGAGATGGCGCGCGCGTTCCGCCAAACATCGACCCCCACCCCGGCGCTGCGCGCCGACCCTCCCCACAAGGGGGAGGGTAAGAACGCCGCGCGCTCCGTACGGACTGCACATCCATGACCACCACTCACCTTCCAACAACTCGGCCGTTGATCGCGCGCGATCCGGCCGCGTTCTCGCTCACCCGCGTCGGCGCCATGGTCTCGCGCTACTGGTATCTGCTGCGCTCGTCCTGGCCGCGCGTGCTCGACCTGATCTACTGGCCGACGGTGCAGATGTTCATGTGGGGCTTTCTGCAGACCTACATCGGCAAGATGAGCGGGATGCCGGCGCGCGCCGGCCAGACCTTCATCGGCGCTGTCATGCTGTGGGACATCCTGTTCCGCGGCCAGCTCGGGTTCTCGATTTCGTTCTTGGAGGAAATGTATTCGCGTAATCTCGCGAACTTGCTGATCTCGCCGCTCAAGCCGCCAGAGTTCGTCAGTGCGTTGATGATCATGAGTATCATTCGGCTCTCGATCGGCATGGTGCCGGTGACGGTGCTGGCGATCATCTTCTTTGGTTTCAACCTGTGGGGGCTCGGGTTCGCGCTTGCGGCGTTCTTCGTCAACCTCATCCTCACCAGCTGGGCGCTCGGCATTTTCGTATCCGGCATTCTGCTCCGGCACGGCCTCGGTGCCGAGAACATGGCGTGGACGTTGATGTTCATCCTCCTGCCGCTGACCTGCGTCTACTACCCTGTCTCCGTGCTGCCGTCCTGGTTGCAGGTGGTCGCCTGGATGCTGCCGCCGACCTATGTATTCGAGGGCATGCGAGCCCTGCTGCTGACGCATGTGTTCCGCGCCGACCTCATGCTGGAGGCCCTCGGAATCAATATCGTGCTGATGACACTGGCGATTTTCGCGTTTCTCAAATACCTGCAGGCGGCGCGACAGCATGGTTCTCTGCTGCAGGGCAGCGAATAAACCCCGGTAACACCATATTTACGTAAACCAGCGCTGGCTTCGTTTGTTGTGCACACGTGGCAAATGAAGCACCTGGCGGATGGTGCGATGTTGACTGTGTGACATGATGAAGACAGGATGCTGCAGCGCAAAATGCGGAAGGCCGGGGGACTGAATGGCAATCGGTGAATTTGGAAGGGCAGGCGCTCTTCCGTTGTCGGCGCCGATGTACTGGTTCTATGAGATGAGCCAGGCGGCGGTAATTCCATCGCGGGCGATGGCGGATGCGACGCGGCTCCTGTTTAGGAATCCGGTCAATCCGTGGGCGCACACCACGTTCGGCAAGTCGCTCGCCGCCGGCGCCGAATTGTTTGAACGTTCCACGCGCCGTTACGGCCGGCCCGAGTGGAACATTTCATCCACCATGGTTGGCGGCGAACGGGTACCGGTCCACATCACACCGGTGTGGCAACGACCGTTCTGCCGCGTCGTGCATTTCGAGCGCACCCTCGAGCACGTGCCGCATCGGCCGCAGCCGCGCGTTCTGATCGTCGCGCCGATGTCGGGGCATTACGCGACGCTGTTGCGCGGAACGGTCGAAGCGTTTCTGCCGAACCATGACGTCTACATCACCGAATGGGCGGACGCGCGCACCGTCCCGGTGAGCGAAGGCCCGTTCGATCTCGACGACTACGTCGAATACTTGGTGTCGATGCTGCACGCGCTCGGCGGCAATACGCACGTGATCGCGGTGTGCCAGCCCTCGGTTCCGGTGATGATGGCGGTCTCCGTGATGGAGGCGGGGAACGATCCCTACGTGCCAAATTCCATGGTGCTCATGGGCGGGCCCATCGACACCCGCATCAATCCAACGGCCGTCAACAAGCTCGCAGAAGAGCGCGGGATCGACTGGTTCCGTCGCAACGTCATTACCAAGGTGCCGTTCCCGCATCCCGGCATGCTGCGCGATGTCTATCCAGGGTTCCTGCAGCTGCACGGCTTCATGAGCATGAACCTCGATCGCCACATCGAGGCGCACCGGAATCTGTTCATGCACTTGGTGCGCGGCGACGGCGACTCGGCGCAGAAGCATCGCGAGTTTTACGACGAATATCTCGCGGTGATGGATCTGGCGGCGGAGTTCTACCTGCAGACCGTGGATACCGTGTTCGTCCGTCATGCCTTGCCGAAAGGGCAAATGACGCATCGCGGGCGTCCGGTTGATCCCGCCGCCATCCGCCGCGTTGCCATGCTCACCGTCGAGGGCGAGCACGACGATATTTCCGGCGTCGGCCAGACCGAGGCGGCACATCGGCTGTGTGTGAACATTCCGGCGGAGCGCCGAGCCCACTGGCTGCAGCCAGGCGTCGGGCATTATGGCGTGTTCAACGGCTCCAGGTTCCGGGCCGAAATTGCGCCGCGTATCTCCGACTTCATGCTCTCGAACAACGAGCCGCTGGCGGCCGCTCGCCCGCGCCCGCGCAAGCCGGCCGCCAAGCCCGCCAATCTCGTCGAGCTCAAGACGGTCCGGCGCGGGTCGTAAACTGCGGCAGCCGGCCGCTTGCGCGGTGCGCGGTTGCCGCAATACTCGGACGCGAATCAGCTTTCTTGGTTCGCGTACCAGACCGGACCCGCGTTCGCGCGGACTGCCCAGACGCCGCCCATGCCGCTTGCGCTTTTTCGCCGCCCGCCTGACCCGCCGGCCATCGAAGTTATCTTCGATACGACGACCTATCAGGTGCGCCTCAATCGCAAGCGCCAGGCGCGCCGCTACACGCTGCGCGTCCACGCGGCGACCCGCGAGGTCGTGCTCACCATTCCGCTGCGCGGGTCACTGACGGACGCCAAGGCTTTCGCCCAGCGCAACGGCGCCTGGATCGCGACGCGGCTGCGCCGGTTGCCGGCGGCCGCCCCCTTCGTGAATGGGGAGCTCGTGCCGCTGCGTGGCACTCCGCACCGCATTGCGCACCGGCCGCAGGCGCGCGGAACGGTGTGGGTGGAAATGACCGCCGGCGAGGCGCTGCTTTGCGTCGCCGGCGAGACCCCCCACATTGGGCGGCGCGTGCGCGATTTTCTCAAGCGCGAAGCCAGGCGGGATCTCGAACATGCGAGCCGGCGCTATGCGGCGTTGCTCGAGGCGCGCATCGCGCGCATCACGGTGCGCGACACGTCGAGCCGGTGGGGCTCGTGCTCGGCCGACGGTGCGCTCTCATTTTCCTGGCGCCTGATCCTGGCGCCGCCACATGTGCTCGATTACCTCGCCGCGCATGAGGCCGCGCACCTCGTGGAGATGAGCCACGCCCCGCGCTTCTGGCGCATCGTGCGCCGTATCTGCCCGGAGATGGATCGCGCCAAGGCTTGGCTTGACGCGCATGGCGCTGAACTGCATCGCTACGGCAGCGATTAGCGATTGCGCCGCCCTCCCTCTGCAGCAGTGCGCGGGGAGGATCGTCGGCGGAATTATCGGGACCCTCACTGGAGCAAGGGCGACCAGAGTGATCAGTGTCGACTGAACAGGTTGACGAGCCACGCATCCAAGCCGCCGCGCTCGGATGCGCGCGCGGTCTGCGTGCGCGCCCCAAGGTCGGCCGCGGGTCGGGGCGGCGCGCCGGCAGCCGCGCCGACGCTTTCGCCGTCGAAGTTTCCGCCGCCTAACAGATTGCCGAAGAAGCCGGATGAGCCCACGCCCGGCAGCGAAGCCACGGCGACGCGCTGGTGCGCGACTTTCATGAAACGGCTCCAGACCTCGACCGGCAGGCTGCCGCCGGTGAGCTTCTTGGTCGGGGAATTGTCGTCGTTACCAAGCCAGACGCCGGTGACCATGTGTGTGGTGAAACCGATGAACCAGGCGTCGCGGAAATCCTGGGATGTGCCGGTCTTGCCGGCCGCCATCCAGCCCGGCAGGTCGGCGTGACGCGCGGTGCCGCTCGCGAGCGTCTCGTGCATCATCGAATCCATCATCGCCACGTAAGTCGGATCGATCACGCGGCCAAGGGGCCGGTCCTGACGCACGTAGAGCACGCGCGTGCCTGACCGCACCCGCATCACCACGTGCGGCGTGACGGCGAGCCCGCCATTGGCGAACGGCACATAGGCCGAGACGAGCTCCAGCGGTGACACCTCGGAGGTGCCGAGCGCAATGGAAGCATTGGGTTCGAGCTTCGAGGAAATGCCGAGCCGATGCGCGGTCTTGATCACCGCGGCCGGACCAAACTCCATGGTCAGGCGCACCGACACGGTGTTGAGCGAGTTCGCCAGCGCCTGGCGCAGCGTGACTGGTCCGAAATATTCGTGACGGTAGTTCTCGGGTTTCCAGCCTTTCAGCGCGATCGGCCTGTCCTCGCGCACGCTATCGGGCGTGAGTCCGTGTTCGAGCGCGGTGAGATAGACGAACGGCTTGAACGAGGATCCAGGTTGGCGTTTCGCCGAGACCGCACGATTGAATTGGCTCTCGTTGTAGTTCTTGCCGCCGACCAGGGCGCGCACGGCGCCGTCGGGCGTGAGAGCAACAACGGCACCTTGGCTGACGCCGAGCTTTGCCCCCTTGCTGGCAAGCGCATCGACCAGCGCCCCCTCGGCGGCGCTCTGCAGCGCCGGGTCGATCGTTGTCTCGACGACTACGTCGTCTTGCGGACTTCCGATCAGGTCGTCGAGCACGTCGAGCACGAAATCGGCGACGTAATTCGCAGACCCGCCGGCGGATGGCTGGACGATGGTCGGCGGGTGCCCCAGCGCGAGCTTGACCGCGTCCTCCTTTGCGAAACCTTCTGCCGCCATCGCGGCAAGCACAGCCTGCGAGCGGTGCTGCGCGGCGTCGTAGTTCCGGGTCGGGGCGAGGCGCGTGGGTGATTTGACGAGCCCGGCGAGCATCGCCGCCTCCGCCAACGTCGCCTGGCGCGCCGACTTGCCGTAGTAGCGCTGGCACGCCGCCTCGACCCCGTAGGCACCCGAGCCGAAGTAGACGCGGTTCAGATAGATCTCGAGGATCTGGTCCTTGGTGAATTTGTGCTCGAGCCACAGCGCCAGCACCACCTCCTGCAGCTTGCGCATCATCGTGCGCTCCTGCGTGAGGAACAGGTTTTTGGCGAGCTGCTGCGTGATGGTCGAGCCGCCCTGCGAGACGCCACGATGCAGCGCGTTGGCCGCGAGCGCGCGCACGAGGCCGATCGGATCAATGCCGCGATGATGATAGAAGCGCCGATCCTCGATCGCCAGGAAGGCCTTCGGCAGATAGGGCGGCATATCTTTGAGGGTTACTATCGAACCGTTGCCTTCGCCGCGGATCGCCAGCGGCTTGCCATCGATCGCGAGGATCTGGATCGAGGGCGGGCGGTGCGGGATTTCCAGCGATTGCAACGGCGGCAGATGCATGCCGACCCAGACGATCGCACCGATGCCGCCGATCACCACCCACAGGGCGAGCACGACCGCCCAGTAGAGGGCGCGACGCCAGGTAAAGCCGCCGCCGCCTCCGCGCCGGCGTTTGCCCGGCGCGCTCTTGTCGCGCTTGCTCTCGGACTTGGCACTGTTGCGCCGGGGGGCGGGCTCGCTGTCTGCGTCGCTCTTATCGCGCGCCTTCACGACCGGCAGGCGCGCGGCCCGATCCTTGACGGGATCGATGCTGACGGCCGGCGCGACGTCGATGTCGAACTCAGGCTCTTTGCGCGCTGAGGCGCTCCGCCGTGCCAACCCCGTGCCCCATACGCTACCCCGGTATCCGGGCCCGGCATGATGCCGTAGCGGCGTTTAAGGTGCGGTTAAGGGTGGCGGGGGGATTGCTGTAGACGTCCGTCCAGCGGTGTGATGTGGCCGCCTTCCGGGGTAACGGACACCGGCTGTGCCGGGGCGGAGGATGGTGACTGCGTGACCGCTTCAGCGGTGTCAGCCGCCAGGGTGTCGTCCTGGGCGTAAATCGTCCCACAACGGTTCTTGCAGTAGCGATAGGCGGCGTTCAGTGCCTGCTCCGGGGTCGCATAGCCGGCGGCCCAGCCGAAGGCGCCGTTCCTGCCGATGACGAAAGCTTTCTCGTAATCCGGTGTGGCGAGGTAATTCGCGAACGCCTGCTCGACGGCGGAGCCGCCGGGCGGTGGCGGAAGCGATGGTGCCGTGGACGGCAGCCCGTTTTGTTTGAGAAACCCGTACACTGCGTCGCGCCACATGGCTTGACCGAAGATCAAACTGTGCCCGTCTTGTTTGTAGGGCGGGGCGAGGATCAGCTCGCCCGGCGCACCTGAATTGCGAAACGCCGCGAACATCCGCTGGGCCAGATCGGGGCCGAAGAAGAGATCGTTACGTGAGTAGATCCACAACGACGGCACCCGTACCGTGCGGCCGTAGGTCCCGTAAGCGGCAACCAGATCGTCCGGATCACAAACGTTGTCGGCCGAGACGGATCCGCGCCCGCCCGCGAAGTTGATGACACCAACAAGTCCTGCGGGGTGCAACGAGGCCGCTGCGATCGAAGCAAATCCTCCGGCTGAAACGCCGAGCAGCAGGACGCGAGCCGGATCGACGTCAGGCCGTGACTGCAAATAGTTGACGGTCTGCAGGAGATCTTGCGCGCTGGCTAAACCGGCCGCGGCATAATGCGGTCGCTTGCAGCTTCCGTAGCCCTCCGACACGGTGCCTTCGGAATGCCCGTAGCCACGCCGGAGCACCGTCGCCGCGATCCAACCGCGTCGCGCGAAATCGTCGGCGATCCAGTCCGCCCAATCGATCGTCTTCGTTTTGGCGTCCGCTTTATTGCGCGGTGATCCGTGACTGATCAGAACCAAGGGATATTGCCCGGACGTAATCGGGCGGATCAGTCGCGCATCGAGCCGGAGTGTCCGGCCGCCGGATTCGCGGAACGGGACCCAGACCGCTTCGCGCACCATTCCTTTGGGTTGAACGATATCGTCGGCTGCCGCCGAACCTATTGCGGCGAGAGCGACGAGCGCTGCGCCTGCAATCCTCGCCCGCGCAGCGATCGCGGTGAGCAGCACGTCTACTCGGCCGCGGCGCGCTTGGCGCCGTTTTCCTTGGCCGGTAGAAACACGCGGGTGAGCGCGCTCTTGATCGCGGCGTGGCGCGTCGGCGAGGAAATCTTCGCGCCGAGCAGATCGGTGACGTAGAACACGTCGACCACGCGCTCGCCGAAGGTCGCCACGTGGGCGGACGCAATATTGAGATTGAGCTTGGAGAGCGTGGTGGTGACTTCGTAGAGAAGACCCGGGCGATCGAGCCCGCTGACCTCGACGACGGTGTAGCGGTTCGACCACTGATTGTTGATGGAGATTTCCGGCTCGAGCGCAAACGCCTTGATGCGGCCCTTCGCCGGCACGCGTTTGGCGACGACCTCCGGCAGCTTGAACTCGCCGACCAGCGCCTTTTCGATCGCGTCGGCGATGCGCAATGCGCGGCGCTTTTCATCCGCATCCATGTCGAACTCGCGCGACACCGTAATGGTGTCGAGCGCAAGCCCGTCGGTCGTGGTGTAGATCTGTGCGTCGACGATGTTGGCACCCGTCATGGCGCAGGCGCCGGCGATCACGGAGAGCAGCCAAGGGTGATCGGGCGCGAGCACGGTCAGCACCGTGACGCCGCGCTCCGGGTCGAAGCCGACCGTCGTGGCCAGCGTCTTTCCTGCCGTTTCGGCAGCCCGCACGAAACGTGCGTGCTCGACCTTGGCCGGAAGATCGACCTTGAGCCAGTAGGCCGAGTATTGCCGCGCGATGTAGCGATCGAGTTCCGCCGCGGTCCAGTCGCTCATCTGGCCGCGGAATTCCGCTTGCGCCATGGCGACACGGCGGGCGCGATCAACCTCGGAGAAGCCGCCGGTCAGCGCCGGCTCGGTCTCGTAGTAGAGCGCCTTGAGCAGTTGGGCCTTCCAGCTGTTCCACACGCCCGGCCCGACCGCGCGGATGTCGGCGGTCGTGAGAATGGTCAGCAGCTTCATGCGCTCGAGCGATTGCACGACGGCGGAGAAGTTCTCGATCGTCTTGCGGTCGGAGAGGTCGCGCGACTGCGCGATGGTTGACATGACGAGATGGTTCTCGACGAGCCATGAGACCATTTCGGTCTCCGCCGGAGCGAGTCCGAAGCGCGGGCCAAGCCGGCGCGCAATGCGCGCACCCGCGATCGAGTGATCCTCGATCCTACCCTTGGCGATGTCGTGCAGAAACAAGGCAACATACAGCACGAGGCGATGCTGCGGCTGGATGGTGTGAACAAGATCGTTCGCCAGACCGTATTCGCGATTGGTGCCGGCTTCGATTTCGGCGAGCACGCCGATGCAGCGGAGCAGATGCTCGTCTACGGTATAGTGATGATACATGTTGAACTGCATCATCGAAACCACGCGTCCGAAATCGGGAATGAATTTGCCCAGCACCCCGACTTCGTTCATTCGCCGCAGCACGACTTCGGCATCTTCCGGCGCGGTGAGAATGTCCAGAAACAGGCGATTTGCTTCCTCGTCCTCGCGCACCTCTTTGCTGATCAGCTTGAGGGAGCGCGCTGCGGCCCGCATGGCGTCGGGATGGAACGCGAGCTTGTGCTTGAGGGCGACGTGGAAAATGCGGATCAGGTTGACCGGATCGCGCTCGAACACCTTGTCGGAAATGATGTTGATGCGGTTGAAATCATCGAAGAACGCATTGCCCGGCAGCTTCTGCGGGCGCGGCCGCGGACGCAGCTTGGCGACCATGCGGTTGAGCACCGGCACCGGCATCGCCTGCCGGCTTTCGAGGCCGGCACACAGGATGGCGGTCAGATCGCCCACGTCCTTGGCGATCAGGAAGTAGTGCTTCATGAAGCGCTCGACGTCCTGCAGCCCCGGATGGGCCACATAGCCGAGCCGCACCGCGACATCGCGCTGGATGTCGAACGACAGGCGCTCCTCGGCGCGCCCAGCAAGGAAATGCATGTTGCAGCGGACCGCCCAGAGGAAATCTTCGCAGCGCTGGAAAATCTGGAATTCGCGGCTATCAAATACTTGCCGGTCGACAAGTTCCTGCGGCTCACGCACGCGGTAGACGTACTTGGCGATCCAGAACAACGTGTGCAGGTCGCGCAAGCCGCCCTTGCCGTCCTTGACGTTGGGTTCGACCAGATAGCGTGACATGCCGGCGCGGCGGTGACGCTCGTCGCGCTCGGCAAGCTTGGCTGTGACGAATTCGCGCGCGGTTCCATGCGCGACCTGCTTATCGAAGCGGGCTACCAGCTCGTTGTAAAGCTCGCGATCGCCCAGCAGATAGCGCGCTTCCAGGATCGCGGTGCGGATCGTCATGTCAGCCTTGGCCTGGCGGATGCACTCATCCACCGAGCGCGTCGCGTGGCCGACCTTCAGGCCCATGTCCCAGAGGCAATATAGAATCGCCTCGGCAATCGACTCGCCCCAGGCGGTTTGTTTGTAAGGCAGCACAAACAGGAGATCGATGTCGGAGCCCGGCGCCATCAGGCCGCGCCCATATCCGCCGGTGGCGACAACCGCCATGCGCTCCGCCTCGGAGCGGGTCTCGGACGCGTAGAGGTGCCTGGTGGCGAAGCGGAACAGGACGGCGATGATCTGATCCTGCACCCGACAGAGATCGGCAGCGCAGCGTACGCCGAGACGGTCTTTGAGCAGGTTTGCTTCCGCGATCTTGCGCGCTTCCGCCAGCGCACGCTTGAGCCGCATGGCGACGGCGATACGCAGCTCGCGCGGTCCCGGATGCTGCCCAGCCAGCTCTTCCAGCTCGGCGGCAATCGCCTCTTGGTCGAACAGCGGCCGGCGGCCGGATTGGTCGGGCAGTGTCAGCATCACCCCTCGAATACCCGACCGTGATGCCGGTGTCACCGGCTTTGCACGCGAGCGCGAAAGCATTCTGTTTATTGCGGCGCGCATCCTTGAAAGAACCTTCCAGGGATGCGCAGCGAATCGTTTGCTTTATTTCATTGACGCAGAAGCAAAATCTCGCATCCATCAGGGCAACTTCAGCCCAGAGGATGCTTCCATCATGGCTCTGTTTCAGCGTTTGTGCCTGATCGCAGGCGCAGCACTTGGCTTCGCACATGCAGCAATCGCGGCGGACCTGCCGAAGGAGATAAGAATCGATTGGGCGACGTACAATCCGGTTTCGATGCTGCTCAAGCAGAAGGGTTTCCTTGAGCAAGCCTTCGCCAAGGATGGCACCACCATCCGCTGGGTGCAGACCAATTCCTCGTCCAACGCGCTGCAGTTCCTCAATGCCGGTTCTATCGATTTCGGCTCGAGCGCCGGCTCGGCGGCGCTCGTTGCCAAGATCAACGGCAATCCCATCAAATCGGTCTATGTGTACTCGCGGCCGGAATGGACTGCGCTCGTGACCACGCGCGACAGCGCGATCAACAAGGTGCAGGACCTACGCGGCAAGCGCGTAGCGATGGTGCGCGGCACCGACCCGCATATCTTTCTGGTGCGCGCGCTGCAAGCCAACGGCATGAGCGACAAGGACATCGTCCCGGTCCTGGTGCAGCAACACGCAGACGGCGGCACGGCATTGGTGCGCGGTGACGTCGACGCATGGGCGGGACTCGATCCGATGATGGCGCAGCATGAGGTGGAGGAGGGCGCCCGTCTGTTCTATCGCAATGCCGCAGCCAATACCTGGGGCATTCTCAACGTGCGTGAGGAATTCGCGCAGCAATACCCCGAGGCGGTGCGCCGCGTGCTCGCCGCCTATGAGGAGGCGCGTAAATATGCGCTCGCCCATCCGGACGAGCTCAAACAGATTTTCATCGGCATCACCAAGCTTCCCGGCCCGGTGGTCGATAAGCAACTCAATGAGCGCACGGAATTGACGTACAACAAGATCGGGCCGGCGCAACGCGACTCCATTCTGGAGGCCGGACTTGCGCTACAGAAGGCGGGCGTGATCGGCCCGAGTGTCGATGTCGCCAAAGCGCTGTCCGATCTGGTCGATGATCAGTATGTCTCGGCGACGAATTAAGCCCGAGGCGTCCTTGCGAGCGAAGCGAAGCAATCCAGAGAATTCCGATGGTGCAACTAAGTTTGAAACGCCGCGCTGGATTGCTTCGTCGCTTCGCTCCTCGCAATGACGAGGCGCTGGTCTTCTGACCCGCATTGCTTTTCATCGCGATGGCGTATCTGTTGCCGGTATGACGGCATCCATTGATGATAGCCCGGTGCAAATTGCGCCCAAGTATCGCCTGGGCCGCTGGACGCGGCCCGCGTTGGGCCTGCTTCTCCCGCTTGCCCTTGCCGTATTCTGGGAACTGGCGGTGCGGTTTGGCCTCTCCAATGGCCGGCTCGTTCCGCCACCCTCGGTCATCTTCACGACATTCTCCGATCTCTGGCAGACGGGTGAACTGCAGGCGCATGCGATCACCACATTGTGGCGGGTCGCTGCCGGTTTTGCGTGCGGCGTTGCAGCCGGAACGGTTCTTGGCGCGCTCGCGGGATATTCGGGCTTGCTGCACCGGCTCGTCGATCCGACCTTGCAGGCACTGCGTTCGATTCCGTCGATCGCCTGGGTTCCGCTGTTCATCCTTTGGTTCGGGATATTCGAGGCCTCCAAGATTATTTTGATCGCTGTCGGCGTCTTCTTCCCGGTCTATCTCGGTGTCATGGGCGCAGTGATCTCAGTCGATCGCAAGATCGTTGAAGTCGGCCGGGTGTTTCGGCTCTCAGCCTTCGGCATGATCCGGCGCATATTGCTCCCGGCGGTCCTGCCGGCCTACGTGATCGCGTTGCGGGCCGGGCTCGGACTTGGCTGGATGTTCGTGGTTGCGGCCGAATTCCTGGGCGCGTCGCAGGGATTGGGCTTTTTGCTGGTCGACGGTCAGCAGTTGGGCAAGCCGGCGCAGATCGTGGCGGCCATCGTCGCGTTCGCGATCCTTGGCAAGTTGACGGACTGGCTCATCGTCGCGGCCACCACGCCGTTGCTGCGCTGGCAGGACGTCTACGGCGCTGCGCACCAGGATAGCTAGATGCTGGACATCAACCACGTCGGCAAAACCTATCCCAATGGGGTGCGGGCGCTCGACGGGGTGAGCCTGACGGTCAACCTTGGCGAGATCGTCGTCGTGGTCGGCGGATCTGGCTGCGGCAAGTCCACCCTGCTGCGCCTCGTCTGCGGGCTCGATGCGCCCACCGACGGCAGCATCCGGCTCGACGGCACGCTCATCAGCGCACCGCACGAGAGGATTGGGATCGTGTTCCAGGAGCCGCGGCTGCTGCCGTGGCTTTCGGTTGCTCGCAATGTCGGGTTCGGGCTGGAGGACCGGCCGCGCCCGGAACGTACATCCCGCGTCGCTGCCCAGCTCGCGCGCGTCGGCCTCAGTGACAAAGCGCGAGTATGGCCACGCGAATTGTCCGGCGGCCAGGCGCAGCGCGTTGCCCTGTCGCGAGCGTTGGTGACGCGTCCGGAAGTGCTGTTGCTGGACGAGCCCTTTTCGGCGCTCGACGCGTTTACCCGCGTCGACCTGCAGGACCACCTGCTCGATCTCTGGGCCGATCAACGCCCCACCTTGCTGGTCGTCACCCACGATGTGGATGAGGCGATCGTGTTGGCCGACCGCATTCTGGTGATGCGCGCACGGCCGGGACGGGTGCAAGAGGAGATCGTGATCGACCTGCCCCGCCCGCGCGATCGCCAATCCGCGGCGTTCGACTTTGCCAAGCGCAGGGTGCTCAATGCCCTGGACCATTCGCTTGATCGCAGGGCGCGCGCCGGCGACGCCGAGACAGTGCTGGACGAGGGGGCCGCGCGCTGGTGGTGAGGTGTGCTAGAAAGGCCGCGACGGCTTCGGGGAGCAGACCATGATCAGTTTTGATGTGTGTGAATGTGGTGCGCCGCTGGTGCGAATGGAGCGGCCGACGCCGGTGCCGACCGGCAGCGAAGTCTTGCTCAAGGTGCTCGCGGCCGGGGTTTGCCACAGCGATATCCACATCTGGGACGGCTACTACGACATGGGTGGGGGCCGGAAAATCCAACTCACCGACCGCGGCATCAAGCTCCCGCTCACCATGGGCCACGAAAACGTCGGTGAGGTCGTGGCACTGGGACCGGACGCCACCGGGGTCCACATCGGTGACCGCAGGCTGGTGTTCCCCTGGATCGGCTGCGGAACCTGCAAGGTCTGCCGCGAGGACGAAGAGCAGCTCTGCATGGCAGCGCGCTCGCTCGGAGTTTATCGTAACGGCGGCTACGCGGATCATTTGCTGGTCCCGCATCCGCGTTATCTCCTCGACATTGGTGACATGCCGCCGGAGCGTGCCGCGCCGCTCGCCTGCTCGGGTGTGACGACCTACGGCGCGCTGAAAAAGCTTGGGTCGATGATCGTCAACGAGCCGGTCGTGATCATCGGCGCTGGAGGCTTGGGCCTGATGGCGCTCGCTTTGCTCAAGGCCATGGGCGGCGTGGGCGCAATCGTGGTCGACATCGATGCGGCCAAGCGCGAGGCGGCAACCGCCGCCGGTGCGATTGCAACCGTCGACGGCGCAGCAGCGGACGCACACAAGCAGATCATCAAGCTCACCAATGGCGGTGCCTGGTCCGTGATCGATCTCGTCGGCGCATCCAACACGGTCAAGATCGGCACGGATTGTCTGATCAAGGGCGGCAAGCTGATCGTGGTTGGTTTGTTCGGCGGCAACATCACGATTTCGACGCCGACGATCCCGCTCAAAGCCATGACCATCCAGGGCTCGTACGTGGGTAGCCTGAACGAGTTGCGGGAGTTGATCGCGCTGGTCCAAAAAACCGGCTTGCCAAGTGTGCCGATTCGGAAGGAGCCGCTCGCACAGGCTGCCACCGCGCTTGATGATCTCAAGGCCGGCAAGGTGGTGGGCCGCGTTGTGTTGATGCCGAACTGAGTCAAGGAGTTGCGAATGGATGCGACCGCGCTGCGCGCCATGCAGGCGCCAATCAAGGATCACTACAAGCAGGATCCCAAGGCCGCGATGATCACGCTCAAGGCCAAGGGCGCGATCGATGATGTGAATATTGCCTGCAAGGTTGAGACCGGCCGTGCGCTCGCGGTCGCAGGCCTGCACCCCGCGACCGGCGGATCCGGGCTTGAGCTGTGCTCTGGAGATATGCTGCTCGAGGCGTTGGTCGCGTGCGCCGGCGTCACGCTCAAGGCGGTCGCGACCGCGCTCGATATCAAACTCAAGTCCGGCCACGTTTTCGCAGAAGGCGATCTCGATTTTCGCGGCACGCTTGGCGTTGCGAAGGACGCGCCGGTGGGCTTTGCGCAAATCCGGCTGCGCTTCGATGTTGATACCGATGAGCCTCAGGAAAAGCTCGATCAACTCCTCAAGCTGACCGAACGCTATTGCGTGGTCTATCAGACCATCAAGAGCGGCCCGCCGGTCGAGGTGACGATGGCGCGGGCTTAGGCGCCGCCTCGGCGGCTTTGAGCTTAAGGGCGTAAAGCGCCTCGATCGCCTGGCGCGGCGACATCTCATCCGGATTGAGCGTTGCGAGCGCAGTCATGACCGGGTTTTCCGGTGCCTGTTCGGTCGTTGCACCGGCGCCCGCCCGCGCCGCCACGGCGAACAAGGGCAAGTCATCGATGAGACGCCGAGCATGCGAGGTGCGGTCCCCAGCCTCGAGCTCGGCCAGGATCACCTTGGCCCGCTCGATCACCGCCGCTGGCAACCCGGCAAGTTTGGCAACCGCAATCCCGTAGGAGCGATCCGCCGCGCCGGCTGTGACTTCGTGCAGGAACACGACGTCGCCCTGCCATTCCTTCACCCGCACGGTCACGTTGGTCAGCCGGTCGAGCTTGGTGGCCAACGCCGTCAATTCGTGGAAATGGGTCGCAAACAATGCGCGGCAGCGATTGTTCTCGTGCAGGTGCTCGATGCTGGCCCAGGCGATCGATAGTCCGTCGAACGTCGCGGTACCGCGGCCGATTTCATCGAGGATGACCAAGGAACGCTCGGTCGCCTGGTTGAGGATCGCCGCGGTCTCGACCATCTCGACCATGAACGTGGAACGCCCGCGCGCCAGATCGTCGGCGGCCCCGACCCGGGAAAACAGGCGATCGAGCACGCCGATCTTTGCGTTGCGCGCCGGCACAAAGCCCCCCATTTGGGCAAGCACGGCGATCAGCGCGTTTTGGCGCAGATAGGTCGATTTGCCGGCCATGTTGGGCCCGGTCACGACGTAGATGCGTCCGGAGCCCGGGTCCGCCGGCGGCGAGAGATCGCAGTCATTGGCGACGAACGGATCGTCGAGTGCCTGCTCAACCACGGGGTGGCGGCCACCCTCGATCGCGAATGCGAGGCTTCGGTCGATCTGCGGGCGCACGTAGCGGCGCTCGGCGGCGAGTGTCGCCAGCGCGGCAGCAACATCCATCACGGCCAGCGCCTGAGCGACCGCCTTGATGTCCTCGGCTAGCGCGGTCACGCGCGCGACCAGCGCATCAAAGATCTCAAGCTCGAGCCCGAGCGCTCGGTCCGCGGCGCTCGCGATCTTCGCCTCCAAGGCTCCCAATTCAGTGGTGGTGAACCGCACCTGGCCGGCCAGTGTCTGGCGGTGGATGAAGGTCTGGTTGAGTGGCGGCACTATGAGCTTGTCGCCGTGTTGCGCGGTTACCTCAACAAAATATCCAAGCACGTTGT
>JAFAXD010000498.1 GCA_019241285.1 Xanthobacteraceae bacterium | reverse complement strand
TCGGTCTTGATCGGCTCGGTCACGCTCAACATCGGCAAAATCCAGCTTTCAGCGGTTTCTCATCAATCGTTGGGCAGGGTCTAGCGGCCGGGATTTACGACCGCAATTGTCAATATTGCGCAATTGCGGAAAGGTTCATCCCCGGAACGCAACGCCCAGAGAAAATCAGGCCTGCCGCTCCGGCGTGCGCACCACCAGGCCATCGAGGTCCTCGGTGACCTTGATCTGGCAGGAAAGGCGCGAGTTCGGCCGCACGTCGTAGCCGAAATCGAGCATGTCCTGCTCCATCGGCGAGGCCTCGCCGGTCTTCGCCTGCCAAGCCTCGTCCACATACACGTGGCAGGTTGCGCAAGCGCAGGCGCCGCCGCACTCCGCTTCGATGCCGGGAACGGAGTTGCGGATGGCGGTCTCCATCACGGTCGCACCGATCTCAGCTTCAACTGTGCGGGCCGTGTCGGTCGTATCGATATAGGTGATCTTGGGCATGGTGAAATGGAGGTGCCGGGGCGTTGCAACGGTTCGGGGAGGATTCTGCAGAAGGTCAGCGAGTGCCGGCGTTCCTATATCGGCTCACGCCCGCGGATGCCAGAGGCGCGGAAACTAGGCCGGCACCGGATGCCCAAGGGCCCGATAGCCGGCGGGGGTGAGGCGGCAGACCAGCCAGTCCGGCTTCATTGGATTGGCAATCCAAGGCTCTGCCCACCCGTGGGCAATGCACGCTTCGATGGTCTTCTTGGGAATCTCGCGGCCATCGCGATCGAATAACGGGAGCTTGCCGCCCGGCTCGGCGAGGCCGCGTGTCAGGTAGCGAACCTGAGCTTCGCTCGGCCGCAGCTCGTGGGCAGCTTCCCTTGACCCTTCGGCCATTTCGGCCATATCATTGTACCCGAACGACTAATTGCCGTTAACGATGATTAAAAAAGGGTTACCGAAACGGTTTGTTTCGGCGTCCTAGCGGGCTAGGATAGCGCAGTGTGGTGGGGGAGTCCCAAGGGATGTTCACAACCTTTTGCGTCCCGGGGTGACCCGGACTCCTTGCACGTCCCGTGGGGCGGCCGATGGGGGGCCGTCGAGCTTGTATCAAAGCGTAGCGAAGGGGCTGGTCCATGGCGAATAGTTCGCAAACGTCCAAAGAGCGAACCGAGCAGGAAGTGCTGTTGGCAATCGAGCAGGCGCTCAACCTGCGCGACTTCGACCAGGCACCGGAACGAGGCGAAGCATCGGCGTCGAGCGAGCCGGTCGCGCCTTCGTTTGCGGCTCCGCCCGTTGCGATCGGAGCGCCTGTCGCTGCACCGCACTCAAGCAAACATTCTGACAATTTCTTTGCAGACAATTTGGAGCAGGCGCTCCGCCTGCCGCGCATCGACGATCCGCTGATCGAACCGCCAGCCGGCGGCCGCGAGAGCGAAGAGCCTGTGCAGCGCGCCGCCAATGATGACCGCGAAAACATCGGCCAGCTGCTGCGCGCGCTGCAGGCCCGCCCGTCGGGCCGACCCTATCTCTACGCCTTCGTCTTCACCGCGGTCTGGGCAGTGGTGTTGCTCGGCCTTGCCTTCGGAACGTTCGGCGACGCGGTCAGCGAGGCGTTCCATGCCGGCGTAGGCGCGTGGGCCCCGCTGATGCTGGGCCTGCTTGCGGCATTCGCGGTGCCGGTCGGCTTCGCCTTTGTGCTGGCCAATATGCTGCGCCGTTCGCACGAGCTGCGGCTGGTCGGCCAGTCCATGGCCGAGATCGCCATGCGGCTTGCCGAGCCGGAGCACCTTGCGCGCGATTCCATCGTCAACGTGAGCCAGGCCGTGCGCCGCGAAGTTGCCGCGATGGGCGACGGCGTGGAGCGCGCACTGGCGCGCGCCGCCGAGTTGGAAGGCCTGGTCAACGGCGAGATCGCCACGCTCGAGCGCGCCTACACGGAAAATGAGGTGCGCATCCGCGGCCTCCTCGACACCATCGCCACCCAGCGCGACACGCTGATCAGCCACGCTGCCGAGGTGAAGAGCGCGATCAACTCAGTACATCTCGATCTGTCGAGCGAGATCGGCTCGATCAGCGAGATGATCGCCAACCAGGTGCATCACGCCGCCGAACGGGTCACCGCAAGCCTGACCGAGCGGGGCGAGGAGGTCACGCAGGGACTGCGCGCCACCGCCGACAACATGATCACCGAGCTTGGCGAGCGCAGCGGCGAGTTGCTGATGCGCCTCGAGCAGGCGAGCGAAACCACGGCACGCTCGATCGAGGCCGCCGCCGAGCGCATGACTCAAAGCCTCAGCCTCAAGGAGCACAATATCGAGGAAGAGTTCCTCGGCATTGCTGACAACATTCAGCGCGTCATGCGCGACCGGCTCGACACGGTGGCCGACGAGTTCTCGCAGAAGTCGATCTCTGTGCTGGACACCATGGACCAGCACTCGCGCACGATCACCGACGCGCTGCTCGATACCTCGAGCAACCTGACCGAGACGATCGCCAACCGGGTGGACGAGGTCAACAACACGTTGCGCGCCACTGGCGATTCGCTCGTGCTCGACCTCAGCCTGCGCGGCGGCGATGTGGTGAGCAAGCTCGAGCAGACCGGCGCCTCGATCGCCGAGACGTTGCTCGCCAGCGGCTCGCAAGTGTCGGAGACCTTCGAGCAGCACGCCACTGAGCTCGCCAACTCGGTCGCCGCGCGCAGCGACGCCGTGCGCGACCTCTTGACCGAGCGGCTGCAGAACTTCGAGGGCATCTTCACCCGCAGCGGCGGCGAGCTTGCCGAGCGCATTGCGCACGACTCGGAAATGCTCGGCGAGCTGATCACGCGCCAGCTGACGGAATTCGATCGCACCCTGAAGACCTATGGCGGCGAGCTGGTGGAACGCATCGGCCAGCGCACGCAGGACGTCAACGACACCCTGAAGACCTACGTCGACGGCTTCGACGGCAAGGTCGGCGAGACCGCCGCGGCCATGACCGAGGTGCTCGACCAGCGGCTGGGCCTGTTCCACAGCACGCTCGATGAGCGCACGCAGAGGCTCGAAGAAGGACTGCAGACTCGGGTCGCCGCCATCATCGACTCCGTCGCGGCCGGCGGCAATGACGTGATCCGCTCCGTCGATCAGCGGCTCTCGACCGTGTCGGGCATGATTGACGAGCGCGCAACCTCGCTCGTCAATGCGCTCAGCAACAAGGTGCACGAGATCGATCAGACGCTCGGCACGCGCGCCAGCCGCCTGGTCGACGTGCTCGGCGAGAAGGCGACCGAGCTCAGCCAGAAGGCTGAGGAAATCGACCGCACCCTGGGCACCCGCGCCAACGACATCGCCAACAACTTCGATACCCGCATCAACCGGTTCGAGACGTTGCTGATCGGCCGCGCGGAAACGGTGACGCGCGAGATCGAGACCCGCGGCAGGGCTACGGCCGAACGGCTCACCGTGAGCATCGCCAATCTTGAGAATGTCGCCACCTCGGCGATGCAATCGCTCAGCTCCGGCGTGTCGCAGGCGCAGCAGACGTTGGGCTCGCTCGCCGCCGGCGTCACCGATGCAGTGCGGCGGAGCGCCTCCGAGGTGCAGGGCACGCTCAATGAGATGGGCGAGGAAGCCGCCCGCAAGCTCGTGGCAGTGTCCTCCGACGCTGAGCGTACGGTCACGACGCTGTCGACCGACGTTGCCGCATCGGTTGCGCAGAGCGCTGCCGAGGCACGCCAGACCCTGACCGGCCTGTCGGCCGCGTTGACCAACGCGGTGCAGCAGAGCACGGCCGAAGTCGAACGCTCCGCCACCTACCTGTCCTCGCATGTGGCGAGCGCGGTCGGGCAGAGCGCGTCCGAAGCGGAGCGCATGCTCACCGCCGCGTCGGCCGGCATCGCCAGCCTGGTCACCGAGAAGGCGGCCGATGCCGAACGCAAGCTCATGACGTTGTCGTCGGATGTCGCGCGCGCAATCGAAGGCAGTGCGTCGGAGGCGGACCGCATGCTCAAGTCGGCATCCTCCGGCTTCGGCGACTCGGTCCAGCACAGCGCCTCCGAGGCGGAGCGTTCGCTGGTGCATGTGTCGACCGGTGTGGCCGACGCACTCACCAAGAACGCCAACGAAGCGCAGCGCATCCTGGCGACCGCATCCACCGCGCTCAGCAGCGCGATCGACGGCAGCGCATCCGAAGCGCAGCGCAGTCTCGCCGCGGCCTCTTCCGAGATTGCCAAGATCATCGAGCTGCGCGCCTCCGAGGCGGAGCGCGCTCTCACCCTCGCCTCCTCCGAGGTCGCGGAATCACTCAAGCAGAACGCGGCCGAAGCCGAGCGCGCCCTCACCGCGCTCTCGACCGGCGTCGGCGGCTCGCTCAAACAGAACGCAGCCGACGTGGAACGCACGCTGCTGGGCGTGAGCTCGCAGGTCGCCCGCAACTTCGTCAGCAAGGCCGAAGAGATCGTCATCGCCGTCGGCAATGGCTCGGCCAACCTGACGCGGGTTCTCGACGAACGCGGCGGCGATCTGATCACCGCCATCGGCGCCAAGACCTCCGAACTCTCGGGCCACCTCTCGCGCATCGCCGAGGAGGCGGCGCGCAGCATCGATGCCAAGAACGGCGGCCTCGTCGATGCGCTGGCCTCGCGCGGCCACGCCATTGTCGAGGAGATCACGCAGCAGGGTATGCGCTCAGCCGAGGCAATCGAGACGCGGCTCAGCAACCTGCAGCAGGCGGCGGCGTCAGCAATCGAGCAATCCAAGGAGACCGCCGCCAAGGCTGTCTCCGAGATGATGGAAACCCACGGCATGCTGCGGTCCGACACGACCGCGCTGTTCGAGCGGCTGCGCGACGCGAATGGCCTGCTGACCGATGTACTGGGCGGCGCTCAGAGCAACCTCACCTCGATCGAGCAGATCCTGTCGGTGCGGGTGAACGAGTTCGTGTCCACCATGAACAATCTGCTCGAGCGCACCGGCTCAACAACGACGAGCATGGATGAGCACATCGGCTCGTTCTACGGCGTCACCCAGCAGGTGCTCGGGAACCTGGGCGACCTTGCCCAGCAGTTCGACGCCCATGGCCGCACGCTCTCCGAGGCCGTGGTGCAACTCGAGAACGCGCACCAGCGTGCGGGCGGTGCCGTCAGCGAACATCGCGACTCCCTCGAAGGGCTGGTCACCGCACTCGACACCCGCACCAACGATCTCGATCAGCGGCTGAAGCGCTTCGCGAGCCTGCTCGACGAATCGATCCAGGCGGCCGAAGGCCGGGCCCGCGATATCGCCCGCACCATCGCCGAAGGCATGACCACCAGCACGCGTGCGATCTCCGAGCAGTATGATCACGTGCGCGCCGCCTCCGAGGAGGAGCGCAAGCGCACCATGGAGGGACTGCACAGCGTCTATCAGCAGGCCATCGGCGACGCCGAGGTCATGTTCCAGAGCGCGACCGAACGCTTCACCGAGATCGTGCAGAGCATGAAGCAGATGGCGCGCGAGATGGAGCGCGAGCTCGAAGGCACCCGCCAGGAGCTGCGCCGTGGCATCATGGAGCTGCCGCAGGAGACCGCGGAGACGACCGCGCAGATGCGCCGCGTCGTGGTCGACCAGATCGAGGCTCTCGCCGAGCTCAACCGGATCGTCGCCCGCCATGGCCGCGAGTTCGAACTCGTCGAGGCCACGCCAGTGCGCGAACAGGCCCGCGAGGCCACGCGCGAGCCGGTACGCCGGATCGCGGAGGCGCCTGGCGGCGCCCCGCCGCGCCGCATCGAGTTGCCGGCGCGGCCTGCGCCGACACCGCGGCCCGACGTGCATCCGGCCGCACCGCCGATCGTGCCGCAACAGCCGCCACGCCGGGCTGAGGGCGGCACCACGCCCGCGACCCCGGCTCCGTCGTCCGGCAATGGCAGCGCGCAAGGCCAGCAGGCCGGCCAGCAAGCCAAAGAGGCGAACTGGCTTTCCGACTTGCTCAACCGCGCCTCGCAGCCCGAGGCGCCGCAGCCGGCACGTGGCGACAGCCGTCCGAACAATCCTCGGCAGGAGTCGCAACCGCAGCCGCGTGCGGAGGAGCCGCGGCCGGCTCGGCATTCGATCGAGTCGCTCGACTCGCTCTCGGTCGATATCGCCCGCATGATCGATCACGACGCCGCCGCCGAGCTGTGGGACCGCTACAACCGCGGCGAACGCAACGTGTTCACGCGCCGGCTCTACACGATGCAGGGGCAGAAGGCGTTCGATGAGATCCGCCGCCGCTACCGCAGCGACCGCGAGTTCAAGCAGACGGTCGACCGCTATATCGGCGAATTCGAGCGGCTGCTCGACGAGGTCTCGCGCGACGACCGCGGCCAGGTGGTGGTGCGCACCTATCTGACCTCGGAGACCGGCAAGGTTTACACCATGCTGGCCCACGCCGCCGGCCGGATCGAATAAGGGCAGGCGTCAGCCCAAAGCCCGGATGCAGGGGCGCCGCACTCGCGCGGTGCCCCGCAATCCGGGAACCGCATAGATGACGTTTTCCGCCATTGATGACGTGTTTTGCGGCCATCCTTCGAGACGCATGCGCGCTGCGCACGCATGCTCCTCAGGATGAGGGCTGAAATTGTTGCCATGCCGCCGTCAGCCGCAGCTCCGTCATTGATGACATCGCATCATTGATGACAGCGTTTCACTGCCTTAGAGCGCTTCACCAACCTCAGCCCTCATCCTGAGGAGCACGCGGGCTCTGCCCGCGGGCGTCTCGAAGGATGGCCGCGCGCATAGATGACGTCCTCGTCATAGATGACCACCGAATGCAGGAACCGCCGGTTCGGGTCATACATGACGTTGCCTCGCATAGATGACGTTTTTCGCCATTGATGACGTGGTTGCGGCCATCCTTCGAGACGCATGCGTGCTGCGCACGCATGCACCTCAGGATGAGGGCTGAAATTGTTGCCAGGCCGCCATCAGCCGCAGCTCTGTCATTGATGACATCGCATCATTGATGACAGCGTTTCACTGCCTTAGAGCGCTTCACCAACCTCAGCCCTCATCCTGAGGAGCACGCGGGCTCTGCCCGCGGGCCTCTCGAAGGATGGCCGCACGCATAGAAGACGTTCATTGCATAAATGACAGCTGGTAGCCCGAATAAGCGAGGCGAAATCGAGAGCAGCCGCTCCGGGCGGCTACAAACTGATTCACTTATCAAACAGCCCGACGCAGGCAGGCGTCGTCGCTCCTCGCGAGAGCAAAGCTGTTAGTTCTTTTGCTTATGCATCTGTCAACGGACGGGATTTGTGAAATCGTCCTAGAAACAGAGATTGGTGACGAAGTTGCCGGCTTTGTCGCGCACCCGGATTGGACATCGCAACCGCTCAAGCGCCGCCTTTGCATTTTCGTTACCGAGCGCCGCCGCCTTTTCGTAATATTCCTTGGCAGCGGTTTCGTCCTTTGGTCCGCCGCGGCCGTTTTGCGCAAAGATTCCCATCTGCTCCAACGCGCCGGCGTGGCCCTGTGCCGCCGCCTTTGCAAACAGTGCGCGCGCAGCCGGCTCATCCTTCGGCCCGCCGAGCCCGTCTGCCATCATCAACCCGAGCTGATACTGCGCTTCGGCCGAGTTCGCCTCAGCCCCTTTCGTCAGCAAGGCGCGTGCCCGCACCGGGTCATCCGAGGCGCCGGCGCCCGCGTCGAGCGCCGTCAGGTTGGTGACGCCGCGCGGATTGCCTGCTTGGGCGGCACGGTCAAACAATTTGCGCGCCCGGTCCGTGTCCTTGGCAACCCCCTCGCCGGTCGCCAGCAGCACGCCGAGCTCGACCATGGCCGCCGTGCTGCCCTTGTCGACAGCCTTACGATAAGCCGCGATCGCATCGGGCAATTGTTGGTTAGCCGCGTAAGCGCGTCCGAGCTGGTAGAGCGCGCGCCGCGATCCCCCCGACGCAGCTTTGCAAAATTTGATCGCAGTCGCGACGTCGGCCTGCGCGATATCGGCCACCCCTTTGACGTCTGCTGGCTTGTCGGGATCGGTCGGATCGGCGGCAACCCGGTCACACAGCACGAGATCGGCCGATTGCGCATGGGCGGGGCCAAGATGTGCGCCGAGGCTTAGGATCAACAGGCCCACGCTGAGGCTGCACGCGATCCCAACCTGAGCAGCGTATTTCTTTGATTTCAGTTCCATCGCCGCAACACCTCACCGCGCCGTGGCGCGCTGCGGCTGCGGCTGGCGGTAGACCGGCGAGGCCTGGTAGGCGGGCGCGCCGCCGAACAAGAGGCGCGACGGGTTCTGGTCGATGTTGCGCAGCGCCACTTCGGCGGTTGAGACGGCGCGGCGGGCGTCGGCGATCAGGGCCTCGAGGTTCTTCAGGCCGACGCCGGTGAAATGCGTGAGCCCGGGCGCCATCTCGTCGATGCGCTTGTCGAGGTTGTCGGCGGCAAGGTGGATTGATTTCACCGCCTCGACCAGTTCGCCCGGCTTGTCGGGCGTGCCGGTCATGCCCTCGAGCCCGGCCACGATTCGATCAAAGCGGTCGGCGTTGTTCTTGAGCGAGGCGGTGAACACCTCGATGTTGTCGAGCGACTTGTGCAAGGAGGAATCCTCGTTCACCAGCGCATCGAGCTTGCGGATGAGCTCGCGCGCCGCGCTGGAGAGATCCTGCGTCGCGCTGGCGTCCGCCACCATGGTGGGAACGCCCTCGAGCTCGGGCACCGGATCGGAGTTGGGATCGCCGCCGCGCAGCTCGATCGAGGCAACGCCGGTGAGGCCGGCGAACTCGAGGCGCACGTTGGTGTCGCGGCGGATCGGTACGTTGTTGTCGACCGAAAGCTTCGCCAGCACCTGCTTGGGATGGGTCTTGTCAAGCTGCAGGTCGGCGACCTCGCCCACGCGCATGCCGTTGAACGAGACGGTCGAGCCCTTGCGCAGGCCGCCGACCGAGCCCTGGAACACGACGTTGTAGGTCGCGCGCACCGCAGTGGTCTGCGTGTTGCGGAACCAGTGCACAAAGCCGAACGTCGCGGCCAGCACGGCGAGGGTGAAGAACCCGATCAGAACGTAATTGGCCTTGGTCTCCATGAAGCGCTTCCCTCAAGCTTGCGCGCTGATCGCCGCGCGACCGCGCTTGCCGCGGAAATACTCCTTCACCCATGGGTGCTCCGACTGGAGCATGGTGGCGATCGTGCCGCTCACGATCACCTTGCCTTCGGACAGAACCGCGATGCGATCACAGATCTCGTGCAAGCTGTCGAGATCATGCGTCACCATGTAGACGGTGAGACCGAGCGTCTGCTGCAAGGTGCGGATCAGCTCGTCGAAATCGCCGGCGCCGATCGGATCAAGCCCTGAGGTCGGCTCGTCAAGAAACACGATTTCCGGATCGAGCGCCAGCGCCCGCGCCAATGCGACGCGCTTGATCATGCCGCCGGAGAGCTCGGAGGGAAACTTGTCGCGCACATTGGCGGGAAGCCCGACCATCTCCAGCTTGGTCATGGCGATCTCGTCCATCAGCCGCTGCGAGAGCCGCAGATATTCGCGCATCGGAAACTGCACGTTCTGCAGCACGGTGAGCGACGAGAACAGCGCGCCCTGCTGGAACAGCACGCCCCAGCGTCGCTCGATCGAACGCCGATCGCGCTCGCTCGCCTTGTCGAGATCGACACCAAGCACCTCGATGCTGCCGGCCCGCTTGGGGACAAGCCCGAGAATGGTGCGCATCAACACGGTCTTCCCGGTACCGGACCCGCCGACGAAGCCCAGCACCTCGCCACGCATCACATCAAGCGACAGCTGATTGAGGACCGTTTGATTGTTGAGCACGACGACAACGTCGCGTGCGCGGATCACGGCGTCATTTTTGATGGGAGATAGCATGCGCTACTTCCCGATCGCCGCAAAGAACATGGCGAAAATCCCGTCGAGCACGATCACCAGGAAGATCGATTTGACCACCGAGGCGGTCGTCTGCAGGCCCAGCGACTCGGCGCTGCCCTTCACCTGCATCCCTTCGACGCTGGCCACGATGCCGATCACCAGCGCCATGAACGGCGCTTTGCTCATGCCAACCTCGAAGTGATCGATGGAGATGATCTCGCGCAAGCGCCCAAGAAAGATGTCCGGGCTCATGCCAGCATAAAGCCAGCACACCATGCCGCCGCCGTAGAGAGCCGCCATGGAGCCGAGGAAGGTGAGGATCGGCAGCGCGATGACGAGCGCCAGCACGCGCGGCAGCACCAGCACATCGATCGGATCGAGCCCCATCGTGTGCAGCGCATCGATCTCCTCGCGCATCTTCATGGCGCCGAGTTCCGCCGTGTAGGCGGAGCCGGAGCGGCCGGCGATCATGATGGCGACGATGAGCACGCCGATCTCGCGCATCACCAGGATGCCGAGCATATCGACGACGTAGACCTCAGCGCCGAAGCGGCGGAAGTGGAAGATGCCCTGTTGAGCGATGATGGCGCCGATCAGCACCGTGATCAGCAAAACGATCGGCACCGCTTTCCAGCAAACGCGATCGAGATGATGCACCACCGAGGTGAGCCGCAACGAGCCTGGCTTGACCACGACGCGCATCGCCGCAAACACCAGGGCGCCAAACATGGCAACGTTGAGCACAACGTCTTGGGTGATCGTGGCCAGCGCGCGTTTGGTTCCGGCGACGGCGGACCCGACGACACCTTCGTGCGGTTGCTCCGCTGACGTGCGGTTCGATTGGTGCGCCTCGTTGATGATGCCATGAAAGCGATCCGGCAGGCCGGTAACGCTGATGCCCCGTCCGGCTTCGGCACAGCCGCGCAGCAAGCGCTCGAGCAGCCACGCTCCGAACGTGTCCAGGTTTTCCACAGCCGCCATGTTCAGCTCGACGCGGCTAAGCTTTCTCCCGCGCGCGACTGCGTCGTCGATCAGGGCTTCGAGACCGGCCGCATGGGGCGCAGTCCAGGAACCGGCGGCAGCAAGCTGCAGCCGATCGCCCAGGGTCGCGCTTCGCAACAGCGGTTCGTCGATCAGAGCCATGATCACGTGAATGGGGTAATGTTCACACCCAACCGTGCGCAACCCTCAGCGCCCGGCCACCTTGTCCAACCCCGCACCGCAATACTGACG
This sequence comes from Xanthobacteraceae bacterium, assembly GCA_019241285.1. Classification (GTDB taxonomy): domain Bacteria; phylum Pseudomonadota; class Alphaproteobacteria; order Rhizobiales; family Xanthobacteraceae; genus JAFAXD01. The sequence continues at coordinate 4,590 of JAFAXD010000498.1, read as the reverse complement.
GTAAGTGCTAGGCATGTCGAGCTTTTCACATGAGCGCCCAATTGTGACCAGAACGCGTTCTACCGTGCTGAATGCAGCAATCGAGGCTTGGCCTATCGCCGGCTCTTTTACCATCAGCCGCGGCTCGAAGACGCAGGCCGACGTGGTCGTGGTCGAGCTCCAGGACGGCGCGCACCGCGGCCGTGGCGAGTGTACGCCCTATCCGCGGTATGGTGAAACCGCTGCCGGCGTGCTAGCAGCCATCGAAGCGCTGCGTCAGCCGCTGCTGGAGGGGCTCGACCGGTCAGGGTTGCAGCGGCTGCTTCCTGGCGGCGCCGCCCGCAACGGGCTTGATTGCGCCTTTTGGGACCTGGAGGCGAAGCAGAGCGGGCGCCCGGCCTACGTTGTGGCCGGCCTGCCGGCGCCTGGGCCGGTGAACACCGCCTACACGATCTCGCTCGGCACGGCAGACGCCATGGCCCAGGCGGCACGGGCCGCGGCGGCGCGGCCGCTCCTTAAAATCAAGCTCGGGAGTGGTGACGAGGACCCCGCGCGCATTCGCGCGGTCCGCAAGGCCGCGCCCACCGCCGAGCTGATCGTCGACGCCAACGAGGGGTGGACGGCGGCGAACCTGGCCACCAACCTTGCGGCCTGCGCCGAGGTGGGCGTGACCTTGATCGAACAGCCTCTGCCGGCCGCCGATGACGCGGCGCTTGCGGCGATTGCGCATCCGATTCCCATCTGCGCCGACGAAAGCGTGCATGACCGGGCGACCCTGGCGGGCCTCAAAGCCAAATACGAGGCCGTCAATATCAAGCTCGACAAGACCGGCGGGCTCACCGAAGCATTGGCTCTCGCCGAGGAGGCGAACCGACTGGGTTTCGAGATCATGGTCGGCTCCATGGTCGCAACCTCGCTCGCCGTCGCCCCGGCGATGCTTCTGGCGCAACGCGCCCGCGTCGTCGATCTGGACGGACCGCTGCTTCTGGCAAAAGACCGCCCCGATGGCCTGCGCGTTGAGGGCAGCCGGATGTACCCGCCCGAGCCGGCTTTGTGGGGGTGAGTCGCGTCACAGCCCCGGGCGCGCGCGGCCGAGGGTATAAGCTGCCACTGCCGCGGCGAGACCCGCCAGCGCCATGAATGCCATCACGCCATAAGCGAGGTCGCCGAAGGCGTGGAACAGGCTTCCTGAAAACCCCATCGCCAGGCTGAACACCACCGCCTGTGCGGCGTTGAAATCGCCCTGCGCGGTCGCGCCGAGCCCGATCGGCACGACGCGGGCGAGAAACTGCATGGCGCCCAGATGCGTCGAGGTGAACGACAGCGCGTGTAGGCATTGCAGCACTGGCAGCAACAACAACGGCGGATCGGTCGCCATGAGACCCCAGCGCAGGACGGCGCCGCACGCGCCGATCACCACGAACGCCAGCGGGCCAATGAACTTGCTCAGGAAACCTGAGGCCGCAAACAGCATGATCTCCGCGACGATCCCGATCGCCCAGAGGGCGCCGACGGTCGTATCGGCGAGGCCTTTGCCGGTCCAGTCAATGGTGGAAAACCCATAGAAGACGGCGTGGCTTGCCTGCACCAGGCTGCAGGCAATGAGGGCCGCAACAAACACCGGCGAGGTCCATAGAATCTTCGCAGACGGATGCGGCCCGGCCTTGTGATGCGGATGCGGTGCCAACGGCAGCAGCAACGTGGCGCCGACGACGCCCGCCGCGAAAGCCGACACCAACAACCAGATGATATCGGCGCGCGGGATCGAGGCGAGCAGGAAGCCGCCGCCGATGTTGGCGCCGATATAGGCGGCCGAAGCCCAGAGCCTGATCGGACCGTAGGCAAGGCGGCGATCGGCAAGACCACGCAATGCATAAGCATCGGTGAGCGGATAGCCCGGCGTGAAAAAAACCGAGGCCAGCGCAACCGAGGCGAGGATCGCCAGAAAGCCGCTGGAGAAGCCGATCAGCACGTGTCCAAGGAGCGCTCCGACCGCGCCAATCATGATCGCGGCGCGCAGCGCATTCGCGCGATCGGCGAGACGCGTCGCCAGCGGCACGCAGACGATGCGCACCACCATCGGCGCCGCGAGCACAATGCCGATCGCCGCGGCATCGAGCCCCTTGTACTCGAGCCAGAGCGGGAAGAACGGCATGCCAAAACCGGTCGCCAAGCCCAAGGTCGCGTAATAGGCCGACAGCCGCGGGGCAAAGGAGTCGCGTGGCAGGATCATCAGGAATCAGGAGGCAGGTTGTCGAGAGTCTACGCGACTAACCGAGAGAACAGCTCCGCATCGACGTTGCCGCCGGAGAGCACGACCGCCGCGACCTTATTGCGCACGTCGATCTTGCCCGCAAGCAATGCGGCGAGCGCGACCGCGCCGCCCGGCTCGACGACGAGCTTCAATTCGCGAAATGCAAAAGCCACCGCGCGGCCCGCCTCTTCGTCGGTTGCAGTGACGCCGTCACCGATCAGGTTCTTGTTGATCTCGAACGTGAGCTCGCCTGGCGCCTGCGCCATCAGGGCGTCGCAGATCGAACCGGTGATTTGCTCATTGCGCTCGCGCCGGCCGGTTCGAAATGAGCGCAGATGATCGTCAAATCCGGCGGGCTCCGCGGTCAATATGCGGGCGCCGGGAATGCGCGCCTTAACAGATAGTGCGATACCGGCCGCAAGCCCGCCCCCCGACGCGTTGACGACGACGAGATCGGGCTCGACCCCCATGGCCGCGAGATCTTCGGCGATCTCGCGCCCGGTGGTCCCCTGCCCGGCAATGATCAGCGGGTCGTCATAGGGAGGAACCAGCACCGCCTCGCGTTCCTGCGCGATGCCGCGCGCAATCGCTGAGCGATCCTCGCGCAGCCGGTCATAGAGCACGACCTCGGCGCCGAGCGCGGCGGTGCGCTCGCGTTTCGCGCGCGGGGCGTCGGCGGGCATGACGATGACGGCCGGCATGCCGAGCAGCTTCGCTGCCGCGGCCACGCCTTGCGCATGGTTGCCAGAAGAGAACGCCACCACGCCGCCCCTCCGCTGCTCGGCCGGAAGCGTCGCGAGTTTGTTGTAGGCGCCACGGAACTTGAACGAGCCGGTGCGCTGCAGGGTCTCGGCTTTGAGAAAGATGCGCCCGCCGGTGACCGCATCAAGGACCGGCGAAGAGATCAGCGGTGTATGCAGCGCAACGCCGGAGAGCCGCGCCGCCGCCGCGTCAACGTCGGCCGCCGTCGGCAATTGTCGCGTGACATCGGGCGCAGCCATGTCGGCAGGGTAGCGCGTCTCATCGAACAAGGCCACCTGCGGTGCGGCTGCTTACCCTCCCCCTTGTGGGGAGGGTCGCTCGCCAAGCGAAGCGGAGGCGAGCGGGGTGGGGGTAGGAGTGAAATGGAACAGCGCGTCGCCAAACTTCGACCCCCACCCCGGCGCTGCGCGCCGACCCTCCCCACAAGGGGGGAGGGTAAACGTGCCGTGGTGAGAGATGCTCGTTACGCCGCTTGCGCTTGTGCGGCGATGCGGCGGAAGCGCACCAGCGTGTAGGCGCCGAGCGGCTTTACGCGCCGGCGCTCGACCAGTTCGACGCCGCCGTGATTCTGCGCCCAGGCCATGAGCCGGCCGAACGGGAATTCCGGCCGCAGGCCGAGCGCGCGCGTCGGCCGCGCGGCGAGGCGCTCGATCACGGCCAGCATGCCGCGTTCCGAATAGAGGTGGTTGACCAGAATGATCTCGCCGCCCGGACGCAGCACGCGCGCGCATTCGGACAGAACGCGCTCCGGGTTGGCGACCAGCGTGATGACGAACTGGGCAACCACGCAATCGAACGAAGCGTCCTCGAACGCCAGCTCGTGCGCGTCCATCACCATCACGTCTTTGACATGCGGATAAAGCCCACTCGCCATGCGCTCGCGCGCCTTGGCCACCATGGGCTCGCACATGTCGATGCCGACGATCTCGGTTGAGCCATCATAGTCGCCGAATGAAAGCCCGGTGCCGACACCGACTTCCAGAATGCGGCCACCGACCTGCATCGCGGCTGACGTCGCGCTGCGCCGGCCGCTCAAGAAAATCGGACCACAGACCTTGTCGTAAACCGGCGCCCAGCGCGCATAAGCCGTCTCGACGACATTGCGATCAAGATCGGACGCGGGCGTTGGTTGCAGCATGGATTTCCTCACAGCACGTTGGAAAGATGACGGACGGCTCGATTTGTTGCTCAGAACGGCTTGTTGCTCAGGCGGCGCGTGCCCCGAGCGCTGGCTCGTCCGCTTCCACAGGTTCGAGCTGCGGCCGGGTATGCGTCCAAGTTATGATCTCAAAACGGCCGTCGGCATGCTCGGCAATGGCCGTGCAGCTTTCGACCCAATCTCCACAATTGATATAGCGGATGCCGAAGTCCTCGTGAATAGCCGCGTGGTGGATGTGGCCGCAGACGACCCCGTCGACGCCGTGCCGGTGCGCCTCCGAAACCAGTGTTTTTTCGTATTCGCCAATATAGCTGACGGCGTTCTTGACCTTCAGCTTCGCCCATTGCGAGAGCGACCAGTAACCGAACCCGAGGCGGCGGCGCACCGCGTTGAACACCCGGTTCAACATGATGGCAAAGTCGTAGGCCTTGTCGCC
>JAFAXD010000019.1 GCA_019241285.1 Xanthobacteraceae bacterium | reverse complement strand
CCATGGGGACATCGAATCCCTGGGCTACCGGTTCGAGGGCCTGGCGTATTCCAGCGATCTTGTCGGCTTGCCGGACGCGAGTGTCGAGGCGCTGTCCGGTCTCGACCTTTGGATCGTCGACGCGTTGCGCTACCGGCCGCATCCGAGTCATTTCAGCGTCGATGACGCGCTGGGCTGGATCGAGCGCCTCGCACCGCGCCGTGCCGTGCTCACGAACCTGCATGCGGATCTCGACTACGCCGAGCTAGCGTCCAAGCTGCCGCCGCATATCGAGCCGGCGTACGACGGCATGCGGCTCCAGGTCGGCTAAGGCGTCTGCAGAAAGCCCAGGTTTATTGGGCTTATCCGCCGATGTTCCATAATATGTCTTATGCGAATCAAGCTGGTCCTGCCACGAGACGGCTGGATGCCACCGACAGCTCACACGGGATAGCAGCAGCGCGATTATTCCCGGCACGGCCTTTCGGGATCGCAACGCACACCACATTTGTGGGAACGCGAAGCCTGCGTCAGCCGTTTTGGGGCGGTAGCCCCTATTCCCCAGCCCAAACACCCGAGGTGAGCCGTGAGCAAGGTGAAGACGCTTGAACCCCGCACTCCCCGTAATCTTGACACCCCGACCGATCTCAAGCCCGAAGGCGTGAAGGCCATTTCCGAGGCGATCAACGGGGTGCTGGCCGATACGTTTGCCCTCTATATGAAGACGAAGAACTTCCATTGGCATATCAGCGGTCCGCATTTCCGCGACTACCATCTGCTGCTCGACGAGCAGGGCGAGCAGATCTTCGAAACCACCGACGAATTGGCGGAACGCGTGCGCAAGATCGGCGGCCGCACGCTGCGCTCGATCGGCCAGATCGCCAAGCTGCAGACGATCAAGGACAACGACGAAGACTACGTCGATCCCGAGGACATGCTGCTCGAGCTCGTTCGCGACAACAAGGCACTCGTCGCCTCCATGCGCGAGGCGCACGAGGTTGCCGACAAGAACGAGGATGTCGCCACCACCAGCATGCTGGAGAACTTCATCGACGCCGCCGAAAAGCGCGTGTGGTTCCTGTTCGAGGCGAGCCGCGCCGCCGACGAGAGCGGACACTAACCTCACGATTCGTCATGCGCGGGCTTGACCCGCGCATCTCGCTTAGGTGAGGCACTCTGCCCTCCTAAGCGAGATTGCCGCGACAAGCCCGGCAATGACGAGGCACAGGGTTATCCACGGCTGCCGCCACCTTGGTCGCGGCGGCCGTTTGCGTTTGATATGGTCGTGACATGAAGCCATCACGCGATATTTCCGGCCTGCTTGAGATCATGCAGGCGCTGCGCACCCCGCAAACCGGGTGCCCGTGGGACCTCGAGCAGAACTTCGCGACCATTGCGCCCTACACCATCGAGGAAGCCTACGAAGTCGCCGACGCGATCGCGCGCGGCGATCTCGAGGACCTGCGCGACGAGCTCGGCGACTTGCTGCTGCAGGTCGTCTTCCATGCCCGCATGGCGCAAGAGCAAGGCGCATTCGAGTTCGGCGACGTGGTGCAGGCGATTACCGAAAAAATGCTGCGGCGGCATCCGCACGTCTTTGGTGACGAGAACGCGGATCAGCCCGACGCGGTCCGCGGCCTCTGGGAAGACATCAAGGCCAGAGAAAAAGCCGAAAAGGCCAAGCGCCAGGCTGCGCGCGGCGGTGCCACGCCGGAAGGGGCACTCGCCGGGGTGCCGGCTGCCCTCCCCGCATTGATGCGCGCGCAGAAACTCCAATCCAAGGCCGGGCGCGTCGGCTTCGACTGGAATGATCCGCAAGCCGTCCTCGCCAAGATCCGCGAAGAGACCGAAGAGATCGCAACCGCGTTGGCGCGTGGCGACCGCGCTGCAGCTGGCGAGGAAGTCGGCGATCTTATCTTTGCCGCCGTCAATCTCGCGCGACACGTCGACTGCGATGCCGAAAGCGCTGTGCGCGCCACCAATCAGAAATTCGAGCGCCGGTTCGGTTCGATAGAAGCCGCATTGGCGCGCCAGGGACGCGGCCCGACCGACGCGACCTTGCAGGAAATGGATGACCTTTGGAACGCGGCAAAGCGCGAGGAGCGATCGGCCGCAAACGAGCCGGCCGAATAGAACCCTAAGCGTGAATCGTCATTGCGAGCGAAGCGAAGCAATCCAGGGGCCACAGCACTGGGCTCTGGATTGCTTCGGCGCTGCGCGCCTCGCAATGACGAGTTCTAAAAAACCTGCCCTGGCCCGCCTCACCCAATATGTGCGGCGGCTTCCACGCGCCCAGCAAACCGCGCCTGCAGCAATTGCGCATTGGCCGGATGGACACGCACCGTCATGGCCACTTGGCCGTCACTGGCGACCGTTTTGCTCAAAACCTCGGTGTTGCGATGCAGCCAGCTCACCCCAGCGCCATCGGCGCCATCGAGCGTGATCTGAAAGCGCGCGCGCGATCCGGCGAGCCGTTCCTCGATCTCAGCCTTGAGCGCATCGATGCCTTCGCCGGTCAGCGCTGAAACCGGGACCGGGCGGCGCGCCATGCGGTGAGCCGAGTTCTCCATGCGCTCGCGCGCCTCGCCATCGAGGCGGTCGATCTTGTTCCACACTTCCAGGAGCCGCGGATCAGTCGCCGCAATCCCAAGCTCACCCAGCACCTGCTCGACATCGCTTGATTGCGCCTGCGCATCCTCATGCGAGACGTCGCGCACGTGCAGGATCAGGTCCGCCTCGATGACTTCTTCCAAGGTCGCCCGGAACGCGGCGATCAACGTGGTCGGCAGATCGGATATGAAGCCCACTGTGTCGGAGAGAATGACGCGCTCGCCGTGCGGCAGCTCGACGGCGCGCAATGTCGGATCAAGCGTTGCAAACAGCATATCGGCCGACGTCACGTTGGCCGCCGTCATGCGATTGAACAGCGTCGACTTGCCGGCATTGGTGTAGCCGACGAATGCCACGATCGGATACGGCACGCGGCGACGGCTTTCGCGATGCAGATGCCGCGTGCGCTTGACGCCCTCGAGCTCCTGTTTGATGCGCGCGATGCGCTCGGCAATGATGCGACGGTCGGTCTCGATCTGCGTCTCGCCCGGGCCGCCGAGAAAGCCGAAGCCGCCGCGCTGGCGCTCCAAGTGAGTCCAGGACCGGACCAGGCGGCTGCGCTGATAGTTGAGATGGGCGAGTTCGACCTGCAGCGTGCCCTCGCGGGTTCGGGCGCGGCGACCGAAGATCTCGAGAATAAGCCCGGTGCGGTCCAGCACCTTGGCGTGCCACGCCTTCTCCAGATTGCGCTGCTGCACGGGCGACAGTGCGCAGTCCATGATCACCAGGCCGACGTCGTGGCTTTTGACCAGGCCGGCGAATTCCTCGACCTTGCCCTTGCCGATATAGCTCGCAGGCTGGATGTCGGTGAGCGGCGCCAGCCCGGCGTCAACCACATCGAGATCGATGGCGCGTGCCAAGCCTATGGCTTCGTCAAGTCGGGCGGCCGGCGACCGCGCCGGCTGCACCTTCTGACTACGCTCGTACGGCTCGCGGCGATAAGGTCCGATGACGATGGCGCGCCCTACCCCGGACCCTGCCGGGGTCACGTGGTCACGCGTATCGCGCTGTCTTGGCTCCAATCAGGTCTTTTCCTCGGCGGCATCGTCGGCCGCATCGAACAGCTGGATCGGGTGACCCGGCATGATGGTCGATATGGCGTGCTTGTAGACGAGTTGCGAGTGCCCGTCCCGCCGCAACAGCACGCAAAAGTTATCGAACCACGTTACAACGCCTTGTAACTTGACACCGTTCACCAGGAAGATCGTGAGCGGGGTTTTGTTTTTGCGGACGTTGTTGAGGAAGGTGTCTTGTAGATTCTGAGCGCGATCGGCTGCCATGGCCGTTGTTTCCGTTTTTTCTCGCGTTCCACTCCCCGCGAGTTTGTTTTTAGTTAAATAACTTTGTCCAAGGCCCCTTTATCCAGGACAAAATTCATATGACCCGCCCGTTTGCTGTTAGGCCGGCTGGTCGCGAAGCCCAAACTGCCACTTAGGTGAATAGGCCGAGGCTGTCGCCCGGTCAAGCTCACGAGGCCTCCGCGTACAAGTGGAAATCGTGACGCAACGCGCTTGCAATCGGCCCCGGAGTGCCCTCGCCGATGGGTCTTCCATCGATTCGCACCACCGGGAGCACGATCTGACTCGCTGCTGTCATGAAGGCTTCACGCGCCGCATAGGCTTCGGCAATTGTGAAGGCCCGTTCCTCGACCTCAAGCCCATGCGCCTTGGCCACGTCGAAGACCACCGTGCGTGCAACCCCGCGCAAAATCGCCTGATCCGCGGGGCGTGTGACAAGCCGGTTTTGCGCCGTCACGATCCATGCATTTGATGACGAGCCCTCCGTCACGCGCCCGTCACGATCGACAAACCACGCCTCACGGGCGCCCTGCTCGCGCGCGGCTTGCTTGGCCAGAACATTCGGCAGCAGCGCGATCGACTTGATGTCGACCCGCGCCCAGCGGCTCTCCGGCACGCTGATCACCGCAACGCCGGCGGCGGCTTCGCGGTCATGTCGGCCGCGATCAAGGCGGCGCGCGGTCACGACGACCGAGGGTGGCGTCTGCGCACTGGGAAACGCGTGGTCGCGCCGGGCAACGCCGCGGGTGACCTGCAAATATACGAGCCCATTGCGCACCCGGTTGCGCGCGACCGTCTCGCGCAGCACCGTGGCAAGCGCCGGGGCCGACATGGGCGCGGCCATCTGCAAGGCGGCCAGCGAGCGCTGCAGGCGCTCCATGTGACGGCGTTCGTCGATCAGCCGCCCGTCCCTGATCTCGCATACCTCGTATACGCCATCAGCAAACTGATAGCCTCGGTCCTCGATATGGACCGCGGCTTCGCGATAGGGCCGATAGCGGCCATTGACGTAGGCAATACGGAACATCGACCGTCGGCTTGAGCGCCCCTAGAGTGGGATCGTCATTGCGAGCAAAGCGAAGCAATCCAGCGCTGAAGCGCCGCACTGGATTGCTTCGTCGCTGAGCTTGTCATCGGGCCGGCCACTTCGGGCCGGACCCCTTGGCTCCTCGCAATGACGAGGTTAGTCCATTCCCAGCGCTTTGAGCTTGCGATGCAACGCCGAGCGCTCCATTCCGACGAATTCTGCCGTGCGCGAGATGTTGCCGCCGAAGCGGCTGATCTGGGCGCGCAGATATTCGCGCTCAAACGCCTCGCGGGCTTCGCGCAGCGGCAGCCCCATCAGATGCTCGCCGCCGTCGCCGCGCGGCATTGTCGGCACCATGGAGCCAACGTCCTGCGGCAGCATATCGGCGCCGACCTCGGCATCGGCCTCGCCGCCGGCAAGGATCATCAGGCGTTCCACGTTGTTGCGCAGCTGGCGCACGTTGCCCGGCCAGTCATGCGATTGCAGGACCGCCAGCGCGTCGGCGGCAATGCGCCGAACCGGAAGGCCGGTCGCCTGCGAGATCTGCTCCATGAAGTATTGGACGAGCTCCGGAATGTCCTCGCGGCGCTCCGCCAACGGCGGCACGCGGATCGGCACCACCGACAGCCGATGATACAGATCCTCGCGGAATTTGCCGGCGGCGACTTCAGCCTCGATGTCGCGTCCGGTCGAGGAGACGATGCGCACGTCGACGGAGACCTTCGACGTGCTGCCGACGCGCTGGAAGGTCTGGTCGACCAGCACCCGCAGAATCTTGTTCTGCGTCTCACGCGGCATGTCGGCGATCTCATCGATGAACAGCGTGCCGCCATGCGCCTCTTCGAGCGCGCCGACCTTGCGGGCCTGGGCGCCGTTGGCCTCGGTCCCGAACAGCTCGACTTCCATATGCTCCGGCAGCATGGCCGCGGCGTTGATCACCACGAACGGGCCGGAAGCGCGGTTGGAGCGGGCGTGAATGGTGCGCGCCGTCAGCTCCTTGCCCGAGCCCGACGAGCCGACGATGAGGATGCGGCTGTTGGTCGGTGCGATCTTCTCGATCTGGTTGCGCAGCTGGTTGATGGCCGGCGAATGACCGATCAGGCGCGTCGCGGCCGGCGCGAGTTGCTTGAGCTCGAGCACCTCGCGCTTGAGCCGCGAGGTTTCCAGCGCGCGGTCAGCCACCAGGACCAACCGGTCGGCCTTGAACGGCTTCTCGATGAAATCGTAGGCGCCGCGCTTGATCGCCGAGACCGCGGTCTCGATGTTGCCGTGGCCCGAGATCATCACGACCGGCAGCTCGGGATGGTGCCCCTTGACGTTCTCGAGCAGCTGCAAGCCGTCGAGCTTGGAGCCTTGCAGCCAGATATCGAGGAACAACAGACTCGGGCGGCGCAGCTCGATCGCGTTCATCGCGGTATCGCTGTCGCGCGCCGTGCGCGTCTCATAGCCCTCGTCCTGCAGGATACCCGCGACCAGCTCGCGAATATCTGCCTCGTCGTCGACAATCAGGATGTCGGACGCCATGTCTACCGCTCGCTCGCCGCTTCGAGAACGTGGCCAGGGCTGTCAGGCTTTCGGCTTTCAGGTTTCTGACCGCCAGGCTTTGGACTTCCAGGTGGTGCCGCAGCGTCGGCCGTTTCGGCCGCGATGCGCAGCCGCATCCACGCCCCGCGGCCACCGCTCGCGACCTCCGGAGCATCGAACAGCTCCATCCGTCCGCCGTGCTCCTCCAGAATGCGCCCGACGATGGCGAGGCCAAGGCCAGTGCCCTTCTCGCGCGTTGTCACATAGGGCTCGAGCAGCCGATTGCGATTTTCCTTCGGAAGCCCGGTCCCGTTGTCGATCACGTCGATCACGATCTCATGTCCCTCGCGCATTACCGAAACGCGAATGCGGCCGCGCCCAAGCTCTTCCGATGGCACTGCCGCGATGGCTTCGGTCGCGTTCTTGATGATGTTGGTGAGCGCCTGCGAAATCAGGCGCCGGTCGAACTTCGCCGGTATCTTCTCCTGCGCGCTTTCGAACTCGATGTCGATATCGGGATTGCCGACCCGCTGCAGGAACACCGCCTGGCGCACCGTGTCGGCGACGTCCTCGACCGCCATCACCGGCTTGGGCATGCGGGCAAAGCGGGAGAATTCGTCCACCATGCGCTTGATGTCGTCGACCTGGCGCACGATCGTGTCGGTGCACTGGTCGAACACCGCCTTGTCCTCGGTGATCACCTTGCCGTATTTGCGCTTCAGCCGTTCGGCCGAGAGCTGGATCGGGGTCAAGGGATTCTTGATCTCGTGCGCGATGCGCCGCGCGATGTCGGCCCAGGCCGAGGTGCGCTGCGCGGTCACCAGATCCGTGATGTCGTCGAGCGTGACGACATAGCCGGCATGCGCATCGGCGGACTGCTCGGTGGTGACGCG
>JAFAXD010000533.1 GCA_019241285.1 Xanthobacteraceae bacterium | reverse complement strand
CCGGTACGCCGCAGCCGATCGTCGACAAGCTCAACGGCTGGTTCACCGATATCGGCAAGATGGACGAGACGCGCGAGTTCCTCGGCAAGTTCGGCGCCGAGCCGTTCACCGCATCGCCCGCCGAGACCAAGAAGCTGATCGACAAAGAGATCGCCGATTGGGAGAACTACGTGAAGCTCGCCAAGATCGACCCGCAATGATCGGCGGTTTCCGGCCGCCCGGCTACAGCAGCCGATCGGCCGTTCGCAGCTGCTTCGCAAAGGCCATCGCCTGAGGAGATCCGTCTGTCTGGAGACGTTGGCAGATCTCCTCGGGCTACGCGCGATAGCGCTCCTGCGTGCACTGGCGACTGCGGGCCAGCGCCAGGTAGCCAAGGGCCAGGAGCGCGGAAGTGTGCTCGCCGCCACCCGCATATGCGTCGTGCGCCCGCGTCAGCGCGGCGATCGCATCATTGCTCCGGCCCGCCGCGAGATGCAGCGCACCGACCAGCCATTCGCTGGTCCCGACTTGACGGTGTCCAAGCTTCAAGTCTTCGACCAGCTCGAGGGAACGCGCTGCCAGGCCGGACGCTTCTTCGATGTGCAACGGCTCGATGACAATCCCTTCGTCTCCCCAGCCCGGCCAGCTGTTGGCGGCCGCGTTGTAGGCAATGACCTTGGCTTTGGTCTTCAACGCCGCGGCTGCGGCCGGATCTTCGGCGGCCGCGCCCTCGGCCGCCTTCAGGCAATAGGCGACACCTGCTTTCGCAACCGCCAGCATCTGCGTCACGTTCTTGCGCTCACGATAGAGCGCTTGCGCCATATCGGCATAGCGTTGGGCGACCTCGGCCGCGTCGGCATCGGCTTCGAGTACGGACTGCATCGCCGCGAGGTCATTGGAGTCGGCGTGCCCAAGCGCCTGTGACACGAGTTGCTTGGAAACAGTCTCACTATTACCCTGAACCATCAGGTGCCCTCATTGTCGGCGATCAGCTGGCCCAACAATCCATCGAGCGCTTCCGCTTGCGCCCCGGCCAGATGCGCGCCGACTGCGGATTTGATCGCCGCGCATAGACGGCCACATCTTGCGGCACATCGCCTTGCCGCGGTCGGTAATGGCGATCTGCTGCTCGCGGCCGTCGTCAGGGCAGGCGCGCCGCTCGACGTAACCGACTTGCTCGATCCTGTAGATGTAGATGAGGCGCGAGAGATTGTATTGCCGTACGCTATTTAGATCCAAGGACCTTGATGTCTATACGGCAATGCCGTATAACCAGAGCGTGCACACGGTCATCGAAACACCTGCATTCTTGGCCTCGGCTAGCGATGAAGGTATCGATGATGAAGAGCGATCGGAAATCGTTTCGCAGATCGCGCAGAACCCAACCGCCGGCGTGATGATGCGCGGGACTGGCGGCGCCCGGAAGATCAGGGTCGCTGGTCGCAGCAAGGGCAAAAGCGGTGGTTATCGCGTGATCACGTTCTTTGCTGGCGAGGACATCCCCGTGTTCCTGCTTGACGTATATGGCAAGGATTCACAGGCGAATCTCTCGTCGGCGCAACGCAACGAGCTGAAGAAGCTGCTGACCGCATTGCTGCAGGCCTGGCGAGCAGCGGTTAAGCGGCGACCCATATGAGGTACGTAGGGACAAGGGATCATGAGCAGGACGCGAAAGAGCAGGGCAGGACAGCGCATTCTTCAGGGCGCTCGTGAGGCGCTCGCATTCGCGCGCGGTGAAGCCGATGTGTCCAAGTACCGGGTACATGTCCCGGCTGAGGTCGATGTGAAGAAGGTACGCAAAAAGCTCAAGCTCAGTCAGACCGAATTTGCCTCGCGATTTGGCATCCCGGCCGCGACGCTGCGCGACTGGGAACAGCATCGTCGTCGCCCGGAGGGGCCGGCGCGTGTTTTGCTGATGGTCATCGACAAAGAACCCGAAGCGGTGATCCGCGCGTTGGAAATGGCATGATTGCTCAGACCACCAGCGTCCCCACGCTGGCTCCGCCGCAAACATAGAGCACCTGCCCGGTGACGAAGCTTGCCTCGCGCCCAGCGAAGAACATCACCGCGTTGGCGA
>JAFAXD010000200.1 GCA_019241285.1 Xanthobacteraceae bacterium | reverse complement strand
GCGATGATCGTGGCCGATCCAAAAGTCAAATCGTGGGCCGACATCAAGGGCAAGCGCATCGGCATCGTCACCAAGTTCGATGTCCAATATCTGACATTGACCAAGCAGATCCTGCCGCGCTTCGGCCTCTCGGAGAAGGACGTTCAGCTCGCGCTTGTTCCGGTGCCGGAGGTGGCATCGGCCTTGGTGACCGGGGATATCGCGGCGGCGTTTCCGTTCGAGCCTTACGGCACCAATGCGGTCGACAAGGGCGCCAAGCTGCTGCTACCGGCCGATGATCTGATCGACAAAACTAAGCTTGGTTCGGACATGCTGCGCAACGGCATGATCATGACCCCCAAGTTCATGAAAGAGCACCCGGAGCTCGCCAAGCGGCTGGTCTGGGCGCATCTCGATGCGGTGCATCTCATGAAGACCGACAAGAAGGTCGGCCTCGACGTGCTCAAGCACTACACCCCGAATATCGACACCTCTCTCCTCGAGAAATCATACGACAATTGTGGCTGGCAATACGACAAGCCGCCGCGTTCCTGGATCGATGCCCTGATCGGCTGGATGAAAGAGGACGGCTTGCTGCAGAAGCCGGTCGTCTATGAGGACGTTGTCGATACGAGCCTGGCTGACAGCTATCCTGGCTATCCCGGCTATGAAAAGCTCAAGTGAACGCGATAGCCGATGCTGACGGTCGAGAGCCTCAACAAAACCTACGTTTCGCAGGGATCAGACACGCCGGCGCTTGTCGATATCAACCTGAGCATCGCGGAGGGAGAGTTCCTCTGCCTGCTTGGACCATCGGGTTGCGGAAAATCGACGCTGCTCAAGATCATTGCCGGCCTGATCCCGGCAACATCGGGCCGGATTGCGATCAATGGCAAGGCGGTGAGTGGACCCGGTCCCGAACGCGCGGTGGTCTTTCAGGACTATGCTTTGTTTCCCTGGATGACAGTGCGCGACAACGTCGAATTCGGGCTCGAAGCGCGCAAGCTTCCGGTGGCCGAGCGGCGTGAGGTCTCGAGCCGGCTCCTGAAGGTGGTCGGACTATCGGACTTCGCCGAACGCTTTCCCCATCAGCTCTCAGGCGGAATGAAGCAGCGTGTCTCCATCGCGCGGGCGCTCGCGGTCGATCCGGCGCTGTTGCTGATGGACGAGCCGTTCGGAGCGCTCGATGCACAGACCCGGCAGTTGCTGCAGGACGAGCTGCTGCGCATCTGGCGCGAGTACCGCAAGACCGTGGTGTTCGTGACGCACTCGATCGAGGAGGCGATCTATCTCTCGGACCGGATCGTCGTGATGACGGCACGGCCGGGGCGCGTCAAACAGATCGTCATGGTGCCGGAGCCGCGCCCACGCGACATGGCCAGCGTCGACATGAATCAGCGTCAGCGCGAGGTGCGGGCGGTGCTGGGTGAGGAGATCGCGCGTGCGGCCGCCCTCGAAGAGGCGGACCTGATGGCGGGAGCCTGATTATGGCGGACGTGTCCTTTGCGAAGAATGTCGTCGACGAAGTTGCCGCGGAAGAAAGAATTGCCGCGGTGTCACAGCGGCGGTGGCCCGGACGCGACCGCTGGCTTGGGATCTCGACCATCGTTGCATTCATCGTCATTTGGGAAATTGTTTATCGCCTCGGCTTGATGCCAACGTGGGCCTTTCCGTCACCCTGGAAAGTGGTCCTCGCGTTTCAGGAGTTGATCGCGAATGGCAAGCTCCTGACCAATACGGCCGCCAGCGTCGGACGACAGATCACTGGCGTATTCTTCGCGGCGCTGGTCGGTATCCCGGCAGGCCTCGCGCTCGGGGCCTCGCCGACGGCGCGCGCGGCCTTTTTGCCGCTCTGTCGGCTGCTTTACCCGATTCCGGGCATCGCCTGGATTCCGCTGGCGATTTTGTGGTTTGGCGTCGGCTTCACCTCGACCGTGTTCGTGATCTTCTTCTCCGGCATCTGGTCGATCATGTTCAACACCATGACCGGCGTACAGACGCTATCCGGGCAATATACCGAGGTGGCGAAAGTCTATCTTGCATCGCGCAGCCTCTACACCCGCCGAATCCTGATCCCCGGCTCGCTGCCCTACATCATCACCGGCATGCGACTGACCTACGGTGTCGGCTGGCGCGTCATCGTCGGCGCGGAGATGATTTCGTCGATCACCGGACTTGGGTTCCTGATCGACGACGCGCGCTGGCAGCTGCGTCCCGACATCATGATCTGCGGCATGATCACCATCGCCATGATCGGCTGGGTCTCAGAAAATTGGTTCTTCGACTGGGTTGAAGAGAAGACCATCGTGCGCTGGGGCATGCGCACCACCTGACGGCATCTCTGTTTTCTGCATCGAATGAACCGGGTCTCGAGGGGAGGCGTGGCCGTGACTGTGGGCGAAACAAAACTCATTGACTCCGAGGTCGTCGACACCTTTGCGCATTACGAGCCCTATGGCTGGCATCACTGGCCGAGCTTTCCATGGCCCTCATACCAATTCCGTCGCGCCCTCGGCGAAACGCAGGAGGGTGGGGGAACAGTATCTGAGAGTTTCCTGGCCGCGAGCCGGATGATTCCTGGCGATTACGACAGCTGGCACAAGGAGTGGCTGGTCGTTGCCGACGCCAACATGAAACGCGGCGAGGCCGCGGAGGCCAAGGGCCATATCCAGACGGCGATGAATTGCTATCTGCGCGCGGCCGACATGTACCGTTCCGCCGAGTTCTGGCTCGAGCCCGATGATCCGCGGCGAATGCCCACGTTCGAGAAATGTGAGAAAGCCACGCGCAGCTTTCTACGCTGGACCTGCCCGCAGGGTGAGGCCGTCGAAGTCCCCTATGAAGCGGGCAAGCCGATGGCCGGGTATTTCATCCGCTCGCCGTTCGGTCACGGCAAGCAGCCGGTCCTGATCTCCTTCGGTGGTCTCGACTCATTCAAGGACGAACTGTGGTTCATGACCGGACGCGGCGCGTTGCAGCGTGGCCTGTCCGTGTTGTTGATGGATGGGCCCGGACAAGGCGCGACGTTGCGGCGGCACGGCCTCACCACGCGGTTCGACTACGAGGCACCCGTTGGCAAGTGCATCGATTGGCTGGCGACCCGCAGCGACGTCGATATGAGCCGGATCGCGGTGTCGGGCTCGTCGCTCGGCGGCTACTACGCGGCCCGCGCCGGGGCCATGGAGCCGCGGCTCGCGGCTGCGATCTCGCATGGCGGCGTGCTCAGCCTCTATGACCGGTACAAGGACCGCGCGGAGAATCACGGTCTCGCCAGCCACATGAAGTGGGTGTTCGGCGCGGACTCGATGAACGGCGTTGCCGAGAAGACCAAACGCTTCGACATGCGCGGCATCTTTGAGAACATGAAATGTCCGTATCTGATCCTGCATGGCGGACACGATGTGCTTGGCGTCCAGGCCGCGCGTGAAGGCTATGAGTATGCCAAGACGGCTGGTGTCGATGTCACCTTCATTCTGGTTGAAGCGGACATGACGGGAGCCGAGCACTGCCAGCATGACAATCCGACGCTCGGGCAGGAGCTGATGATCGATTGGCTCGCCGACAAATTCGGCATCGATCAGCGCAAGCTCTGAACAACCAGGATCCGCAATGACCCAGAATAATGATCGTATAATGTCCTCGAATTTCGCCGATGCCGAGAAGGTCAGCGTCATGCTGGGTGGGGGAACGGTGCCATTTCGACTACCGGCCGGAGCTTTGAGCTATCTCGACCGCCAGCAGTACATCTCCAGCATGGAGATCCTCGCTTACTACCCATCGATTAATCTGATGATCTTCGGGGATGAGCATTCCTGCCTATGGGCGAAGGGGAAGCGCCGATTGATCGCTTTTCAAGGCGGCTTTGTGGATATCACGGAGCCCACGAAAGCGACGGTCATTGGCGAGAGCACTGTCGGTCTGTTTCAAAGCTGCGTCTTCAACAGCCAGCTAAAAAAATGGATCCGGGTCGTCGCACACCAGATGCCGCTGACGCCGGGCACACAGCAATATCCGCGCGGCAAATATCACGAAGAGTATGCGAAAAAATCGATCAATGATCCCGGCTTCCGCGGCATCAAGACCTACGATGTGACGAATCCTGAAAAGGCCGAACTGCTCAACGAATTCGAAACGGGCCGGATTGGCTTTGGCGTGCACTGTCCTTTCTATGACGGCGGCCGATATGGCTATCTGGCCTGCGGTTGGGACGACCAGTTGCGCATGGAAAGCACGGAGCGCGTCTACAGCAACGGCTTGATGATCGTCGACATGTCCGATCCCGCTAACGTCAAGGAGGTGTCGCGATGGTGGGTTCCGGGCCAGAGGCTCGACGAGGAGGAGCTCTATCGCGCGACCTATCCGTTCGCCGGCGATCAATGCTCATGGACCTGCAACCGGACGCCTTGCATCGTCCCAGTCAGGGTCGAGGATGGCGGCACCGTCGGGTATGGCGGTTGGGGACATTTCGGGATGTACGTCCACGACCTGTCCGACATCCGCAATCCAAAGGTTTACGGTAAGGTCACGCACCCGCTCGAGGCGATCGGCGGCATTCCTTATCATCATGTTGTCCCGGTGAATGCCGATCCGGCCCGCTATCCGCGGCTGCAGAATCTCGTCATCGCGGTACCTGAATCGCTCGAGTCCGACTGCCGCGAGCCGTTCCACACGAGCTACATCATCGACGTGAAGGATCCGGCCAACCCGCGCATCATCGGTCTCTTTCCGCGCCCGAAGCCGCATCCCGATGCCCCTTACAAGGATTTTGCGATGGCGCGCGGACGGTTCAGCTCGCGCGTCACGCAGCACTGGATTGCACCAGGAAAAGCGCGCTCGGATGTTGTCGCATTGTCGTACCTCAATGCCGGCCTACGCCTGTTCGACATTTCGGATCCGACAGAGCCGAGGGAGGTGGCGTATTTCGTTCCGCCACGTGACGGCGACATCGACAACTACATGAGCTGGCGCCGCGGTACGACCGAGGCCGTCTTCATCGAATGGGACCGCAACCTGATCTGGCTCTCGACGCACGCGGGACTCTATTGTCTGTCGGCCCCGTTCCTCGGCCCGCCGGTGCTTCAAGCGATTCCCGTTACCCAGTGGTCGGTCCCGCATGTGAATGTCGGCTGGGACGGGTGAGATACTCAGTTCTGATGGAACCCTTTCTTCAGCGTCTTGAGCCGCCACAGGCCCCACGGCAACGCTGTCGCGAGATAGAGCGTACCGGCATCATGCGCGCGTCAAGGGTTACCGTTGCATGCGATCATATTGCGAATAGCATTTGCGCTGATTACCGTTAGCGCAACAACACAGCACGTGCCCTACAGGTAGCCGTGAGCGCTCGGTGGCGGCGTAGTAAGGGAGGTCCTATGACTGGTTTGCAGTCGCGCAATGCGGATGGTTCCGCCTACGGCCGGCCTCCCCAACATATTGATGAGGAACTTGCACGCGTTGGCCCGGGCACCCCTTGCGGCGAGCTGTTTCGCCGGTATTGGCATCCCATTGCCGAGGCGGACAAGGTAACGACACGACCGCAGAACGTCCGCATTCTTGGCGAGGACCTCGTACTCTTTCGCGACAAGAAGGGCCGCGCGGGCCTGCTTTATCCGCGCTGCATGCACCGGGGTACGTCACTGTTCTATGGCAAAGTCGAAGAGGAAGGAATTCGCTGCTGCTATCACGGCTGGCTGTTTGGCGTCGACGGTCAGTGCCTGGATCAGCCATGCGAGCCGGACCACGGACGACATCGCGATGTCGCTCGCCAACCTTGGTATCCGGTGGAGGAACGCTACGGACTGGTGTTCGCCTACATGGGTCCGCCGGCAAAGAAACCGATACTGCCGCGCTACGATATTCTCGAGAACCTGGACCCGGACGAGCGGTTGGAATGCGCTCGCACCGGAGGCCAGACCGGCGATCAATCAATGCCGATCGCGCCTTATAATTGGATGCACCTCAACGACAACGTCATGGACCCGTACCATGTCTGGGTCCTGCATTCGACCTTCACCGGGCCGCAATTCGCCAAGGAATTCGCAATTCCCGTGCAGAGCGTGGACTTCTTCGCATGGGAGCAGGGCGTCTGCTACTCGGCCGTCCGTGAGCTCAGCGACGGACGGATCTTGGATCGCGTCTCATCCTATATTTTTCCCTGCATCATGAGCGTGCCCGCGACTCGCAATCTGGAAGACGCTCGGTCGACACGCATCAGTTGGATTGTGCCGATCGATGACACCCATTTCACCACATTCACCGCCGGGAAGGTCAAGCCCCGCGCTCCGTTGTTCCAGAACGTGGACTTCGCCGGAAAGACCTGGGCGGAAATGACCATTGAAGAGCACCAGGACACGCCGGGTGATTTCGAAGCCCAGTTCGGACAAGGTCCCATTTCGCTGCACTCCGAGGAACACCTCGCCACCAGCGATCGGGGCATTGTGATGATGCGCCGGATGCTCCGTCAGCAAATCAAAGTCGTTGCTGAAGGCGGCGATCCGCTTGGTGTCGCATTCAATGCAGATCAGGCAACCGTGAAGGTGCCCTCAGGCAATTTTTATCGATCGCGGACCGCGGCGGAATGATTGCACGACG
>JAFAXD010000194.1 GCA_019241285.1 Xanthobacteraceae bacterium | reverse complement strand
CCAGGCGGTCATGATGTCGGGCAAGATCGCCGGCAGGATCATCGCCCGGAACAGCTTGTGCCGCGTCGGGCGGAACGCAAGCACCATTTCAAACAGGTCTTTCGACATGCCCCGCAACGCGTCCAGCACCTGGAACGTGAACGCAGGCAGTGACGTGACGACCATGATGAAGAAGATGCGGAACTCGATACCGTGGAACCAGATGATGGCGAACACCACCCAGGACAGCGCCGGAATGCCCTGAAAGAAATTGAGGATCGGCGCAAAGAACCGATCAACCGCTGCCGACCGCGCCATCAGCACCGCCAAGGCGCCGCCCAGCACAAACGCGCCGGTGAGTCCCGCCAAGATGCGCCCGACCGTCGCCAACACCTGAACGAACTGCCCCCAGTCGACGAAGATCTCCAAGGTGCGCCGGGCGATGTCGATCAAGGAGGGAAACAGGTAGCTCGGAAAATTGAGGGCCGCGATCTGCCAAAGCACAGCGAGCGCGATGAAAGGCGCCAGAACTTGGGCGACCCGGCGCAGGTGCAACGCTTTCCAGGATACAGAGACGGGGCGAAATGAACCAACCATGTTTCAGCGATACAAGCTCGTTTCGTAACCCGTTAAGGGTGGAGCGGATCGATCACCTCGACGAAACGGAAGCGATTAAAATCTGTATCTCGAGTACAGATGCGTGCGATCCCGTGTTCACGCATAAGGATAGCGGTGTGAGCGTCATGGAGCACGTTCCCGCTTAAGTCACGCAACTCCGAAATGACCTCGCTGACAACGTCGGCGTGCCTTTGTGTCGGGACAAGAACCCCAAGACCTGGAGAAGCCAAAAGTGCCATAACGAATTCCCAGGCGACTGATATGCTCCAGGGTTGTCGCATGACGCGTGGATGAGTCGTTACGCGTAAGAATTCATACAGGACCGGCCACGTCGTGTACCAAGCATCAGGACGGGCCCGTTGGCGCTGGAGCCACTCGCGACAGGGTTGGTGAAATTGCGAGTCGGCGTCTGCGGCGTACACAAGGATATTTGTGTCGACAGCGATCACTATCGCCCTTCCATCGCCTGGTACAGCGCATCCCGATCCGCAATGTCGACCAGCACGCCGCCGCTATGGAAACTCGGCAGCGGCGGAAGTGCGCCTCGTTTTCGTTGCGAGCGGAGCAAAAGGCGCAACGCCGTCTCGACCATTTCTGACATTGTGCGGCCTTGGCGCGCGGCCTCGCGCTTGAGTTCAGCAAAAACGACGTCGTCGATGTTCAGCGTAGTTTTCATATGGCAATCCATACAGATGATACGGAAATATGGCAAGCGTCTTCAGCCCTAATTCTCCTGGTACACGCTGCTTGCCGCAGGGTCGGACGGCAGGAACCCGGTAGCGCGGCCGGCCGCGTAGACGCGCTCGATGTCAGCGCGCACGTCACCAGCCCAGCAGATGTTGAGCCCAAGCCGATCGTTGGCGCGGATCAGGTCGGCGACGGCGCGCTGGTCCTCGGCGGTTCCCTTGGGTGAAATGAGCTTTGCCGCCTCGTCGGGGTGCGCGACGAGCCATTCGGCAGCGGCCTTGTAGGTGGCAAAGAGTTTTGGCACCAGCTCGCGGTGTTGATCGATCCAGGAGATGTGTGCCGCGACGCCGAGGTAGGGAATGTTGCGACTGCCGGCGAAGGTTTGCCAGCGCGCCGCGATGTCGAGGTCGAGCGTGCGCAGGCCTGGCTTCTTCGCCATCAGGGTCGTGTAGGCCGGCTCCCAGAGCTGCACCGCGGCGGCGCGGTCGGCGAGTGCGTAGCCGATGAGGCCCGGCGTTGCGGTGTTGACCACCGCGACTTTGCTCAGATCGACGCCCTGCTGGCGCGCGAACCAGTCGAACATGATGTAGTTGGTGGTGCCGCGGGCGGCGGCGAGATCCTTACCCTCGAGGTCCTTGAGGGTTTTTACATCGGCGCGCGAGGTCACTACCGCGCCCCAGTAATCAAACAGGTTGAACAGGTAGGCGACCTTGACGCCGCGCGCGTCGGCGAGCCCGACGGTCAGCACAGCGGCGCTGCCGCCGACTTGAAATTCGCCGGAGTTGAACTGCGCTGTGTACGCATCGGGTGTGCGCTCGGCGAAATCGATGGTGAGTCCATTCGCTTCGTCGAGCTTGAATTCCTTGATTACTGGTTGAAGGAAGGCGCCAAGCGACGGTGGTCCAAACACCACGATCGAGATTTTATCGAGAGCAAACGCCGGCACGCCGCTTGCAATGCAGAGCACAGCAGCAAGGAGCAGACCTCGCAGCATTGATTGTCGCCGTCGCATCGCTTCCCCACTGTACTTGTTGTTGTTCGTTGCAAGGAGTCAACGGGTCCAGCCAAAGTGGCCCGCCCGCCTCCTCGTCATTGCGAGGAGCGAAGCGACGAAGCAATCCAGTGCTGAGGGGTCGTTCTGGATTGCTTCGCTTCGCTCGCAATGACGATTCAGAGTCATCATGCTTGTCGTCAGATGAGCCGGCTACTCCGGCCGGAACTTGGTCTCCGGCTTTATCCCTTTGCGTTTCTGCGACTCGCTGATCCGACCATTCTCCAAATAGCGTCCGGCAACGGCTCGCTCGGCCGCCGCGTCCCAGGCCGGCAGCCAGTCGCCAAGCGAGTAGCCGAACCAGGGCGGCTGTGGTCGCAGCGGCTTGAGGCCGAGTTCGTTCCAGATGGCCTGCGCGCGCTCCATGTAGGCTTGCTTGGGCAAAGCCAGCGGCGGCATATCGCCCTTCATGGTGGCGTCGATCAGCAGCGTCGAATCTTCCTCGCCGTCATGCTCGCGCTTGGGCCCGTGCCCCTGGCCGCGGTGCGGGACGAGCGCGATGTCTTCGACCGGATTGCTGCGATAAGCCATCGCCCAGAACAATGCGTCGGCATTGTCCGGATGGATATCCTCGTTCACCGCGATGCAGATCTTGCCGCAGTCGCCCTTGAAGAACGCAGCGCCATTCAGCGCTCGCCAGACTTCGGTGCGCGGCACGCCCTTCTCCAGCACGATGACCGTGAGCCGCAGCAACCCGGTCAGTGGCTCATGCAGCGAGACGCGTTTCACCCCGCGAATGCCGAGTGTGTCGCGCAGATGCGCCAGGAACAGCGGCTCATAGGCGACGCGCTTGATCACGCTCGATTCGCTCGGCGCGACTTGGCTGATGTAGGACGGCACGATCGGATGGCGGCGCATGGTGATCGCCGTCACCCGCATCGGCATGTTGAATTCCTCGAGCGCGACGTGCCCGTGCGACTCGCCGAATGGCGCTTCCGGCTCGAGATATTCGGTATCGATCAAACCTTCGATCACGATTTCGGCTTCGGCCGGGACCAGCAAATCGACCGTGCGGGCGCGCACCACGTTGATGGGCGCACCTGCGAGGCCGCCGGCGACGGTGAGCTCATCAACTCCGATCGGCAGTTTTTGTGGGCCCATGAAGGCTACGTAAGGCGGACAGCCCAGCACGATGGCGCAGGGCATCGTTTTATCGCTACGACGCTGGTGCTCCAGATAGTGCTGATAGCCACCGGCCCCGCCAACCCGCGTCGCCATGCGCACCACCAGGCGATCCGGCGCTTTCAGCGCCGCCCGGTACGTGCCCATGTTCTGCGTGCCGGTTTTGGGATCGCGCGTGACCACATTGGTCGCCGTCAAGGTCGGCGCGCTGTCGAAGCCCGGGGTCGAAATCGGGATCGGCAGCCGATCAAGCCCATTGCCTTCGCCGAGCAGCGCGTCGCCTTCGAGCACGACCTCCTGACACACGGCGCTGGTCACCACTCGCGGCGGCACCGGATTGGCAATGGCGTGGTCCCACTTCGCCTGGATGTTCTCGACCGCCGCGTCCATACCGACGCTGTAGATTGCCCGGTTCGCTGCAATCGCCCCGACCACGACGGGAATATCGTATTTGCGGCCGCGGCCGTCCGTCACATTGGTGAACAGAAAGGCCTTACGCTCCGCCTCGTCCATGCCGCCGACGAATTGCCAGCGCACCAGCGGGTGCAGCTCAGCGTCTTTGTCGATCGGCCGATCAATGGTGAGCAGCAGGTCGCGTTCGCGCAGCGCGTCGAGATGCTCATGTAGGTCGCGATAGCCGCGCGCAGGCCGAGCGACCGGCCGCGCGCCGTCGACGTTTCGTGCTTCGTCCCGGGTCATTGCAGGAACAACCTCTCTGCCAGCCCGCCGTAGATCGACTCCATGTCCTCGGCGGCAAATCCAGCCGCCTTGACGATCTTGCGCGGCGCAAGATCGCCGATCGGAAACGGCGCGTCGGAGCCGAGCATGATGCGATCCGTGCCAACGACCTCGGCGAGCAGCCGCAGCGCGCGCACATCGTGCACCAGCGTATCGTAATAGAGCCCCGCGAGACCCGCATCCGGATCCTTGAGCCTCTCGTGATCGACCTCGTAGTTGCGGCGCAGACGGCCGATCACATACGGCAGTGCGGCGCCGCCGATGCCGACGATGATGCGCGCGTTGGCGTAGCGCAGGATATGTCCGGAGAAGATGATGCGGCTCACTGCGATCAGGGTATCGGTGATGCGGCCCACCGCATTGGCCATGCCGTAGTCATGCACGCGTGCATCGCCACTCTCGAACACCGGATGGATGAACAGGATCGAGCCGAGGTCGTCAGCCGCCCGCCAGAACGGGTCGAGCGAGGGATCATCAAGAACGCCGCCGACGCCTTTCGGCTGCGTCCCGACCATGGCGCCGCGGAACCCCGCGGCATGGGCGGCGCGCAGCACCTCGGCGGCGCGCGCGCCGTCCTGCAGCGGCACCGTCGCGAGCGGGATCAGGCGTTGCTCGTGATCGGTGAGTGCCTTGAGGTGATCGTTGGCTAGGCGCGACCAGCGCTCCCCTTCGGCGGCCGGCAACTCATAGCCGAACATATCGAGCCAGCCCCCGACCACCTGGCGGTCAATATGTTGCTCGTCCATCCAGGTCAGGCGGGCCGCAACGTCGATCAGTGGCTTGGCCACCGGCCGGGTCGGCTTGCCGCCCGAGAATGAGAAGCCGACGCTCTTGCCCTCCTCGATCAGCCTCAACGAGGGAAACTTGCCCGCCTCTTTGCGCACGGCCTCGAGCAGGCTCGCCGGCACCAGATGCGAATGACAATCGATGATCATGCGGTTTCTTTCTATTTGGAGGCGCGTGCGGCCGCGATGGCGTCGCTCAGCTCAGGGATGCGGATCGGCAGCTTGCTCATCACGATGCCGAGTGGCGCCAGCGCATCATTGATGGCGCTCGCTACCGCGGCCGGCGCGCCGAGATAGCCCGACTCGCCGGAGCCCTTCTGGCCGAGCACGGTGAACGGCGAGGGCGTGCAATGATGCACGATCTCGACCTCGGGAATTTCGTGAGCAGAGGGCAGCACGTAATCCATGAAGCTCTGACTGATCATCTGACCCTGATCGTCATAAACGAATTCCTCGAGCAGCGCTGCCCCGATGCCATGCGCAATACCGCCAAGTGTCATGCCTTTAACGATGGCCGGATTGATCACCGTGCCGCAGTCGTGGCCAATCACGTAGCGGCGAAACTCCGGCTTGCCGAGATCCGGATCGATCGCCACCAGCACAACGTGAAACTCGAATGAATGACACGGATACATCTGCACCCGGCCGTCCGGCGTCGGCAGGGCCTCGCCGGTCGGAACCTGCATCACGTGCGTGGTCTCAAGTCCCGGTTCCATCTCCGCCGGCAGCAGATGGAAGTTGCGGTGCGCGATGGTGACAAGGTCGATCCAGGACAGCTGGCCGGGGCCGCCCCGCTGCTTGATCCCTCCAGTCGCGTAGTCAACATCAGCCTCGGCACAACCGAACTGATGCGCCGCAATGCGGATGAGCTTGCGCTTGAGCTTGTCGGCCGCGTGAAACGCGGCACCGCCCAGCATGATCGCCATGCGGCTCCCGACTGGCGAGTTGCCGGGCAGGCTGGCCAGCGAATCCGGGCGCACAATGCGGATACGATCGGGATCGATCTGCAACACTTCGCCGATGACGGTCGCGGCGAGAGTTTCATGTCCCTGGCCGGACGATGTCGTGTGGATGGTCGCCGTCACGTAGCCCAGCGCGTCGACATTGATGCGGCAAGATTCCATCCACGTACTGGTCGTGTTCTTCGGGTTGAGCAGCGGCTCGAACGAGGAATTGCCGCCGCTCGGTTCCAAACAAGCTGAGATCCCGATCCCAGCCAACAGACCCTGCGCGCGCAGTTGCTCGCGCTGTTGCTGCAGCGCCGGCCAATCCACGTGCGCCAGCACCTTGTCGACGACCGTATGATAATCGCCACTGTCGTAGCGCGTGCCACTCGGGATCAAATACGGAAACTCATCCTTGCGAATGAAATTGCGCCGGCGTACCTCGATGCGCTCCAACCCGAGGGCCGCGGCAACGCGATCGATCGCCGTCTCGATTGCATAGTTGGTCGGCGCCTGACCGAACCCGCGCACGGCTTCCTGGGCTGCTTTGTTGCTGGTGACCGAGACGGCACGATATTCGACGCTCTTGATGCGGTAGGGACCGACGATCGCTCCGACCGGTTTGCCGAGTTGGAACGGCGCGCGTCCCGCATAGGCGCCGACATTGTCGAGCGCGCGCATCTTCATTGAGTTGATGATGCCATCGCTATCAAACGCAACAGTCACGTCGAAGATGCGGTCGGGACCATGCGCATCGCCCGCGCGCATGTTCTCCAGCCGATCCTCGATCAGCCGCACCGGCCGGTTCAACCGCCGCGCCAGATAGCCGGCGAGCACCGTGTGTTTGATGCCGCGCTTGACCCCGTAGCTGCCGCCGACGTCAACGTCATAGTGCACCCGCACCGCATTGGCCGGCAGCCGCAACGCCCGCGCGATCTGATCGGCATATTTGGGCATCTGGATCGAGGCCCAGACATCCAGGATTTCGTTCCAGGGATCCCAGGCGACAACAACACCGAATGTCTCGACCGGTACCGTGGAGTTGCGCCCCCACGTCACGCGAAAAGCGATCTGGTGAGGGCTCTGCGCAAAATGCTGTGCGACGTCGCCCCACACAAACGTGCGGTCGAGCAACACGTTGGATCCGTGATCCGGATGCACCGGCACGCTGTCCGGCTTCAGCGCCGCCTCGGCATCGAGCACGAATGGAAGCGCCTCATAGCTCGCCTCCACAAGCTCGGCCGCGTCCTCGGCCTGAGCACGGCTGTCCGCCACCACCGCCGCGATCCATTCGCCGTTGTAGCGCACCTGCCCGACCGCCAGCGGAAAGCGCCGGACGTTGGGCGTATCGAGCCCGTTCATCATCGGATCGACTGCCGCGGCGAGCTCCGCACCGGCGACCACGGCGTGCACACCCGGCATGGCCAGCGCGGCCGCGGCGTCGATCTCAATAATACGTGCGGCGGGATGTTGCGACGGCACCAGCGCCACATGCACCATCCCGGGAAGCCGGACATCAGCAACAAATCGTCCGCGGCCGGCGACGAAACGCCGATCCTCGCGCACGCGCCGCGGCGTCTCGACGAATTTGAAATGCACTGGCGCGCTCATGCGGGCTCTCCAGGCACTACTTGGCGCGGCAGGTTGGAGCCGGCGAGCCGCTTGGCGGCAAGTGCGATCGCTTCAACAATCTGGCCGTAGCCGGTGCAGCGGCAGATGTTGGCCGAGATCGCGCTGACTATGTCGGCGCGGGTCGGATCAGGAATTCGCCGCAGCAGCGCCTCGGCGGTCAGAACCATGCCGGGCGTACAGAAGCCGCATTGCAGGCCGTGCGTCTCGCAGAACGCATCCTGCACGATGCTCAGCTCGCCCGGCGCCGGCGCCACCGCCTCGATGGTGGTGATCGCGTAGCCATCCGCCTGGACTGCCAACATCAAACACGCCCGCACCGGCTCGCCCTCGAGCAGCACCGTGCAGGCACCGCAAATGCCATGCTCACAGCCGGTATGGGTTCCCGTCAGGCCGAGATTGTCGCGCAAGCAATCAACCAGCGTTGTCCGCGGCTCAACCTCGACGGATGCGCGCGCGTTGTTGACATTGAGCTCGACTTTCATACGGGCACGCCTCGCGCTGCATCACGCGCATCGGTCAGCGCCCGCACGGCGAGCGCCTTGGCGGCGCGTCGGCGGTAGTCGGGCGATGCATGGCTGTCGACCATGATTTCAAGCTCAGCGACGGCATCCGCCACGCCGGCGCGAATGTCTGTATCGTCCAGGGTCGAGCCGATCAGTTTGGTGGCGAGCGCGTCGCGCCGCACCGGCCGCGGCGTCGCCGCACCAATTCCGATCGTGCATTTCGTGCACCGACCGGACGCATCAAGCGCGATCTGCGCGGCGGCGGCCGCGAACGCAAAATCGCTTGCCCGCGTGCTGACTTCATGAAATCCAACTCCGATGCGCCGGTCAGGCCAAACCGGGAAGCGCAGCCCGACCACGAGAGCGCCGGTCGCGAGCGCCGTCATCATCGGGCCGAGCACAAACTCTTGCGCCGCAATCTCCTGCGTCGTCCGGCCATCATGCACCACGACGACCCCGCCGAGCGTGACCAACACCAGCGGGATTTCCGCCGCCGGATCGGCATTCGCAACCGAGCCACCGAGCGTGCCGCGGTTGCGCGTCGGCGCGTGGCCAACGAACGGCAGCGCCCGCGCCAGCAACGGCACGCGGGCGGCGATCACCGCGCTGCGCTCGGCCTCGACTTGGCGCGTGGTCGCGCCGATGACGACCGCATCGCCTTCTTCGCGGATGCCGGCGAGCCCGGGAATACGCGCAATATCGACGAGCCGCGCCGGGCGGGCGAGGCGCATGGCCAGGATCGGGATCAAGGTCTGGCCGCCGGCAATCACGACGCTCTCCTCCACGGCGAGCGCGGCGCAAGCCTCATCGATCGATGCCGGTCGGACGTAATCGAATGGCGCCGGTTTCATGGGCGAGAGTTATTGCTTCGCAAGGCCGGTCTTGTCGATGACCGTCGCCCATTTGGCGACGTCCGCCTGCAGGCGCGCCTGCATATCCTGCGGGGTCGAGCCGCGCACCAGGATGCCGAACCCACGCGCCTTCGCCTGCACGTCGGGCTCCTGCAGAACCTGGTTGATCTCATGATTGAGGCGCATGACGATAGGTTCCGGCAGCCCTGCCGGTCCGGAGAGACCGTTCCAGCTCGTCACCTCATAACCCGGCACTCCGCTCTCCGCGACGGTCGGCACATCGGGCAGCCACGGCATGCGCTCGGGGCCGCCGGTGGCCAGTACCTTGATCTCGTGATCACGGATGGCGCCCTGCAGCGCCGCATAGAAGTCGAACTGAACGTCGACGTCGCCGCGCAGCACGCCGGCCATCAGCTCAGGCGTGGTGCGGTAAATCACCACCTGGGCATCGAGGCCGGCCGCAAGCTTGAACAACTCGACGGCAAGGTTTTGCGTGCTCCCGGGCGCGACCGAGCCGAAATTGAAGCCCTTCGGGTTGGTGTGCACCGCCGCGATGATGTCTTTGACATTATTGAGCGGCGAGTTGGCACGCGTGCCGACCAACATGTCGAAATAAGCGAGGCTCGAGATCTGGGTGAAATCGCGCAGAATGTCGTAAGGCAACGACTTGAACAGCGACATGCTGATGGCGTTGTAGTTTCCGGTCAGCGAGAGCGTGTAGCCATCCGGCGGGGCGGATATGCCCGCTTGCGCCGCCACGATCCCGCCGGCGCCCGGCCGATTTTCGACGACGAATTGCTGACCGAGCCGTTCGCTCAGGCGCTGGGCAATGATGCGGGTGGTCACATCAGCAACGCCACCTGGCCCATAAGGAACAAGGATGCGCACCGGATGATCCGGATACTCGGACTGCGCGTGGGCTGCTACCGTCAGGAGGAGAGACAGCCACAACACGACGAGGCTGGCGCAAATGGCCAGCCGTCGTTGGTCGCTTCCACGACATTGCGCGAGTGAGTGCGCCACGCGAGGTCCTCCCGGGTCCGTTCGGTCTTTCACAGCACCGTACACGAGCGCTTCCACCTGAACAGCTGAAATTGCCCACGGGGGTGGGCATGCCACGGTTGCGTCCCGCAGCTTGAGGCCATTGTCACTTTATGCTTCGGCGCGTAGCGTCAGCTTTGTCTGCCCACTTGAAGGAGGGCCGATTATGCTGACACTGCGTCTGGTGGGTGTTGTCGGCGCGGTCATGCTGGCGCTCGCAATGGATGTTCGCCCGGGCGCCGCCATGGTGATCTATCCGTGGTGCGTTCAATACGGCGGCATCAGCTCCGGCACGCTGAACTGCGGGTTCACGTCGTTCAACCAATGCCTCGCAACCGCGAGAGGCAACGGCGCATCCTGCGTTCCCAACCAGTGGTACACGCCCTTCCCGCCGCCTCCGAGTTATCGGCCGCCAATTCGGCGATAAAATAGGATTGTACCGTACCGAACGGATTGGCGCGCCGCTCACGCGGGTGCTATGGCCTGCGCACCTAAAGAAGAATCGCAAGGCTGGACAATGGCTCAAGGACGCACGATCGACGTCGAACGGCTGGTCGACGACCAGCAGATCACGAGCTTCAACTGGATGCTCGTCATTACGTGTTTCTTCGTCACACTCATCGATGGTTACGATATTTCGGCGCTGCCCGCGGCGGGTCCGTTCTTCGTGCGCGAATGGCATCTCGCCTCGCCGGCTGAGCTCACCTACGCGTTCAGCGCTACCAATTTCGGCGTTTTGTTTGGTGCGCCGCTGTTCGGCTGGATCGGGGATCGTTTTGGTCGCAAGCCGGCCATCATCCTTTCGCTCGTGACCTTCGGATTATTCACCGTGGTCGTCGCCTTCGCGGATTCGACCTGGTACCTGACCTGGTCGCGTTTCCTGACGGGGTTCGGCATCGGCGGCGTCGTCGCCAACACGATTGCGCTCAATGCCGAAATGGCGCCACGCCGCGTGCGCGCGACATTCATCATCCTGATGTTCATCGGCACGACGCTCGGCGGCGTCTTCCCGCCCATCGTCGCCAACAATCTGGTCGCCACCCACGGCTGGCAGATCATCTTCTGGATCGGCGGCATCCTGCCGCTCGTCATCGCCGCGATCTGCGCGTTCGTGCTCCCGGAATCGATCAAATTCCTGGTGCTCGATCCGTCGCGCCGCGAGCAGACGATCGCGGTCGCGCGCAAGATCGAGCCCTCGCTGGTGGTCGGGCCTGACGATCGCTTCGTGTCGTCGCGTGACACCGAGGCAAAGCCGCGCCTTGCCGACCTGTTTGTCGGGCGGTTTGCCGCGATCACCCCGCTGCTCTGGCTCCTGTTCGCCATCAACCTGATGGTGTTCTACTTCGTCAACACGTGGATGCAGACGATCATCACACCCGCCATGGTCAAGGCTGGCGGCAGTGCCGCCACCGTCCAGGATGCAAACTTGATGTTCCAGCTCGGTGGCTCGATCTGCGCGCTGCTCATGTGCCGGTTCGTCGACCGCATGGGCCTGCGCCCGGTCATCTTGCTGATCGTGCTCGCCATACCGGCGACTGCCGCGATCGGCTACATGGCGACCTCGGCGAACCTGATCTGGGTGACCTTTGCGTCGGGCTTCTGTCTGCTCGGCATCCAGTTCGGTCTCAACGCCACCGCCGGCATTCTCTACCCGAGCCACGTACGCTCGCTCGGCGTCGGCTCGGCCTTCGGGGTCGGTCGATTCGGCGCGTTTGGCGGCCCGGCGATCGGCGGCATCCTGATCGGCATGCACCTGCCGCTGCAGCAGCTCTATGTGCTGGCCGCAGCCCCGCTGGTGATCTCGCTGATCGCCTGTATCGTCATGATCCGCATCGCCGACACGGCGAACGGCGCCGAGGTGGGCGAGCCGGTTCTGGGGCACTAACAAAGCAATCCTGCCTAAGCGGAACAAAATGGTTGCGCTTCGGTTGGGCCTGATCTAGACCATGCGCAACCCGGAGGTTGCGCATGACTGACCGCATTGAAAAGACCATCGACCTCAAAGCTCCCGTCGCGCGCGTCTGGCGCGCGCTCACCGACCATCGCGAATTCGGTCAATGGTTCCGGGTTCGACTTGAAGGCCCGTTCGTCCCCGGTCAGGTCGCGCGCGGCAACATCCTGCATCCAGGCTACGAGCACTTGCACTGGGAAGCGGTGGTGCAGCGCATGGAGCCGGAGCGGCTGTTCTCGTTTACCTGGCACCCCTACGCAATCGATCCCAACCAGGACTATTCGGGTGAGCCGCCGACCTTGGTCGAGTTCACCCTGGAGAAGATCGCGACTGGAACGCGGCTGCGAATCGTGGAATCCGGATTTGATAAGCTGCCGGCCAAGCGCCGGGACGAAGCATTTCGCATGAATGACCGGGGCTGGAGTGGGCAGAGCGAGAACATCGCGCGCCATGTCGAGCAGGAGCCTTAAACGAGCGAGCGCGGTCCGGGCGCGCGCCTCGGTCTTTGCGGCGCTCGGCGACGAGACGCGCCTCGCCATGGTCGGCACCCTCGCCGATGGTCAGGCGCAATCGATCGCGCGGCTGACGGCGGGCACCAACCTCACGCGCCAGGCCGTGAGCAAACATCTGCGCGTGCTCGAGAGCGCCGGGATTGTTCGCCTGGTGCGCGTCGGCCGTGAAAGTCGGTTCGAGCTTGAACCGCACGCGATCGACGATGTGCGCGCCTACCTGGATCAAGTCTCCAAACAATGGGACGACGCGCTGGCCCGGCTGAAGTTGCTGGTCGAGGAATAACGGGTCGTGAAATGCAATGGGGGCAGGCCGGCGCCTGCCCCCAAGACTTTATCCACCCGATGACGCGTGCGGGCGCTTAGCGCCAGTTGCCGAACCAGAAGAACGGCGTGGCATAGTGTTGCCGGTGCACCCGCGCGGTTCTGACGGCCTTGTGCTTGGCATGCGCCTTTTGGCTGGACGCCAGGCGATGATGCCGAGACGCCCAGTGCTTGTTGGCCGATGCCTTATGGTGTGATGCCCAGCGCTTATGCGCCGTCGTTGGCTGAGCAGTCTCAGGCTCCTCGATCACCTTGGAGATCGCGGGCACCTTGCGCACCGGGGTCGCGTCCGTCGGTGCGTCAGCTAGCATCTCGGGAGTCGTGGCTGGCTCGTGCGTCTCCGGCGCGGCCGGCGCAGGCTGGGCGGTGACGATCGGCGCCGGTTTGGCGAGCGGGACTGGACCCGGCTTGGCAGCCACGACCGGAGCGGGCGCCGCGCTGGCGACCGGCATATCCGCCGTATCGGTGCGCGACGCGACCAACAGGTTCGGATTGCGCCAGTGGTAACCAAGGCCAAAGTCTATCGGCTCCGCATGAGCGAACAACCGGGCCGCGGCGGACTGGTAGTTATGCGCGAACAGGCTGATCGGGCCGATGTAGTGGCCGAACGGGCGCAACTGCCACTTATTCTGGTCCAGGAAGGCGACCGGGACGCCGGTGTCGTCCTGCACCAGGGTGCGGGCATGCGTGAGGATGAAGTTGCGGATGTCGGAGAAGTCGCCACCATGCAGCAGGTAGGACGCGCTCTTCACGAAGGCGTCGCCGCTGCCGAGGTGGTCAGCGAAGGCGGCGAGCCCGCTCTGCTTGAAGCCCGTGCCGGCGACATTGGTGCCGAAGTAATAGAGCGTCTTCTCGCGGCCGTCGTCGCCGACATACACGATCTTCGCGCCTTGCGCAGCGTGCGGCGAACCGCCGGGCGCATCGGCTGGCTCGACCGTGCCATCCTCGTTGAGGCGGATGCGGGAGACGTCGCGCAGCGTCTTGCCCGAACGCGCCATAAACACATAGAGCACTGGCAAGGTGCCGCTGAGGCGTGTCGCCTGGAATTGCCGGCGCATATCCTTGGTCTGGAAGAAGCTGAAGTTCATGATCGAGCTCAGCGAGCTCGAGAGATTACCCAGCGATGAACTCACTGCGCCGCGCGGCATGCCCGCCACATCGGGGACAGGACCGGGCGGCTCCAGCCCCGCCATCACGATGGTCGTGGCATTCGGGAAAAACGAATTGGCATACAGGAAATCAGGGCCGCTGAAGAAATAGAACAACACCGGGCTCGGCGAGGTCAGCTTGGCACGCGACCAGGCACGGATCGGTTGCAGCTGATGGCTTTCGACGCGCGCGAAGGCGCTGTTGAACCGCTCGGCGTGCGCCTGCCAGCTCCGGTCCTGCGTCAGCGGGGCCAGGGGCGAGTCCGCCGCGGGGCGAAGGCCGGCCAGGAACTTGGCGGTATCGTCTGCAGTTGCCGTTTGTGCCTGGGCGGCGGCGGCAACCAGACTCGTCGACACAAACGCGGCTAGCGCTGTCTTTAAAATCTGGACCATGGTGGGGGCTCGCATGGGATGTGGGTTCCGCGACGCGTGAGGATTTGGGACCGAGCCGGCTGAACTCGGTTACCAAAAGCCGATCGGTTGCCGACGCATGCGCCAAGTGCAGCCCGGACACGAACGCGTGCGAATCCGTGCGTGCGACACGTGCATGTGTCTGCCAGTCGAATACTACCTTTAGCCGAAATCGGCAGTGTCGTTAATGTATTGTTGCTGAAGTGGCCAGGTTTTTACGCCGGTGTTACTTCAAGGGCACAGTCGCCCCATCCGTGTGGCATGTGGCTACGGTCGGGCGGTCTCGGGGTACGCGGGCCATGAACCCCGAGGTTGGCCGGGAAGCCGAACCCTGATGTCAGCGGGTCGCTTCAGCCGCTCTCGGTCGCCGGCTGGGACTTGTTGATCTCGGCCCTCTCCTTCTGCTTGGCTCATCCACGCGCGAGAGGCTCGACACGATCGTCAGTCAATTTTCTTCTTTGAGCCGATAAAGCAATCTTGCCAAACTGATGAAACCGCCGACTGAGATAGGCCGCTGCGGCGGTTGCAAGTCGCCGATTTTCTGGCGGTCCCGGCAAGACTCGAACTTGCGACCTTCGGTTTAGGAAACCGCTGCTCTGTCCAGCTGAGCTACGGGACCACGCAGTCGTGTTTAGGCTGGTTTCGAACGTTGAACAAGGTGGCGGTGACGGTCCGGGAATCGTTGCTAAAAGGATGTTCGCTCACATGGTTACAAAGGTTGCTCCATGCCCAAAGAGATCATTACGTCGTCGCAAGCGCCCACCACCGGATTCACGCCGGGACAGGCCGTCTCCCCGCTCGCGCAAGCCATCCGCTTCGGTAATATGCTGTTCGTGTCGGGCCAGGGGTCGCTCGATCCCGCGACCGGCGCCGTCGTTGCGGGCGATATCGTCGTGCAGACGCGCCGGACACTGGACAATCTGATGATCATCCTCGAGGCCGCTGGCGCGAGCGCGAAGAATATCGTCAACATGCGCGTCATCCTGCGCGACGTCGCCGATTTTCCGCGCTTCAATGAAACCTTCCGCGACTACTTCGCCGGCGAGAAGGTGACACGCACCTGCTTTGGCGGAGTGCTGCACCGCGCCGGCATCGATGTCGAGATCGACTGCGTGGCGATCTTCGATTAGGTCGCGGGAGCGGA
>JAFAXD010000180.1 GCA_019241285.1 Xanthobacteraceae bacterium | reverse complement strand
CGCCGGTCGAGCCGGTATCCATCACCGCGGTCCGGTGGCGGCCGCCGAACGAGAGTGTCAGGTGAGGGGGCTCGCGCAGGTCGTCGCTTGCGGTCGGCGCGTTGAGATAACGCAGGAATGGCCCGACATGGTTTGCGGCGTCCGGGCCTTGTGCGTAGACAGGCGCGATGGTGGATGCGACCATAGCGAGACGGGCGAGGCGCCGGAGCGTCCGTTTAATGCGACCAACGACTCGCTCAAATCGGTCGCTGGCGACAACTCGTCGGCGCAGGCGAACGCCATTGCGGCTCGCGGGGGGAACTGCCGATCGCCAACGGCGAAGCGCGGATATCGATTTGCGCCTTGTGAAAGCCATCGTACCAACAAATGTCCACGATATTTGTAGTTCGTGTTGCCAACTTGCACTAGCGCGCACAACGGCTGTGTGCAAAGTCTCGCCACCTCGGCTCAGGGCCAGGAGGTGCAACACGTTCCACCTTAGCAAAAGCACAATCGATTCCCAAAGATGCGGCGTATTCTGCTGATATTATTAGGATCAGAATCGTCGGGTTCAAATGATAGGTGGCCCCGGCCGGAATGACACATCTTCCGAAGCCCTGCCGGGGTCTCCAGGAGGATCATCAGCCGGGGCCGTTCCTGCGTCGCAGCGTCGACAACTGCGGTCGCGTAATACGTCAACGATCCTGATCATTTAACGCAGCCCCTCCCGCCTAGATGGTCCTCCGACCGGGGCTGCTTAGGTTTTCGCCCTTCCGACGTGTCGAATGTCGCCCGTAGTTAACGTGCAAGAGTTTTGAGGCTCAAACAGGGCGGCATTAAGCTTAACTCACAGTCGCTTTTCGATGTTGTAAATTGGCCACAGCCAGTCTGTTCGTTTCCATTAACGAGCCCTCACAATCGGCGGTCGGCGGCCAAGATTGGCAACCCTCATGGATGATGCTGCTCGGATGTGCCGAGGAGACGAGAGCTCATGCCCGCGAGGGATTTTGCATCCGAGTGTTGCGACTCCGCACTTGTGCTCGGGCAGGCCTTTTGAAAGAGTTATAAACTCTATGGAATAATCCATAGAGGTTCGGCAGCAGGGGACCTCACATACCAGGTGGTGAGGTCTTTCCTTGTTGTACTCCACGTTGCGCGTTTGTGATTCTGAGTACAGAATAGTGTTTGTTTGATTTAACGTTCCGCTCATGCATCGAACAAACCCGCATGTCGCGCCTGGAAATCCTCGGTAGCCTAGCCGTACTCGCTGTTTCGCTGCTGCTCGGACTGATAATCATCTATTTCATTGCCTTGGTCCACCGCGGCGAGGAGCGCGGCGCGCTGGCCGATTTCGCTGGAATGTTTGAGGAAGGGGTCAATGCTTCGAACGGGAAGGTCAGTCATCCATTCCTCGAGGGGACCTCGGATGTGATTATCGCGGATGATCGTCTGGCGCCTGGCGAAGCCTGCGTGCAGTTCTTATCCGGCAAAATCCACGAATTCCATCCCGAGTTCGACCTCGTATCCGCTCACGACACCATCCGCCACTTTTGTGACAGTCGCGGCGCCCACGGTGAGATCGAACCAATCGGGCAATTGAACGCGGTACTGGCGCTGCGGCCGGTTCACCTCGAGAGCGCGATGGGCGTTGAAATTATGACCGTGCCCGTCACTCCGCTTCCTTCGCCTTTGATCGTGGGGGAATATCCATGGCTATTGGGGCTGGCGGTCCTGGTTTCCCTGGTGAGTGCTGCTCTGGCCTTTCGTTGGCTCCACGGCTATCGCCGTCGCCTCGTCGAACTCGCACGTGACGGGCTGACCGGTGCGCTGCGGCGGGAGAGTTTTACCGAAGCGCTGGATCTTGCGATCAAGCAGGCTCGAACGACGGCAATGCCCCTATGCGTTGCCGTTCTCGATATCGATAATCTGAAACCGATCAACGATCGCCACGGTCATGGCGCCGGCGACAAGACACTGCAGGACCTGGTCACCATCGCGCGCGCGGAGCTGCGCCGTGCAGACGTGATTGGCCGCCTCGGCGGGGATGAATTTGCAGT
>JAFAXD010000161.1 GCA_019241285.1 Xanthobacteraceae bacterium | reverse complement strand
CACCAGCTTCGCGCCAATCTGTTTGCGTATCGTCGACCTGCCGCCGTCGCATCCAACCAAATAGGCACTGGAGACAAATAGGGATTCTCCGGAATGGACGTCGGACAATCTGGCGGTGACCCCAGACTCATTCTGTACAAAATCTTCCACGCGCCTGTTGTGAAGCAGGCGGATTCCAGGTTGTGCCGCAGCGTGCGCCGACAGCACCGGTTCGAGATAAAGCTGATTGATCCGGTGAGGGGGCTCGGGCGTCGGCCACCCGGTATCTGGTCCTAGTGTTGCACTATACCGGTCCGCGCGGGACGGGATCGAAATTCGGGCCAATTCGATTCCCGTCATCGTCGTGCAGAACGAAACGTCATGCGGGTATTGGTCTGGAAGTCCGGCTTTACGTATTGTCTGTGCCAGGCCGAGGCGGCGGAAGATTTCCATCGATCGCGCCGAGACGTGATTGCTGCGCACACGCGGCGGCTCGCCCGCGGGGCGGAGTTCGGCGATGACCACGTTGATACCGCGCCACGCGAGGTCGATGCCGAGCGTCAGGCCGACGGGTCCGGCCCCGACGATCAGCACTTGTGTTTCCAACGCGATCATTGGCCCGACCTGAGCCCGATTGCCTGCACTACAGCGGCGATCTGATGGCGCTGCTCTTCAAGCGCCGCTGCGAATTCGTCTGCGGTGACGCTATGCGCCATGAGGCCGAAGGAGGCGACCCGAGCGGCAACGGCGGGCTGCGCCGCGACCGACTCCACGTCAGTCGCAATACGATCGCGCACCGCTGGAGCGGTGTCCCGTCCACCGAAGAAGCCCAAAAACGTATCAATGCAAAGTTCTGGATGAGCGGCCTCGATCGCCGTCGGAACATCGGGCACAAGGGGTGACCTGTTTTTGTTGGTGATGGCGAGCAGCCGCACTTTTTCCGCCTGTGCCTGCGCCAGCACGTTGGTAAGCGGACCCATCGCCACGTGGATTCTCCCCTGGACGAGGTCTTCGATCGCCACCATTGAATCGCGATATGAAACAGAAGTCATTTCGAGACCGGCCTCTTTCACGAAACCAGCAAATACGATCTCAAGGGCACCCATCGACCCGTAGTAGGTCAACGCTCCAGGTCGCGAGCGCGCCATCGCCACAAGCTCGTTGAGCGAAAGCACGTTCAGAGACCTCGTCGTTGCAACACCGGCAAAAACGTCTGCACCCGAAGCAATGGGTACAAGATCACGGGTCGCATCGTAGGGCAGGTTCGTTTTTGTCACCGGAAGCACTGTCACCGGGCCGGGAAATGAAAACAGCAGCGCGTGGTCATCGTGCGCGTGAACGAACGCGCTGACCGCGATTATCCCGTCGGCGCCCGGGCGATCTTCTACAAATACCGGCTGCTTCCATCGCTTGGTCAGCGCTTCCGCAAACAAGCGCGCGACGACATCCCCAGCGCTTCCCGGGCCAAATGGCGCCATGATACGGACCGGTCGTTGT
Organism: Xanthobacteraceae bacterium; assembly: GCA_019241285.1. Lineage (GTDB taxonomy): Bacteria > Pseudomonadota > Alphaproteobacteria > Rhizobiales > Xanthobacteraceae > JAFAXD01. The sequence continues at coordinate 1,622 of JAFAXD010000161.1, read as the reverse complement.
GGCCAAGCTTCGGCACATGCCAGCGGTGTCTGGGCGAGGCCGCCCAGAACGCCGACAAGCAGGAGACTGATCCAGCGAATTGGCCTCTGCATGATTTTACCTCTCTCGAAACCCACCGCGCTTGTCGTGACCACGATGAAAACGTTGACCCCATCGGCTAAAAGAGGAAGCTCTGTTTTGCGCTGATCATATTAGGAATTACTAATGCCAAGGGCGGTCGATTGGGGCAGTCGAATTGGTCGTCGCCTTCGCTTACGCGACCTGCACATTCTGTTCGCCGTGGTTCAGCATGGCAGCATGACCGGGGCGGGCGCTCATCTGAACATGTCCCAGTCCGCCGTTTCGCAGGCGATAGCCACGCTTGAGCATGCGCTCGACGTGCGGCTGCTGGACCGCACCCGGCGCGGTGTTCAGCCGACGATCTACGCCGACGCGATCATGCGGCGGGCACGCGTCGCTTTTGACGAATTGAGATCCGGCGTTAAGGAGATCGAGTTTCTGATTGATCCCGCTGCGGGCCAAGTCAGGATAGCGTGTTCCGACATGTTGGCAGGCGGCATCCTTTCGCCGGCAATCGATCGCTTCTTCCGACGATACCCGCGTGTTGCAATCGAGGTCATTCAATCGAACGCTTTTACTAGAGAATTCTCTGAACTCCGCGAACGAAAGGCTGACTTGGTGCTTTCGATCTTGTCGGCACCGCTCGAGGCCGGCATGGCCGACGATTTGAACATTGAGTTTCTGTTTGAAGAACGAATGTGTCTTGCCGCGAGCGCACGGGGTCCCTGGGCGCGGCGCCGAAAAGTCCAATTTGACGATCTCCGAGACGCGGATTGGATCACTCCCTTCTCCGGAGCGTCGGCAGAGAAAGCGCTGTTTGAAGCCTTCAGCATCCGTGGTTTACCGCCGCCCCGGGTTGTGGTGAGGACAATGTCCGGACACCTGCGCAACTTCTTGAGCGTGCACCACCCCTTCATTGCTTTGGTGCCAAGATCGTTTCTCAAGATCAATAAGGATATTGCTGGATTGCGAATGCTGCCGATCGAACTGCCGATGCGCCCACTGCCGGTGGCAATGATAACACTCAAGAACCGCACGCTGAGCGGAACAGTTGAACAATTCGTTGTCTGCATGCGCGATGTAGCAAAATCGATCGGCAGGGATGAGGACTCAAGGCGGTGACTGGCGAGACGGCGACGGTCCGCCTCGTCCTGCGCCCGCCCGGGACACGCCCGACTTACTCCGCCGTCCATCCGCCGTCGATGACCAACGATGTGCCGGTCATCAGGGCTGACGCATCGGAGGCGAGGAACACGATTGCGCCGGTGAGATCCTGCAATTGGCCGAGCCGGCCGAGCTTGATCTTTGACAGCACCTCCGCACGAAAGGCGTCGTTCTGGAAGAACGGCCGCGTCAGCGGCGTCTCGATAAAGGTCGGCGCCAATGAATTGACGCGAATGCCGTGCGGCGCGAGGTCGATCGCCATCGCCTTGGTGAAACCCTCCATGGCGTGCTTGGTGGCGCAATAGACGGTGCGTCGCGCCGCGCCGACATGGCCCATTTGCGAGGACACATTGATGATGGCGCCCGGCCGCTTTGCTTCGACCAATCGCCGCGCAACC
>JAFAXD010000420.1 GCA_019241285.1 Xanthobacteraceae bacterium | reverse complement strand
CTGGCGAACGCCGGCGTCGATCAATCCAATGTTGGCACTGATGCGTCACATCGCGTTTTGCTGCTGCCGCGCGACCCCGATGCCTCGGCGCGCGCGCTGCGTGATGCACTCACCGCGCGCTACGGCTGCGACATCGCGGTGGTGATAAACGACAGCGTCGGGCGAGCCTGGCGGCGCGGCACCGTCGGCATTGCGCTGGGCGCGGCCGGTTTGCCGTCTCTGCTTGATCTGCGCGGACAGCCGGACATGTTTGGACGGCAGCTGCGCAGCAGTATTGTCGGGCTCGCGGATGAGATTGCCGCAACGGCGTCACTGATGATGGGACAAGCCGATGAGGGCCGGCCGGTCGTGCTGATCCGCGGGCTCGCGCTGCCGCGTGAGGATGCTCCGGCGCAGTCGCTGGTGCGGCCCGAGCAGGAAGACCTGTTCCGATGAGTAGAGGCAGGCGCACAGTCCTCGCGTTGTCGGGCGGGATCGGCGGCGCCAAGCTGGCGCTGGGCTTAAGCCTCGTGCTTGACCCGGCCAATCTCGTCGTCGTTGCCAATACCGGCGACGACTTCCAACATCTTGGCCTGTCGATTTCTCCTGATATCGACACCGTGATGTACACGCTCGCCGGCATCAACAATCCGGTCACCGGATGGGGCCGGCGCGATGAGACATGGCGCTTCATGGAAGCGCTGGAGCAGCTCGGCGGTGAGACCTGGTTCAGGCTGGGCGATACCGATCTTGCGACCAATATGGAACGAACGCGCCGGCTCACCGCCGGCGACACTCTCTCCGACATCACGGCGGACTTTTGCCGCCGGCTTGGCGTGCGCTGCCGCGTGCTGCCGATGAGCGACGTCGTCGTCCGCACACGCGTAAAGACGGGTCAAGGATGGCTCGACTTTCAGGACTATTTCGTCCGCTACCAGTGTGCGCCGGTGGTTGAAGACTTTTCGTTCGCGGGCGTGGAGTCCGCCACGCCGTCCCGCGGCTTCCTGGCAGCGCTCGCGGACCCGGCACTGCGCGCAATCGTCATCTGCCCCTCAAACCCTTTCATCAGCATCGATCCCATCCTGTCGCTGCGCGGCGTCCGGGACGCGTTGCGGACCTCCGCGGCGCCGGTGATCGCGGTCTCGCCGATCATCGGTGGGCAGGCGGTCAAGGGGCCGACCGCCAAAATGATGCGAGAGCTTGGCCTCTCCGTGACAGCCGCGACGGTCGGCGAGCGCTATGCGGATTTCGTTGACGGATATGTTGTTGACGATCGTGATGCAGTCGGCCTTAGCCTGCCCGGGGTCGAAATCCGCGCGACGAAGACGCTGATGCAAACCCTGGACGACCGGAAGCACTTGGCCAGGGCGGTTCTCGACCTCGCAGACGAATTGTCTGCATCATGAGCGAGGCGCCGGCCTATCGGAAGGAAATCTGGGCCGTCGTCCCGGTGAAGGACACGCGCAGGGCAAAGCAGCGGCTCGCCACGGTGATGGACCAGGACACGCGCACGCTCCTGGCGCACGCGATGTTGGAAGATGTGCTGTCCGCCATCGCGGCGGCGTCCTCGCTCGCCGGACTTGTAGTTGTCACCGCTGATCCAATCGCGACCCAGATTGCCCAACGCTACGGCGCTCGGCTTCTGTCGGAAGGCGGCGAAGAGGGGCAGACTCACGCCATGCGGTATGCGGTCGAGGTGCTGGCCGCGGAAGGCCGGCGCGCGATCCTGACGCTTCCGATCGACATTCCGCTGATCACGGCTGTGGAAATCGACGCGGTCGTCGCGGCGGCGCGGCGCGACCCGGAGTTCGTGATCGTCCCCGCGCACGACCGGCAGGGCTCGAACGCCATCCTGTGCGCGCCGCCCGGGTACGTGCCCCTGAGCTTCGGCAATCACAGCTTCGCGCCGCATCTTGCGACGGCACGACAGCGGGGGATCGAGCCTCGCATCATCGAATTGCCGGGAATCGGCCTCGACATCGATAGCCCCGCCGACCTCGCCGCGTTCCTGGCGATCCCCTCGCGGACGCGAACGCGCCGGCTGCTAGATGGGCTCAAGCTTTAGAAGTCGCCTTTCGGCGTCTGAAACCAATTCCTGTCATCTATGGCTACCCCATTGATTACGCAAAAATATCAGCCGCACTGTCGCGCATAGATTCCATTGATGACACGTTGAATGTAATCGCCCCGACTTTTACGGCCGCCAACCGACGGCGTATTACTGTCATGTATGGCCAGGTGACTGAAATAAAATGCAATTTTCCTGCTATCTGCGCCATAGATGGCATACATGACACCAGCAGCCACCAGATCCCGAGTAGCGCGCCCATTTCAGCGCCCGATTACATCCAAAAAGCCGTGAGCTGATCGAACAGCAAGCATTCTTGTCATCTATGATGAAGCTTTTGAATATACGAAATTTTTTCGGTTCCCGGAGCCATAGATTGCATACATGATGTTTCGTTCAAGAGGGGATTCGCGCCGCCCGATGGGGCAAGGCCAACGCTTGCATACATGACCCTCAGGACTGGGAGCCACGCTGTAGTTCAGGTACATCCAGTGCTGAACAACCCCTCCCGAATTGCCCTGCGCCTGGCTACCGGCGCATACGTGACGCTAGCGCGCATAGATTGACGCCGCCCTGCGGTTCGCAATTTTCAGATTCACATGTCAAATAGCCTTTGCCCACGCGAGACCGCACCCGGCCGGTCGAGCGGACGCGTCTCAAAGCGCGTTTTGCTTTTGAACTTGTCAACAAGAAGACGACCGAATTGCTGGCGTTCATTGCCTCTCGTCTGATAAATTTCCTATTCACATGAAATGCCGGTAGCAATCAACTCGATGAAGTTTACGTTTCTTCATACCGCTGACCTCCATCTCGGGAGCCCCTTCGTTGGGCTGACCTTGCGAGATGAGGACGTTGCTCAGCGCTTTGCGAAGGCCAGCCGCGACGCGTTTTCGGATTTGGTCACGCGTGCAATCGAGGCCAACGTCGCGTTCGTCGTTATTGCCGGAGACATATACGACGGAGATTGGAAGGACACCTCCATCGGCCTGTTCTTCAACCGGGAAATAGCGCGCCTGGAACGCGCCGGGATACGGGTGTTCATACTCAAAGGCAATCACGACGCTGAGAGCGTCATCACGAAAACGATATCATTGCCCGACAATGTATATCAGTTTCCGACGCGGACGGCAGAGACTGTTCGAATTGAAGAACTCAAAGTCGCGCTGCATGGTCGCAGTTTTCCGGAGCGGGCTGTGACCGATAACTATGTGCTCGATTACCCGAATCCAATTTCCGGTTGGTTTAATGTCGGGGTTCTGCATACGTCGTGCGACGGCCGGCCCGGACATGCACCGTACGCTCCTTGCACTGTGCCCCAGCTCAAAAGCCTCGGCTATCAATATTGGGCGCTTGGTCACGTACATGAGTATGAAGAGCTGGCATGGGACCCCTGGATCGTGTTTCCGGGCAACATTCAGGGACGAAGCATTCGAGAATGTGGTCCGAAGGGAGCTGTGCTTGTCGATGTTGAAGATACCGAGGTGGTTGGCGTACGGCGTCTCATTGTTGATCGCGCGCGCTGGGCCACATTGAGAGTCGATCTTGCGGGAGTCTGCGATGAAGCCGTCGCACTGCGCACAATCGAAGAGCAAATTCGCCCAGTGTCCGTAGAAGCCGCAGATCGCCTGTTGGCATTACGCGTCACTCTTCTGAACGCCGATGGCCTGTATCGAGCGGTCCAAGGAGACCACCAGCGGGTTTCGGACGAAATTCAGGCCGCGGCGCACCGGTGCGCAGAGGACGCCTGGCTCGAAGGCGTCCATTTCGAGATATCGAAGAACAAGAATAACGCGGGCCTTGCGACTGAAGCCGTGGCGGGACTCGATCTCGACAGCGCTCTCGCAACGCTGCAGTCGGATCCGGATCTTCGCGCCGCCGCAGAGTCGATCATCGCGGAGATTGCCGAGAAAATTCCACGTGGTGTTTATGCCGAGGATGCCGCGCTCGGAGACAACCTCGACATACTCCTGAATGATGCACGCGTATTAGTTCTCGGTCGTATGAGCGATCGCTAGCTCATGAGATTGCTGACCCTGGAACTTGAGAGGTATGGCCCCTTTACCGGCCGGACTATCTCGTTCTCGCCGGATGCGAACCTGCACGTCGTATTCGGGCAGAATGAGGCGGGAAAGAGCAGCGCTCTCGCGGCCATTACCGACTTGTTCTTTGGAATTGAACGACAGACACGATTCGATTTTGTACACGATGCGCGCGAGCTGCGTATCGGCGGAACCGTGGTTGCCAAGGACGGCAGGTCTCTCACCTTCAGGCGACGGAAGGGCAACAAGGATACGCTCGTCGGCGTGCAGGATGAGGCGATCGGCGAGGATTCGCTTGCTCCTTTTCTAGGTACGATGACGCGCGAGGTCTTCTGCAACGCTTTCGGGCTCGATGCGGATGCGTTGCGGCGTGGCGCGGAGGATATGTTAAAGAGCGAGGGCGAGATCGGCGCCAGTCTGTTTGCTGCTGCTTCTGGGCTGCGGGGCCTGAGCGAATTGCGTCGCCATTTGGAGAATGAGGCAACATCCATCTTTGCGGCCCGAGCGTCGAAGGATCGCAAGTTTTACATCGCGCTGCGCCGCTTTGAAGAGGCACGCAAAGCCATCCGCGAGAGGGAGCTCAAGGCCGCGTACTGGAAAGACCTCAATGAGAAGATCGAGAAGCTCTCTCGACGGCTCGAGGAGATCAGGGAGCTGCGTGGGATCAAAGCAGCGCAGCGCGCGCGGCTGTCGAGGAACAAACGTATTGCCCCGCTGATACAGCTCATCGATGACGACCTGAAGAGGTTGGATGGCTTAGGCCCGTTGCCCGAGCTGCCTGCCGATTTCTGTGAAGGACTTGCGAACGCGTTGGAAGCTGTCCGGACGGGAATTGAAGCAAAACGGCGAGCTGAAGATGATGAGCTAAAGGCTATCCGCAACGACGCCGAGGTTCTCGTTGACGAACAGGTACTCGCGCGCGCGGGAGACGTGTTGCGGACGATGAGCGACATGGGAGCGTTTGCGAACGGTCGCCGTGACCTACCTCGCATCCAAGCCGAGGCGGACGAATATCGCAGATTGTTGGTTGAATCGGCCGTCAAGCTCGGCTTGCCGGATGAGGCCGCCGTTGAAGCTGCGCAGCCGACTGCGGCGGCGCAGGCCCTGGTGGACAAAATGATCTCCGAAGGTCGCCGCCTGGCCGACGCGGTGGAGCGAAGCCGGGCGGCGCTGCGCACGGAGCAAACGGCGCTGAGTAGGCTCGAGCAGCAGCGTTCAGCGAACGGCGGAAGCGTAGATCCGCAGCCATTCCGTATGCAATGGTCGCGGCTTGCTCCATCGCTGCGGAACCTGGACAAGCTCGCTGAAACGAAACACCTGGTTCGCGCCGAAGAGGTCAACCTGCGCGAGGGGGCGGCGCGCCTCTATCCGACGGTCGGCGACCTTGATGCGCTCGCGCGGGTGTCTATACCGAGTGCTGAAACATTAGCTCGATATGACAACGAGTTCGCCCGCCTCGAAAGAGAGGTTGCGCACGAACGCGACCGGCTTGCAGCAGCGACAGTAGCCGTCAGTGACGCGCAAGCGAGACTGCGAGACCTTACAGCAGTTCGCCCTGTTGCCTCGCCGGATGTGATTGCCGCAAAACGACAAGAGCGCGACTCAACTTGGAACGAGGTGCGAGGCGCGTTGTTCGGCTCCTTGGAGTCTCTGGCGACGGAGCAACGGGCTGACCTGGTGACCCGATTTGAACGTCGTAGCTTAGAGGCAGATCTGATTGCGGATCAAGCCATCAGCGAGGCGGATCGCGTCGCCGCGTTTGCGGTCCAAGGCTTGCGATTAGAGGAGGAGCGCGCCAAGGAGGCTGACGCGAGAGCGCGGATCAGCTCTCTTGACGCGAGTCGACGAGAGATTTTGGAAACCTGGGCGGCTGCCTGGCAGAGCGCAGGCATTGCACCGCTGCCCCCCACGGAAATGGCGCACTGGCGCATCATTTTGCAAGGACTCCTTGAACGTCGCGAAAAGCTCATCGAGCAGCGGGAAAGACTCGCCGAGCTCGAGACCGTGATGCGTGTGATCGAGCCAGAGGTTCGTGTGCTTGCTGCGGCGGTCGGATTGGGCGATGCCGATCGGTCAGACATCGCGGCGATTTGCGACGGAATTGAAACGCGGTTGAAGGCTCTGACCGAGGCCTGGGACAATAGCCGCGATCTCGAGACCCGAATTCGCGATACGCAACATCGGATCGACGAATTCAGCAAGGCTTGCCAAGAGGCCGAGCTTGGCGTGCAGCAATGGTCGCAAAGTTGGAGCGCGGCAGTCACAGCCATTGGTCTACCGTCCGGCGCGACCATTGACGAGGCCAGAGCGGCGCTGGCTGTTTGGAATGAAGTTCCGAAAGCGATCCGCGAACGCGATAATCGTGCACGCCGCGTTGCAGGTATGCAGCGGGAAGTCGATGCCTTCGAACGCTCGGTCAGAGACCTCGTGGCAACGATCGCACCGGATCTCGGGACCATGCCGGCGGATGCAGCAGTCAAAATACTGAATGATCGTGTCACGGCTGCTCGGGCCGCTGAAAGTCGCAAGACCGAGACCCAGAGGCGGCTCGTCGAGGCAACGCGTGCCCGCCGAGATAGCGATCTCGCGCTCCAGGAAGCGGAGGCTCGGCTGGGAGCGCTGTCGGCCGAACTACCTGAAGGCTGCGACCCCACCGAATTGCTCGATCAATTGCGGGTGCGAAACAGGCTGTTGGAGTTGCTGGGCGAGCACCGCAAGCACCTGATCCTCCAGGGCGATGGGCATGATGAAGCTCACCTGCGCGCCGAGCTTGCCAGTTTCAACGTCGACGAGGTGCAATCGCGCATTCAGATTCTGCTCGAAGAGGAGCAGGCACTGGAACGCGAAGGGCAGGAAGTATTTGCGGCGCATGAACAGGCCGTCAGAGAGCGCGCTGCCGCTGAACAGGGTTTGGGGGCCGAACTCGCCGCCCAGCAGCGCGCCAGCGCCGAGGCGGAATTGGTCGAGACCTCGCGCGAATGGGTGGTGCTGAAATTCGGCGCGCTGCTTTTAAATACCCTGATCGACCGCCGCCGGGCGAACCAGAACGACCCGCTGATGGGCCGGGCGGGCGCGTTATTTGCCACGTTAACGGGCGGCAGTTTCGAAGGGCTCAGCCAACAATACGACGACCACGACAGCGCGATCCTTGTCGGTCGTCGTTCCAGCGGACAAACGGTTCCTCTTGCGGGCATGAGCACCGGCGCGCGCGACCAACTCTATCTTGCGCTCCGGCTGGCTTATCTGGAGGACTATGCAAGGCGCGCCGAGCCGCCGCCGTTCATCGGCGACGACCTGTTCGCGACCTTCGACGAAGAGCGAACGGCGCATGGCTTGACGGCGTTAGCCGCGATTGGCCAGCGCGTTCAACCGATCGTCTTCACGCATCATCAACATGTCGCAGACATTGCGCGAACGAAAGTGGGAGCCGAGGTGCTGAACTTGTGAATTTAATAGCGTTGTTGTCCGAGCCCTAGCTCGAGGCTGTCCAACGTTTCGAACAAAAGCCTGAGCGAGCCGTCGACGAGTTGGCCCATTCATCCTCTCCCCGAGTACCGGCTGTTGCGCGCGCCGTGTGCTAAGCAGGTACTCGCACAGCGAGGCCCGTCAAGGGCTGGCGTACGTAAGAGGGCCGGGAGGACGCAGTGCTCGGAGGGGTGTTCGCCCTGATCGCGGCCATCACGTTCGCGTGGACCAATGCGGCGGTCCGGCGCGGCGTGGTGACCGGCACGGCCGTCCAGGCCACGACGCTCTCGATTCCGATCGGTTTGCCGATCTTCCTCGCCGCCCTGCTGCTGAGCGGACAACCCGCGCGGCTTTGGGAGCTGCCGATCCGGGCCATCGTCGTCTTCGTAGTCGTCGGGATCAATCATTTCATCATCGGCCGCTACTGCAATTACCGGTCGCTTGCAGCGGTCGGCGCTAATCTGGCCGGCCCGGTGTTGCAGTTCAGCCTGATCGTCTCGCTGGTGCTCGCGATTGCGTTTCTCGGCGAGTACCTCACACCGCTCAAGGTTCTCGGGATCATTCTGATCCTTGTTGGCCCCGCGCTGGTGTCGCGCAATCGCTCGCGGTACGCGGCGGCCGACGAACGGCCGACCTTCAGCCCGCGCCTCGCGGAGGGCTATGCCTTCGGGTTTCTCGCCTCTCTCTGCTATGGCGCAAGCCCGGTCCTGGTCCGGTATGCGGTGCGCGATCAAGGCTTGGCTGCAAGCCTCGCCGGGGGAGTGGTCGCTTCCGCCGCCGCGACCGCGGCGATCGCGATGCTGTTGCTGTGGCCCGACCACTGGCGCCAAGTGCGTGTGGTCGATCGGAAAGCGGCGAAATGGTTCGTGAGCTCCGGCATTCTGGTCTATGTCTCGCAGATCTTTGCCTACATGGCGGTCGCCGTTGCTCCCGTCACGCTGACCGCACCGATCGTCGCGCTGGCCAACGTATTTCGTATTCACCTGTCGCGCTGGCTCAATCCGGACCATGAAGTGTTCGGGCCCGACGTGATCTGGGCGACGGCAATCTCTTTTATCGGCATGCTCGCGCTGTCAGCAAGTGCGGACATCCTGCCGCTTCCGGCGTCGTGGAAGGTCTTGCTGAGCTGGCGGTGGCCGTGAGTAATTGTGTTTGTCGCACGGTCCCGCGACTGGCACCGGTCATTTGTTGAACCTCGCCTCGATCAGGCATCACGACGCTTCCGCCGCCGCGTTGCGGCCGGCGATCAATCCCTGTACCGCGCAGCGCGCGAGGCCGTGCTGGCTGAAACCTCCAGCGGATTCGCCGCCGCAATAAAGCCCCGGGATCACCGCGCCTTGCATGTCGATCACCTGACAGCGCGCGTTGATGCGCAGGCCCGCGCGCGTGTCGTGCAGCACCGGCGTTGCCCAGGCGGCGTAGAACGGCGGTGTGGCGATCTTGTAGCGCGGCTGTGGCTTGCCGAAATCCGTGTCTTCGCCGGCGTCCACGAACGAGTTGTAGCGCGCGACCGTGGCGGCGAGCTGTTCCGGCGGCATCGGCAGGCGCTGATACTTCATCCGGATCTTGGCAGCGAGCTCGGTGATGCTCTCGGCGACGAAGAAGAACCCTTCTGCCATATCGACGAACGGCGGCTTCGGCACCCATTTCTCGCGCGCAACGGCCTCGGCGTCGAAAATCGCCCAGATCGGTCCGCCGCCGTTGTGGCCGTCGCCGATGCCGGCCATGGCGGCGTTGATGAAGTTGTTCGGATCGTACTTGATGTTCTTAGCGTTGAGGTAGCTGCCCGGAACATAAGTCGCGATGCTGTTGTAGTTGTTGGCCGTGAACTGCCCGCCGGTCTCGGCATAAAACCGTCGGCCCAGCATGTTCACGAGGATGACGTTCTGCCAATCGGCCACCCAGAGGCCGCTGGCGCGGGCAAGAGCGAACACTTCGCTCTCCGGCCCCCAGGCCAGATGCCGGTAGCCATATTGGCAGCCGATATGCCCGGCCTTGGTCAGGCCGTAACCAAATTCGCCGGTCTGGTTGAAAAGCCCCCACAGCGCGGCGCCGACCGCCATGGCGGCGATCTCGCCGCTCGCGTCCTGATCGGACCACGGCATTCCGGCAAGCCCGCAATATTCTTCGGTAAGGCGCGGGTCGAACATGCGGCGGAAGTTGACGTTGCCGATCGAGCCCCCGGTGCCGATGATCACCGCCTTCCTGGCCTGGATATTGAGGCGCATGCCGCGATGCTCGACCTCGATGCCGGTGATGCGGCCTGACGTGCCGTTCTCGCGATGCAGCGCCGTCATTCGGTGCTCGGGCCGGATATCGACGCCGGCCTGCCGCGCCGCGTCGATCAGTGGATACATGAAGCCGGCGCCGATCGAATAAGTCTTGCGCTGCGCCTCGTCGACCGGCTTGCCGGTATGCGCCAGCGGCCAGTGGAGCGGCGCACAATGCATCTCGCGCGGAACGGAGTTGCCGACCGAAATGCCGCCGCGCTCGTCGGGAGCCTTGTCGGCAAAGGTGACGCCGTGGGCGACCAGCCAGTCGTAGGTCGAAACGTTGTTGTCAGCGAAAGCGCGGACGATCTCGCGGTCGTTGTAGCGATAGTCCGGAAATCCGTTGGGCTGCACCACCGACCAGTCCGTGAGATCCTGGAACACCAGGTCGGGCGTGTCGTGGATGCCGTGCTTCTTCTGCGCGCTGGTCCCGCCGCCGAGCGGCACGTTGCCGCCACTGACGATCGCATGGCCGCCGAGGCGCGGTTGCGCCTCGACCAGGATGACCGATGCGCCCGCCTCCCGCGCCACCGTGGCGGCGGGAATGCCCGTCGCGCCTGATCCGATCACCACCACGTCAGCTTCGGAATTCCAAGTCACCATGAATAAATGTCCTCGGGGTTAGTTTCGGCCCATGCTGTCGGGGCGGGGGTTGGGAAGGAGCGGCACGTTCCCTTGAGTCTAGCGCACGCCTTACAGGGCAGGAACCTCTCGATGGACGCATAACTGCCTTGGCGAAACCCGCTACTTGTTTTAAGCTTAAAATATCGGGCATCATGCCGCCACCAGGGACCGTCATGCGCAAACTTGCCGCGCTTAGCGCGCTGATACTGTTCGGCCTCACCAACCTCGCCGCGGCAGAGGAGGTGACCCTTCGGGCGGTCAGCTCGTTCGCCGAGAAGACCACCTATTCGCGCGGGTTCGAGCGCTTCATCGACCGGGTGAACGATGCCGGCAAGGGCGTCATCCACATCAATTACATCGGCGGTCCAAAGGCGATGCCGCCATTCGAGGTCGGCAACGCGCTCAAGAACGGCGTCATCGACGTGGCCAATGCCACCGGCGCCTTCTACACCAATCTGATGCCGGAGGCGGATGCCTGGAAGCTGCGGCAGGTGCCGATGGCCGAGCTGCGCCGCAATGGCGGCCTCGACGCTTTTGCCAGCCTGTATGGCCAGAAGCTCAACGCGATCTACCTGGCGAATTTCGTCGGTGAGAACCCATTCCATCTCTATCTCAACAAGAAGATCGCGAGCCCCGATCTGACCGGCCTCAAGTTGCGTATCACGCCGGTGTATCGGGACTTCTTCCAGGCGCTGGGCGGAACCGTCGTGCAGACCGCGCCCGGCGAGGTCTACACCGCGCTCGAGCGCGGCGTGGTCGACGGCTATGGCTGGCCGATCACCGGCATCTTCGATCTCGGCTGGCAGGAGAAGACCAAGTATCGGGTCGACCCCGGCTTCTACACCGCGGAAGTCTCGGTGCTGATCAACAAGTCCACGTGGGACAAGCTGACGGCGGAGCAGAAGGCCGTCCTGCAGAAGGCCGGCGCGGAGGGTGAGGCGGAAGCGATCCCCGAGTTCAACAAGCTGAATGCGGAAGATACCGAGCGTCAGGCCAAGGCGGGCATCGAGCCGATCACCTTCGATGCCGCCGGCACCAAGCGCTATCTCGACCAGGCCTATGAAGCGGGCTGGGCCGGCGTCATTCGCCAGAGCCCCGAGCAAGGAGTGAAGCTGCGCGGCTTTCTCTCCAAGCCGCAGTAGCAAACGGACGCTTTGGGTCGCTTCGGAGGATTGCGGGTGCAGCGGCTTTCCGATCTCTACGGCCGCCTGCTCGACCTCATGCTGGCGGTCGCCTGCGCGCTGCTTCTGGGAATGACATTGCTGATCGGCGGTGATGTGCTGATGCGCAACGTCGGCGCTGGCGGCATCCCGCCGAGCAACGAGCTCTCCGAATACGGCCTCTACCTGTCCACGATTCTCGCCGCGCCCGGATTGCTGCGGCGAGGGCAGCACATTCGCGTCGATATTGTCCTGCAGGCGATGCCACCACGTCTCGCCTGGTATTTCGAGTGGATCGGCGACATCGTCGGCATCCTGTGCTGCGTCTTGTTTGTCTGGTACGGCGTGCGCGTCACCTTGGCGAGCTACACGGCCGGCGCCGTCTCGATCAAAACCT
>JAFAXD010000409.1 GCA_019241285.1 Xanthobacteraceae bacterium | reverse complement strand
CTCGGCCTCGGCCTCCGAAATCGTCGCTGGAGCGCTGCAAGATCACAAACGGGCCACCCTGTTGGGTAGCCGTTCATTCGGCAAGGGGTCGGTGCAGACCATCATCCCGCTCGGACCGGGTAACGGCGCGCTGCGGTTGACCACGGCCCGCTACTACACGCCCTCGGGCCGCTCGATCCAGGCCAAGGGCATCGTGCCGGATATCGAAGTGCTGCAAGAGGTCCCCGAAGACGTGAAAGCGAAGATTTCTGGCGAGATCAAAGGGGAATCGTCGCTGAAAGGCCACCTCAAGGCGGCGGAGGGCGAAGAGCAGGCGGGCTCGCAATCTTACGTCCCGACCGAAACCAAGGACGATAAGGCGCTCAACGCAGCTTACGATCTTCTGCGTGGTACGATGGTGAACTCAGCATTCCCGCCCAGCGGAAAATCGGCGTCGGTCCCCAACTAGGAAGCCGGACGCGCTGGGCCAATCAGTTGCATGGCGGACGATGCGCCGCCATGCTTGTGGCCAAGTCTTGATCCCAAATGACGGCCGCGGGTATCATGCCGTGATCGCGAGTTACGGCATGTTCTGATCCGCGGGGTGTGCGTCAGGGGAAGTCTGCCGATAATGATTGCACCCAGGGGTCACCGGTTCGGGGTCTAACAGTCAACAAACGGTATTCCCATCCGCAGGGTGGGGGACGGACAAGGAAAAGGTTTCCAGATGGTGCGCAAGACGTCTTTGATTCTCTTTGGTGCGGCCGTCGGAGCTGGGCTCACGTTTCTGGTTACCCAGCAGCCACAGTGGATCGGGGTGAGCGCCCGCGCGGCCGCTTCCGATACGTATCGGCAACTCAATCTGTTTGGAGACATATTCGAGCGAGTGCGCTCGCACTATGTCGAGAAACCTGACGACTCCAAACTGGTGGAAGGTGCGGTCAATGGCATGCTCAATGGCCTTGATCCGCATTCGAGCTACCTCGATCCAAAGAATTTCCGTGACATGCAGATCCAGACCCGCGGCGAGTTCGGCGGGCTTGGGATCGAGGTCACGATGGAAGATGGTTTAGTGAAGGTCGTGGCGCCGATCGACGACACACCGGCCGCCAAAGCGGGTATTCGGGCGGGCGACATCATCACGGCGCTCGATGATGACCCGGTCCAAGGGCTGACGCTCAATCAAGCCGTCGACAAGATGCGCGGGCCGGTCAACACCAAGATCAATCTGAAGGTGATGCGCAAGGGCCTCGACAAGCCGCTCGACATTGCCATCACCCGCGACGTTATCCGGGTGCGCTCGGTGCGTTCGAAGATCGAAGACGATATCGGTTATATCCGTATCACTCAGTTCAATGATCAAACAACTGAGGGGCTCAAGAAGGCGATCAAAGAGATCACCGAACAGGTGCCTGCCGACAAGCTGAAGGGCTTCGTGCTCGACCTGCGAAACAATCCGGGCGGTCTGCTTGATCAAGCCATCTCGGTTTCGGACGCCTTCCTTGAGCGCGGCGAAATCGTATCGACGCGTGGCCGTGATCCCGAAGAGACGCAGCGCTTCAGTGCTCATGCGGGCGATCTCGTCCGCGGCAAGCCGGTCATCGTTCTCATCAACGGCGGCTCAGCGTCGGCCTCGGAGATCGTGGCGGGCGCGCTGCAGGATCACAAGCGTGCAACGCTCCTGGGCACCCGCTCGTTCGGCAAAGGATCGGTGCAGACCATCATCCCGCTCGGGCCCGGCAACGGCGCGCTCCGGCTCACGACGGCGCGCTATTACACGCCGTCGGGCCGGTCGATTCAGGCCAAGGGGATCGTGCCCGATATTGAAGTGCTGCAAGAAGTGCCTGAAGAGATGGCGGCGCGCGCATCCGGCGAGACAAAGGGCGAGTCGTCGCTGCGCGGCCATCTGAAGGCGGCGGAGGGCGAGGAGCAGGGTGGCTCGCAGTCTTATGTCCCAACCGATGCCGACAAGGACAAGGCGCTGATGGAGGCCTACAAGCTGCTGCGCGGGACCTCGGTCAACGCGGCTTTCCCGCCCAATACGGCGAAGGCCTCGGCGGTCCCGAACTGATCTGCGAAGATCACGCAAGCGGGGGCCTTTTGGCCCCCGTTTCTTTTTTGTATTTGATGCAGCGACTGGCGAGAACCTGATCGCCGGCAACGTGTTGTCTGAAAGCGAGTAGATTGCATGCCGCGGTTTGAAGATCTTCCCTATCGGCCGTGCGCCGGCATGGCGGTGCTCAACCGCAGCGGTTTGGTGCTGATCGGCCGGCGCGTCGACGGGCCCGAGCACGTTGACGCGACCCATGTCTGGCAGATGCCGCAAGGCGGCATCGACGAGGGAGAGGATCCTTATCCCGCCGCGCTGCGCGAACTCTACGAGGAGACCAACATCCGGTCTGTCGAGAAGCTCGGTGAGATCGCCGACTGGCTCTACTACGATATCCCGCGCGAGATCGTCGGACAGGCTTGGAAAGGCCGATATCGCGGGCAGAAGCAAAAGTGGTACGCCTTCCGCTTCGTCGGACCCGAGAGCGAGATCGACATCGCAAATCCTGCCGGCGGGCACGAGCCTGAATTTGTTGAATGGCGCTGGGAGCCGGTCGCCAACCTTCCCGACCTGGTGGTTCCGTTCAAGCGTCCGGTCTATCAACGCGTGGCCGATGAATTCAGCAAGTTCGCCAAGGCTTAATGCCTGGTGGCTGTTTCCAATTGAGTGCTGATCGTCTTGAGGTGATCGAGCCGCTCGAGCTCGCGGTCGTGCGCTGATCCGGGCTCGGTCCTTTTGATCTTGTCTTCCGTCTCGGCGACACGCTGGGCCAGCAGAGCGGGATCGAGGTCCTGCACCGAGCTTGCGTTATCGGCGAGTACGGTGAGGCCTTGCGGGGAGATTTCGGCAAAGCCGCCGAAAATCACGATACGCTCCGCCGCACCACCGACGATCACCGAGATCACGCCCGGACGCAGCAGCACAACCATCGGGGCATGGTCGGCGAGGACTCCGAAGTCGCCTTCGATGCCGGGGAGGTCGACCTGATCGACCTCGCCTGAGAACAACAACTTGTCGGGGGCGACAAGATCAAAATGGAAGCTGGCCATCGGGTTGGTTCCGCTCAGGCCGCTTCCGCCAGGCGCTTGCCCTTCTCAACGGCTGCCTCGATGGTTCCGACCATGTAGAAGGCGGCCTCGGGTAGGTAGTCGTACTTGCCCTCGCACAGTCCCTGGAAGCCGCGGATCGTGTCGGCGACGTCGACGAACACGCCCTTGGCACCTGTGAACACTTCGGCGACGTGGAAGGGCTGGCTGAGGAAGCGCTCGATCTTGCGGGCGCGCGCCACAGTGAGCTTGTCCTCTTCCGAGAGCTCGTCCATGCCCAGGATGGCGATGATGTCCTGGAGCGCCTTGTAGCGCTGCAGGATCGCCTGAACCTGGCGGGCGACGGCGTAGTGCTCTTCGCCGACGATGCGCGGGTCGAGCATGCGCGAGGTCGAATCGAGCGGATCAACCGCCGGATAGATGCCCTTCTCGGCGATCGAACGCGACAGCACCGTCGTTGCATCAAGGTGCGCGAACGAGGTCGCGGGCGCCGGATCGGTGAGATCGTCGGCCGGCACGTAGATCGCCTGCACGGACGTGACCGAGCCCTTCTGGGTCGTCGTGATGCGCTCCTGCAAAGCGCCCATATCGGTCGCAAGCGTCGGCTGATAACCCACGGCAGACGGGATGCGTCCCAGCAGCGCCGACACT
>JAFAXD010000390.1 GCA_019241285.1 Xanthobacteraceae bacterium | reverse complement strand
ACCGATGCCGGTCATGATCTCACGCTCGGGCAGATGTCCATGGCGTACCAGCCTCTGGCGGCCGTCGTCAGTCAGCTTGTCAGCGTGGCAACTGAGCAAGGCGGCAACCTCCGCCTCGACGGCATGCGCCAGCAGCGCTCGCGCGCCGTTGCGCAAAACCTCGCTTAGCGGATCAGCAAAACTTCCCTGGCTGCGAGACTTCGAAAACGTTAGTGTCCACGGCGTATCACTCCTTCGGTGGAGAAGTGGAGGCGTCAAGCACCCCCACGATACGCCGCCTTATCCCTTATGCCGTCACCAACTTTCGCCCATAGCTCGAGGAGTGAAAAGCCGGAACTTTGTGACAAAAGGAAATCCAACAAATCAGGGTAGAGGATCGAAACGATAGGGGACACTTTGAGGACTGGACATCCGCCTGCGGAAGCAGGCTATCCCGATCTTGTTGCTTTTGTCTCATGGGGATTTGCGGCACCAGCCGGAACACCGGACAACGTGATCAACATTCTCAACGCAACGGTCAACCATGCACTGCTCACAGAACGGGTTAGAAACACGCTGGTCGACAACGCCTATTTCGTGACGGGTGGCCCGCCCGAGGCGTTATGGAGCGCGTCGAGGCAGCAAATATTGCAATTCGACCAGATGGCGCGGGCCGGCACAATCAAGTTCGAGTAAATCCAGTGCCCTGACGGCGTGTACTCGTAAATGCGGCTATGGGCCGGAGGTCCGCTCTTGGCACGAACCGGTCGATCAACGACGGCGCTTTGATGTCTGTTTTGCAGAGCTAACCGGACGTTCCCACTTGTGGGGTGGAAGACCGAGCCTGATCCAACTGAGACATCGGCGACTAAGGACTTTTGCAGCGCACAAGCATTGTTCATCCCTCTTCGCTAAGCGTGATATCGTCTTTTCCATTGGCTGGGTGTGACCGCCACGGGAGGGTCACATGGCAATCCACATCCGACGACGGGAATTGCTAGCTGCTCTCGGCGGCGCGCCGGCTTGGCCGCTGATGGCGCACGCGCAGCCGGCGCTGCCGGTGATTGGTTTCCTCCACGGCGCATCCTCTGACGGGCTTGCGCCTTACCTGGCCGCGTTCCGTCAGGGCTTGCAAGATGCCGGCTACGTCGAAGGCCACAACGTGGCCGTCGAATATGACTGGGCTGAAGGGCAGTACGATCGGCTGCCGGCGCTGGTGGCCGATTTAATCAATCGACAGGTGGTGGTGATCGTCGCGATCGCCGACCCCTCGGCACTCGCGGCTAAAGCGGCGACTGCGACAATTCCGATAGTCTTCTTCAGCGGCAGCGATCCCGTGAAACTCGGTCTCGTCGCCGATCTCAATCGGCCAGGCGGCAACGTGACCGGCGTGAGCATCTTGTCCTTCACGCTCCTGATGAAACAACTAGAGCTGATTTGCGAGCTAGTCCCGACGGCCCCGACGATCGCTTTTCTCGCCAACCCGAACAATTCAAATACTATTGGCAGAACAAGAGAAATGCAGGAGATCGCCCGCGCGGTGGGGAGGCAGCTCCAGGTTGTAACGGCTGCCACCGAAGCCGATTTAGAACCGGCCTTCGCGGCAGCCCAACGGCACGCCGGTGCACTCGTCATCCCTCCCGACCCATTCTTCACCAGCCACCGCAAACAACTCGTCGAGCTGTCGGCACGGCATGCAATTCCTACGAGCTATCCATGGCGCGAGTCCGCTGCGGCCGGCGGCTTGATGAGTTACGGCGCCAACCTTGTCGATGTGTATCGTCTTGTCGGCATCTACACGGGCCGGATTCTCAAGGGCGAGAAGCCTGCCGATCTCCCAGTGCAGCAGGCGGTGAAGGTCGAGCTGATCATCAACATGAAGACTGCCAAGACGCTCGGCTTGACGATCCCGCTGCCGCTACTCGGCCGTGCCGACGAAGTCATTGAGTGATCCCAAAGCACCCACCCGCCCCGCCGACGACGCTCGACAACGAACAAGAGTGCGGCGCTATTTGCTCCGCTGAGCATGCGGCCGCGATGCGCGCTGGGCAATCGGTTTGCTTCCGCCTTCAGCTTATAGCAGACGAGGCTGGATGTCCGGCTGGCTTCATTTCGGTCGCGAATGACCCATCTCGACCTTTCGACGACCCACAACGTAGTGCCGGCCTCCTGATCATGTGGTACATTTGGGCCCCCGATTTGAGGGTGCATGAGGCGGCGCACTTTTATCTCATCGGTCGGCGGCGCGACGGCTCTACATGTCGTTTTTCCCTCATGCGCCAACGCCGAAAGGAGGCCCCCAATGGCGGTCATTTCTGGTCAGGCACCACCCTCCGAGGGGGTACCCGTGGATTACAAACGGCGTGTGGTTGTAAAATTTCGTCCCGACGTGCGCCTCTCCTACTCAGCCGCCGCAGCGGACGAACTAGCCTCGGCCACCCGCGAGTGGAACGAGTTAACCGCCGCCCACCCCGGTATCACTCTCGTTCCCTACTTCTCCACCCTGGATGAGGGACTGTTGCGCGACTTTGCGCGACGGCCACCCCAAACCGGGCAGGCGCCGCTTCCGCCCAGCTTCACCTCGTACTACGCCATCGAATGTCCCGCCGGCGTCGACCCCGAAGCAGTCGCCAGGACGGTCGCGACCTGGTCCAATGTCGAAACCGCCTACGTCGAAGCCGGACCTACGCCGCCCCCGCTCAATCCCTCCGCCAACCCCCGCAATGCCAATCAGCACTATGAGGACGCCGCCCCCAACGGCATCGACGTTCGCTATGCGTGGTCACAGGCTGACGGCAGTGGCATCGGTTTTGTCGATATGGAGCAGGGATGGACCCTCAACCACGAAGACCTCGTCGCAGCTGGCATCACCATCATCTCGGGCGTGAATAAGGCCTATTCCGGCCATGGCACTGCCGTGCTCGGTGAAATCCTAGCTGCGGACAACACCATTGGGGACCTCGGTATCGCTCCCAACACCACAGCCCGCGTCGTTTCGCAGTGGCGCACTGCCACTACCTACAACACCGCCGAAGCAATTCTTAGCGCAGTCTCGGCCCTGAGCTCCGGCGACGTTCTGTTGCTGGAAGCGCAGACCACCTACTCCACCGCTTCCGGCTATGTTCCCGTTGAAGTCGAGCAGGCAGTCTTTGACGCTATCCAGTACGCCACCTCCCAGGGCATCATCGTGGTTGAAGCTGGGGCCAACGGCTCCGTCGATCTGGACGCTTTCCAGGACATCAACAACAAGTTCATTCTCAACCGCAGCAACGCCGATTTCCGCGATTCTGGCGCCATCATTGTCGGTGCCGCCAGCTCGGCCGTGCCGCATACCCGCCTGTCGTTTTCCAACTACGGCAGCCGCATCGACTGCTACGCCTGGGGGGAGCATATTGACACCACCGGCGACGGCTGGACCGGCAACGCCACCAACCTCTACACTTCTTCCTTCGGCGGCACCTCCGGTGCGACTCCCATCGTAGCTGGCTGCGCTCTCATCGTGCAGTCGTGGCAGGTTCTCCACGGTCAGCCCCGCCTCACCCCATCCAACATGCGTGCCTTGCTGAGCGACAGCAAGCTGAACACCGCAAGCGCCAATCCTGGCACCGACCGCATCGGCGTCATGCCCAACCTGCAGGCAATCATCTCCTCTAGACGGCTCTGGTACCCGCGGATCATCTACTACCTCGCCTGGGCCTGGCTGATCCTCATCGGAGGCCTGCTCATCACTCCCGGTGGCGTGCTCTGTATCGCGTGCGGTCCGAGCAACCCGGGTTATATTGGCGACATCCTCGTTAATATCCTGGGGATTGTAGCAATCGCGTTTGGTGTGATCGGACTTGTTGGCGCGATAAGGGGTCAATCCATCGGTGGCACTCGGTGAGAAACGTTACCGACAGCGTGTGCCAAGCGTCCCGCCCTATGCTTCGCGCAAGCGAAGGATAGGGCGGGATCATGCACTTCTCGGACATTTCAGTATGTCCGGGAATTGGTCGCTATCAGGAGATAAGCGGACATTCAGGTAAAGCTGCTCGGTGCGCTCGCGAGCAAGAAGAGATTTGCGGCATGATCAAAGCCCATGCGGCGCCCATACCATCCGACAGCGTGCTGGCGCCGCTTTATGCGGGCGCGGATC
>JAFAXD010000313.1 GCA_019241285.1 Xanthobacteraceae bacterium | reverse complement strand
CTGGTCAACGGCCCGACCGGATCCGGCAAGTCCACGCTGTTCCGTGCGATCGCCGGGATCTGGCCGTTTGGAACGGGAACCATCGCGGTTCCGGCGGACGCGACGATGATGGTGCTGCCGCAGCGGCCCTACCTGCCGGTGGGCACGCTACGCGCGGCACTCACCTATCCGCAGGAAGCCGACCATTTCGATGCCGGCGCCATCCGCGACGCGCTCGTCGCCGTCGGACTACAAAAGCTGACGGAGCGCCTGGACGAGTCGGCGCACTGGAACCGCATGCTCTCGCTTGGCGAGCAGCAACGGCTCGCCATCGCGCGGGCGCTGCTGCAGCCGCCCGACTACCTGCTGCTCGATGAGGCGACCGCATCGTTGGACGAACCCGCCGAGGCAACACTCTACAGCTTGCTGCATGAGCGCATGCCGAAGACGAGCATCATTTCCATCGGACACCGCTCGACGCTCGACGCGTTCCACCGGCGCACCATCGTGGTAGCGAGCGACGGCGAGCGCTTCCGCGCAAGGGAAACGAGCTTGGCCGCACCGGTTACGTAGGGTGGGTATCGCGCCTGCACGGCGCTCTTGATGATGAACAACCAATCGCGCGATGCCCACGTTGTCCGCGCGAGCCGAAAGGGACAACAGCGTGGGCATCGCGCCGGATGATCGTGCCGATTGGCGCGTTTCGGGCAAGCGCGATACCCACCCTACAGCCAGCGAGTTGGCCACGAGCCGTGTCTGATGACGTTGTGCCAAATATAGGCGAATGCCACTAGCAGACACGCGCCCACGGCGACCGGCACGACGAAAAAACTCAACGGCATGTTGTTGACGACGATCACGAGCGGATCGATGCCGGCGGGCGGGTGAAACGTGCGGGTCGCGTGCATGGCGATGATCGCGAGGCCGACCGCGGTCGCGGCGGCCCAGGGTCCGGGACCGATCACCTGCAGGAGCAACAATCCGACAGCCGCTGACACCAGGTGACCACCGACGAGCGCGCGCGGCTGCGCCGGGCCCGCTTCTGGCGAGCCCATCACCAGCACGATCGAGGTGGCGAATGGCACGAAAAGGAGCGGCACGGTCGTGCGTTCCGCCAGCACTTCCATCAGGGCAATGGCCGCCGCGCCGCCGGCAGCACCTGCCGCAACTTTGATGATCTTGGGCCAGCTGATGTTGTTCTGAGGCAGGCGCACGATGCGTTCTTATGATATTTCGCGGCCGCCACAAATGAAAACGGACGGCACGCTTTGGGCGTGCCGTCCGCGACAGGGAGCGATGCTCGAGTTATTTCAAGCTGTCGAGCGTCAGGTCGAAGGAGAGCTTACCGACAACGGTCGAGCCGCACCAGTTGGAGGTCAGGCCGCCCGGGTTGACGGCGGAGATCGCACTGGTGCTGAAGGCCGCGGTCTGCGAGCTGGTGTAGACTGCGCAGTTCGCAGCCGTCATGTTGGTGTCGTAGTAGCGCACGTCGAGGGTGAACACTTTCCAGGTGACGCCAAGACCGACGTTCCAGGTCTGATAGCTCTGATACTTCACGCCGGCCGGGAATGCGGGCGTGCCGTAGAAGGCATCGCTGGTGCCGAGGAACTGCTCGCCATATTCACCCGACGCGTACCAGCCCACGCCGCTCCACAGCTGCCAGGGCGAGATGAACTTCAAGGTGCCGGACACATAGTTGCCCTGCGCGCCGGTGTTCAGGATGTTCGGCGAGTAGTAGTAGTTGGCGCCCACGGCCCACTGCGGATTGATGGTGTACAGCGCCTTGGCGTAGACTTCGTAGAAGTTCCAGTTCTGCTTCGCGACCGCGCCGTTTGGCAGCGCGGGGTTGCAGTTCAGATTGGTCGGCCCGCCCACATACGGGCTGAAGAAGCACTGGCCACCCGGATAGTAATAGTTCCAGTAGCCGAAATCGAGGGCGAGAGGTCCGAAGGTCGGCCGCACGCCGGCGTACATGTCGATTTCAGCCGCGGCGCGGTTCGGGAAGGAGATGCTCTCTCCCGACAGGCCGCCGTAGAATTGCAGCGACGACGAGTAGTTGTAGCGCAGCTCCGAATAGGCCGCGACCGATGGGCTGTGCGCCGATTGCGTAATGCCGCGCCAGATGTAATCGGTCATCAAGCCGCCACCGAAGGCGAGGTCCCATGGACTTGCCGGTGCCGGCGGAGGCGGCGGTGCTTTCGCGGCCACACGTAGATCGGCACCAAACGCAGCGGAGGCCGACAACGCGACCGCCGCAACAGTCATCACAATCTTTTTCATAACCAGCCCCTGTCTTCATCAACGCCTTCCCAGCCGTCGTTGGCATTTCGGGAAGGCCCCCGCTCCGCCCAGGCAGAGCCCCTCGTGACGCCCGCATTAACGTTCATGGACCTCGCTACCGCAAGCTGAATCCAAAATCATTTGCCGCATTCTTAGGCAAATTCGACCTATCATGTTTGAATCTCTCGGCTTGTTGTAACGATGCAACAAATGTTCGAGCTCGCGCAGCGCTTGTGTTTGACAAAAAAGTCACAGCGGCAGCGCTGTGTTGGACCAACAAGCAGAGCTACGAATTGAAAAGCCCCGCGCAGAGCGCGGGGCTTGTTTGGAAATTTCCAGCCGGCGGGCAGACTAGGCTAGGCGCCGCTCGACCCGCCTTCGGAGTGGCTCCCTCCTGAGGGCGGCGAAGTGTGCATCGCGGGCGGAGCCGAGGGCGGAGGCGAGACGGCCGGTGCGGGGGGCGGCGGTGCGGCCGGGCGCGGCGGCATCGGAGGACGTGGGGCGGGCGCCGCTGCCATGGGCTTGGGGGCGGGCGCGGCAGCCGGCGGTTTCGGCGGAGCCGGAGGTTTGGCCGCCATGGGCGGCTTCGGCGGCATGGCCGGCTTGGGCGCGGGCGCCGGTTTGGCCATGACCGGACTGGGTGCCGGCTTCGCCGCCGCAGGCGCGGCAGCCGCTGGCTTCGGAGCGGGTTTGGGGGCCGGTTTCGGCGCTGCCGCAACCACAGGCTTCTTGGCGGGCTTGGCTGCCGCTGCCGGCTTCTTGGCCGGGGTGCGTGCCGCAGCCTTCGCTTTGGCCTTGCTCGCGATCTTGCGCTTCGCGGCTGGCTTGCGCGCAGCCGATGCGCGCCGGGCCGCAGTGGCGGATTTCCGCGCGGGCTTGCGCGCGGACGCTTTGGTTGCCTTCGGCTTACGGGATGCCGCTGCACGCTTGGCTTTTCCGGGCTTTTTGGACTTCGTCGCTTTCGCCATGATCGACCTCCCGATCCTATGGACAAACCTGTTCAACGCTACCGCAGTCCTGACACGTTCCTACTACTATTCCTGATTCGCGTGTGGTCGCTAAGACACGGCAAGCAAAGATTCAAACATTACCAACTTATATTTCTACTTCGCGGCGTCGCTCGCAAGTGTTGTTGTCGGTTTTGCCTGCACATTCCCCAGGCCTGCGGGAATCGGTCCGCCGCAAGCCCAGTCCACGAGTTCGACCGGGTGCACCACCGGGATCGTGGTGCCGGCGGCGATCTGGGCAATGCATCCCACATTGCCGGCCGCGATCACGTCCGGCGCGACGCGCTCGATATTGCCAATCTTGCGCTCACCCAGGCGGCGCGCGAGCTGCGGCTGGAGCATGTTGTAGGTTCCGGCGGAGCCGCAGCAGAGATGTCCCTCGGGAATGTCCCGGACCTGGAAGCCCATGTCGGACAACAGCTTTTTCGGCTCGCGCGTGATCTTCTGGCCGTGCTGCAGGGAGCACGCGCCGTGATACGCCACCCTGAGCGGCAGCGCTTGTGCGGGCTGCAGCGGCAGCCCCGCAAGGTACTCGGAAATATCGCGGGCAAGCGCCGAGACCCGCGCCGCCTGCTTGGCGATGGGGGGCTCATCGCGAAACAAGAAGCCGTAGTCCTTAACCATGGTGCCGCATCCGGACGCGGTGATCAGGATCGCGTCGAGCCCGCCTGCTTCGATGATGCGGGTCCACGCCGCGATGTTGGCGCGCGCCTGCTCCCGCGCGTCCGCCTCACGTCCGAGATGATGCACGAGCGCCCCGCAGCACCCCTCGCCCGGCACGGGGACGACCTCGATCCCGTTACGCGCCAGCACGCGAGCGGCAGCCGCATTGATCTGCGGCGCGAGCACGGAGGCGACGCAGCCGGAGAGCAGTGCCACGCGGCGATGCGGCTGCGCGGCGGATTGCGTCGATGTACCGCTCGCGGTCACTGCGGCCTGGTCGCGGGTTGGCAGCCGCGCCGGCGCGAGCCGGAGCATGGCGGCAAGCGAATTGAGGCCGAGGCGCTCCAGCAGCGGCGCCACCGGTCGCGCCAACCGGGCGCCCATCAGCGCAAGCCGGAACAGCCGCGGATCGGGCAGCACGCGGGCGAGCAGCGCGCGCAGCAGGCGCTCGAACGCCGGCCGCCGGAAGGTCTCCTCGATGTGGGCGCGCGCGTGATCGACGAGGTGCATGTAGTGCACGCCCGACGGACAGGTAGTCATGCACGCCAGGCAGGAGAGGCAGCGGTCGATGTGGGTCACGACCTCAGGCGAAGCCGGCTCGCCGCGCTCCAGCATCTCCTTGATCAGGTAGATACGCCCGCGCGGGGAATCGAGCTCATCGCCGAGCAGCACATAGGTCGGGCAGGTCGCGGTACAGAAGCCGCAATGCACGCAGGCCCGCAGGATCTGGTTGACCTCGGCTGTCTGCGGATCGGCGAGTTGCGCGAGGGTGAAGTTGGTTTGCATCGGGGACTAAACGCCAGCCCACATCCGGCCGGGATTGAGCACGCGGTTCGGATCAAAGCTCTCCTTCACCCGCGCCGTCAACGCGGCCAAGGGTCCGGCCTGCGGCTCGAACACCGGCACACGCGCGCGAAGCGCCGCGGGCGCGCGCACCAGCATGGCATGGCCACCGCAGACGGAAACAGCCGCCCGCACGATCGCCTCGCCGGCATCCTCCGCCGGCGCCAGCGCCGCCCAGACAAGGCCGCCGCCCCAGTCGTAGGCGAGCTCGACGTCGGCCTTGGCGGCAAGTAGCTGGCCGAGCCGGGCGCCCTGCGCCGGAGCGGTAGAGATGCGCCAGACGATCCGGCCGCCAGCCGGCCCGCTCTCCGCGAACCCGATCCCGTCGCGGATAGCCGTCCACAGACTGCGCGATTGCTGCGGGTCGAGGACGAGCAACGGGCCCCAGGATCGCATGAGGGTTTGTAGCGCGGTCATCCGGTGCGTGACCGACCGCTCAACGCCTTCGAGCCGCATCGCGGTCATCGGCTGGCCGAGGCCAAGCTCGCCCGGGAGCCGCGCCGCCACCGGTCGGCTGAGGTGTGCGGCGCCCGATAGGTCACAGGAGGACTGCAAAGCCGTCGCCATCGCCTCCAAGGCGCGCGCGTCGTCGAGGCCGGCGACCAGCAACGTCGCCTCGGTCTCGGCCCGCGGCAGCGTCTTGACCGTGACGCCGGTCATGACGGCGAGCGTTCCCCAGGAGCCGGCGAGCAGCTTGCAGAGGTCGTAGCCAGTGACGTTCTTGACCACCCGCCCGCCGGACTTGAACTCCTCGCCGCGCCCGGAAGTCGCGGTGACGCCGAGGAAATGGTCGCGCGCCGCACCCGCCTTGAACCGCCGCGGGCCGGCCAAATTCGTGGCGAGCGCTCCGCCGATGGTGCCGCGCCCGGGCGGGGCGCCGAGCAGCGAGCCATAGTCCATCGGCTCGAACGCGAGCTCCTGGTTGCGGCTCGCCAGCAGCGCTTCGATCTCGGCCAGCGGAGTTCCGGCGCGCGCCGAGAGCACCAGCTCTTCCGCCTCATACAGGGTCACGCCGATCAGGCCGGAGAGGTCGAGCGTGGCATCGGTCTGCGTCGGGCGGCCGAGATCACGCTTGCTGCCGGCGCCGACGACATCAAGGGTCTTCGATTGCCCGAGCGCCCATTGAACTGCCGCCGCCACGTCCTGTGCGTCACGCGGCTTGAGCACATCCATCATCGGCGCAGCCCGGACCTATTTGGCTGGAGCTGCCGGTTTGGCGGCGGCCTGCAGCTGGTCGATGCGGGTGCGCAACATCTCGACGGTCCCCTTGAGGCTGCTGATCTCGGTCGCCGCCGCCGAGAGTTTTTGTTGGGCGTCAACGGCCTGTTTCATCATCTGCTTTTGCAGGAATTCGATGTTGCTCTGCAAGCAGCTGGTGCGCCGGTTGAGGTCGCGCTCCTGGGTGCAGATCTCCACGCCGGGAATGTCCTGCGCGAGCGCGTGGGGGCCGCAGCACAGGGCCAGCAGCATCAGGGCTGGCAGACGCGCACGCATCAATGCGCTGCCGGAGTTGCATCCGCGGGAAGCGCCGGCTTGCCGGACGGTTTGCCGCCGCCCAGACCTTTGATGCGCTCACGCAGCCATTGGAAGATCACGTACAGAACCGGGATGAAGAAGATGCCGAGGATCGACGCCGCCAGCATGCCACCGAACACGGCGGTGCCGACCCCGCGCCGGCTGAGCATGCCGGCGCCGGTCGCGATTACAAGCGGCACGAGGCCGGCAATGAAGGCGAAGCTCGTCATCATCACCGCGCGGAAGCGCTCGCGTGCGCCGCGCACCGCAGCCTCCGTGATGGGCATGCCCTGCTCACGCCGGATCTTGGCGAATTCCACGATCAGGATGCCGTTCTTGGCGGCGAGCGCGATCAGAACGACGAGCCCGATCTGCGCATAGAGGTTGTTGGGAAGGTTGGAGATCAGCAACGCCAGCATAGCGCCAACCACGCCGACCGAGACGGACAGGAGCACCGGAATGGGAATCGACCAGCTCTCGTACAACCCGACCAGGAACAGGAACGCGAACAGGATGGCGAGCGCCAGGATGACTCCGGTCTGCCCGGCCGCCGCTTTTTCCTGTAGCGCGGTGCCGGTCCACTCGTAGCTGTAGCCACTTGGAAGCGTCGCGGCGGAGACCTTTTCCATTGCGGCCAGCGCGGTTCCGGAGCTGTACCCGGCCGCCGGCCCGCCCAAGATGCTCACGCTACGAAAGTTGTTGTAGCGAACGATCGACTGGGGACCGAGAACGACTCGGGCATTGACGAATGCCCGCAGCGGGACCATCTCGCCTTTCTGATTGCGCACGTTAATGCGGTAGATGTCGTCAATGCGGCTCCGATCGACCGCCTCGCCTTGTACGTTCACCTGCCAGGTGCGGCCAAACAGGTTGAAGTTGTTGACGTAATAACTTCCCAGGACCGTTTGCAGCGCATTGAACACGCTCGCGAGCTCGACCCCTAGTGTCTGCACCTTCTCGCGGTCGATATCGAGATAGAGCTGCGGTGTATTTGCCGTGTAGGTGGTGAATACGGCATCAAGCGCCGGATTCTGGTTAGCAGCAAACACAAGGCCGCGACCGACCGCGGCAAGGTCCTCAGGACTGCCGCCACCGAGGCTCTCGAGTTGATATTCGAAGCCGCTGCCGGTGCCGAGCCCGATGATCGGCGGCAAGTTGTAGACGATGACGTTGGCTTCACGGATCGCATCGAGCTGTCCGCGCAGCTCGGTGAGGATACCATCGACCGAGAGCGCCTCGCCGTGACGCTGTTCGAACGGCGCCAACGTGATGATCAACATTCCGGCGTTCGATTTGACCTGACCGTCGAGCAAGCTGTATCCAACCACTTCGGTCAAGCCGGCAACGCCTTTGGTGTTGCGGATGATGTCTTCCACCCGCTTGGCGACCGCGTTGGTGCGGTTGACCGACGCCCCCTCCGGCAGCACGATTTCGCCGAAGATCGCGCCTTGGTCTTCGGAAGGTAGAAAGCCGGTCGGCGTAACTTGGAACAACCACCCGGCGCCGATGAGAACCACGACGAGCGCGAGGATACCAAGCGCGGCGCGGCGCACCAGCCGCTCGACGATGGACGCATAGCCGTCGCGTGCGCGATCGATGCCGGCCAGCACATAGCGAATCGGACCGCGCTTGGGTCCGTGGCTGGCGCGCAGGAACACCGCGCACAGAGCCGGCGACAGTGTGAGCGCGTTCACCGCGGAGATCAGCATCGACACGGAGACTGCGACCGCGAACTGCCGGAACATTTCGCCGGTGATGCCGGGAATGAATGCGACCGGAACGAACACTGACAGCAACACCAACGTGATCGCGATAATCGGTGCTGTGATCTCGCGCATGGCGCGGCGCGCGGCCTCCGCGGGTGTCAATTGCGGATTCGTCTCGAGTTGATGCTCGACCGCCTCGACCACCACAATTGCGTCGTCAACAACGATGCCGATGGCCAGCACCAGCGCCAGCAAGGAGACAGTATTTGCCGAGTAGCCGAGCGCCAGCATCACGGCGAATGTCCCGATCAACGAAACCGGGACCGCGATCAGCGGAATGAGGGTGGCGCGCAGATTACCAAGGAACAGGTAGACGACAATGACCACCAGGACAAAGGCTTCGACCAGGGTCTTGAGGACTTCGTGGATGCTCTCGTTCACGAACACCGTCGTGTCGTAGGTGATCTTGTACTCGACACCTTCCGGAAACGATGGTTTGAACCGTTCCATCGCCTTGCGGACTTCGCCCGCGCTGGCGATCGCATTGCCTCCCGGCGATTGATAGATGGCAATGACCGCCGAGGGTTGCCCGTCCTGACGTCCGATCTGGTCCGATATGCGCGATCCCAGTTCAACGCGGCCTACGTCTTTGATGCGTACGAATGACCCGTCTGGATTGGCGCGCACAACCACGTTTTCAAACTCGGGGACCGTGGTCAGACGCCCCTTGGTCTGAACGCTAAGTTGAAATTGCTGATCCGGCAAAGTCGGGGCAGCGCCAATGCGCCCAGCCGCGGCCTGCACGTTCTGCGCTTCGAGTGCACTGATGACATCTTGCGCGATGAGCCCGTAGCTCGTCAGGCGATCGGTGCTGAGCCACACCCGCATGCTGTAGTCGGTGGGCGTGAACAGCGATACCTCGCCGATGCCGGCGATGCGCTTGAGCGAATCGATGATATTGATGGTCGCGTAGTTGCTCAGGAATAGTTCATCGTAGCGCCCGTCTACCGAGGTCAGCGCAATGACCTGCAAGAGCGCCGACGACTGCTTCTCGACCTTGACGCCCTGGGCACGGACTTCCAGCGGAAGCTGTGCTTCCGCCAGCCGCACGCGGTTCTGTACCAGCACGGTGTCGATATCGGGATCGGTGCCAACCGCAAACGTAACCGTGAGGCTGTAACTGCCGTCGTTGCCACTGGCCGACTTCATATAGAGCATCTTGCTGACGCCGACGACCCGCGACTCGATCGGCTGCGCCACCACGCTTTCCACGATCTCGGCGCTGGCGCCCGGGTAGGTCGCCGATACCGAGACCTGCGGCGGCACGATATCGGGAAACTGCGCGGTCGGTATCGCCAGCAGCGCGATCAACCCAGCCAGGGTGATCACGACCGAAATAACGACCGCAAGTCGCGGCCGGTCGATGAATACGCTCGACAGCATCGGTCAAACCCCGAACTTCACTTCCGTCGCCTGCACCACTTGTCCGGGGCGTACCTTCTGCACGCCCTCGGTTATGACCTTGTCTCCGGGGGACAGGCCTTTGGTAACGACAAGACGCGAGCCTGGTCCCTGCTCGGTCTCCACGCGCTGCACCACGACCCTGTTGGAGCTGTCGACGACCAGCACGTAGGAGCCGGCCTGATCAATCTGGATCGCCTGTTGCGGAATCACCAAGACCGATTGCGCGGTTCCCTCCTCCACGACGACCGTGACCAGCTGGCCGTCGACCAGGATTCGGTCCGGGTTGAGGAACTGCGCTCGTACCTGGACCGTATCCGTGCCCGGGTTGACCGTGACGTCGACGAAATTGAGCGTGCCCGGCTCCGGGTAGCGACTCCCGTCGGCGAGCTGGACATAGACGGTTGGCGGCTTGCCGGCATTCTCGTCCTTGCGCGCTTCGAGCATCTCACGCTGCGTGACTGGGAAACTTACATAAATTGGATCCTGACGAACGATCGTCGCCAGCGGGCCGGACGAGGGGCCGACGAAATTGCCCGGAGTGATTACGGCACGGCCGATCCGCCCGGCAATCGGCGCGCGGATCTCGGTGTAGCTGAGCTGCAGCTGTGCCTTTTCCAACGAGGCTTGCAACCGCGCTATTTCACCACGCGCGTCAGCCTGCCTGGCGTTGGCTTCGTCGAGACGCTGCTGAGTGCCGGTTTGGCGGGCGACGAGTTGCGAGGCGCGATCGACCTCGACGTCGGCCAACTTCAAAGCGGCGTTGGCCTTCTCGATGCTCGCCTTGATCTCGTCGACGGCGGCGCGATACGGCTCCTGCTCAATGACGAACAGGAGGTCGCCTTCCTTGACGTCCTGCCCTTCAGTGAACAGCCGCTTTTGGAGAAAGCCCTCGACACGAGCCCGCAATTCGACTTTATCGCGCGCCGTCACGCGGCCCGAAAAGGTAACGGTCGGCTTGATGTCTTCCTTGACGACAGCCACGACCGCGACGGCCGGTGGCGGAGGCGGAGCCTCGCTTTGCTGGTTCTCGCGGCTGCAGGCTGGCAGTGCCAGCAGCGCCAAGCCAACCGCAATGGCACGGTGCGGAATGCCCGCAACAGTCATCCTATTCCCCCGCTTCGGCTGATTATGCCGTCACACTACCCTGTTGCGGGGTCATAATCCACTAAGGTTGGCAGGTCGACTCAAGCGCGGGCCGCGCGGTGCGACGCGTCGCCGCCATTGCAACGCGCAGGGGAGGAACAAAGCCGCGAGCCGGCGCCGGCCGGCTTCGTCGCTCAGCCGTGCGTGGCGCGGCGCCTCGCGGTCGAGCCCGAGCTGGTCACGGCCGGGTATCTTGGCGCGACATTGTTGCCGTCTTGGATATGTCGGACGTTCTGGTTCTTCACCGCTGCCACGCCGGCATAGCGCGGCGCCAGGTTGTTGCCATCCTGGATGTGCTGGACATTCTTGCCCTGCACCGGCGCGACTTTGGCGTAGCTCGGCGCCGGGTTGTTGTTGTCCTGCTGGGCCAGCGCGGCACCGCCGACCAGCGTGAACGTGGCGGCCGTGGCCGCGATCAAAAACTTGCTCATGACCATGTGAACTCCTGTCAGGTCCTCTCCAGCGGAAATTCCAGGAATTACATTAGAAGGCTCGCAACCCTATTTGCAGAGCCAATCTGTTCACATATGCTGTTCAATAATGAACAGACATCCGGCAACCTGGCAGTGGGACGATGTGCGCTTCTTTCTCGCCGTGGCGCGCACCGGAAGCCTGTCGTCCGCCGCCCGCATGCTGCGCGTCGGTCACGTCACTGTTGGGCGCCGCATCGCGTTGCTGGAGAAACGCCTGGGCGTCGTGTTGCTGAGCCGAACGCCGGACGGTTTCTCCACCACTCTGGCCGGGCAAGCGATCTTGCAGCAGTGCGCGGCCATGGAAAGTGCCGCGCTGGATCTTGAGCGTATCGCCGCCGGGCGCGACTCACGCGTCAGCGGCACGGTACGGCTCACCACGACCGAGGCGCTCGCCCATCAACTCGTCGTCCCGGCAATCAGCGCGCTGCGGCAAGCACATCCCGAGCTACAGATCGACCTGACGTTGGGCGTTCGGGTGCTCGACATCGCACGCCGCGATGCCGACATCGCGATCAGACTCGCACGACCGGCGACGCCGGAGCTTGTGTGCCGCAAGCTCGGCGAAGTTGGTTCTTCGCTCTACGCATCACGACGCTATCTCGCCAAACACGGCACCCCAAGGCGAGGACAGGGGTTGGGCGACTTCGACGTGATCACCTACACGGGAGCCCCGGCTGCGGCGCGCCCATTCTTCATGGGCGAGTCGCTGGAGGGCGCGCGCGTTGCGACGCGCTGCGATAACCCGCTCGTTCAGATGAGAGCTGCCGCAGACCACTCAGGAATTGCTGAGCTCGCCTGTTTTCTAGGCGATGCCGAGCCCGATGTGGTCCGCGTCTGGCCTGACGAACCACCGGCATTGCGAACGGCCTGGCTGGTCGTGCATCAGGATCTGCGGCGATCAGCGCGCATCAAAGTGGTAGCGTCTGCGATCACCGATGCTTTCCACCGCCAGCTCGCCACACTTCGCAACGGGCACGCCGTCAAAAGGAGCGCGGCGGCGGCGCTTGCGCGGACATAAACTCGAGCTGCACGGTGCGATGCGTCGCCGCCATGGCACCGTGCAGCGGAGGAACAAATCGTCCGCCGGACAAGAGGCCGGCCGGATATTCCTTAGCCGTGCGTGGCGCGGCGTTTCGCCGTCGCGTGTGCGCCGGTCGGCGCGTTCGAGCTCGCGCTGGTGGCAGCAGGATAACGCGGCGCGGCATTGTTGCCGTCCTGGATGTGCTGCACGTTCTGGGTCTTCACCGGTGCAACCGCGGAATAGCGCGGCGCGACGTTGTTGCCATCCTGGATGTGCGAAACCTTGCTCTGCACCGGCGCAACTTTGCCGTAGCTCGGCGCTGGGTTATTGTTGTCCTGCTGCGCCATGGCGACACCGCCGGCCAGCGCGAACGTCGCGGCCGTAGCCGCAATCAAGAACTTGCTCTTCATCATGCGAACTCCTGTCAGTTTCGCCCCATCAGAAATTACAACCGGTACTGCGCGACCAATCATTGCAATTTCGTAAGGTTTGCGGCCCGCCCAATTTTTAGTCAGGCGGCAACGTGGCAGAAGTAGCGGCAGCACAGGAACTTCTGGTCAGAAGCGTGGCAGGTCATTGAAGCGCGCATGCCCGCCATGCACGTGCACGCGACCAAGCTCGGCGCAACGATGCAGCGTCGGGAAGACCTTGCCCGGGTTGAGCAGTCCCTTGTCATCGAACGCACATTTGAGTCGCTGCTGCTGGTCGAGATCCGTTTGCGTGAACATGGTCTCCATGAGGTCGCGTTTCTCGACGCCCACACCATGCTCGCCGGTGAGCACGCCCCCGACTTCGACGCAGAGCTTGAGGATCTCCGCGCCGAACGCCTCGGCGCGCTCGAGCTCGCCGGGCTGATTGGCGTCGTACAGAATGAGCGGGTGCAGGTTACCGTCACCGGCATGAAACACATTGGCGACGCGCAGTCCGTAGCTCGCCGAGAGTTCGCGCATGCGGGCGAGCACGCGCGGCAACTGCGCCCGCGGGATGGTTCCATCCATACAGTAGTAGTCCGCCGAGATGCGACCGACTGCGGGGAACGCGGCTTTGCGGCCGGCCCAGAACAGCAATCGCTCCTGCTCGGAGCCCGATGCCTTGACGGTGACCGCGCGACACTGGCGCGCGATCGCCTCGACGCGACCGATGAGATCATCGACCTCGGCCTGCGGACCATCGAGCTCGACAATCAGCAAGGCCTCGACCTCAAGCGGATAGCCCGCGTGCACGAACTGCTCGGCCGCGTCGATCGCCAGCCGGTCCATCATTTCCATGCCACCCGGAATGATGCCGGCGCCAATGATATGGCCGACGCACGTACCGGCATCCTCCGAGGAGGCAAAACCTATCAGCACCGCGCGCGCCGTTTCGGGCTTCTTCAAGATGCGGACCGTGATCTCGGTCACCACCCCGAG
This sequence comes from Xanthobacteraceae bacterium, assembly GCA_019241285.1. Taxonomy (GTDB): domain Bacteria; phylum Pseudomonadota; class Alphaproteobacteria; order Rhizobiales; family Xanthobacteraceae; genus JAFAXD01. The sequence goes on along the minus strand of JAFAXD010000313.1, from coordinate 9,954 downwards.
GAGGCCTTCCGAGCCGGTCACGATGCCCATGAGATCATAACCACTCGCATCGAGATGTTTGCCGCCGAGCCGCACGATCTCGCCGGTCATCAACACCATCTCGCAACCGAGCACATTGTTGGTGGTCATCCCGTATTTGAGGCAGTGCACGCCGCCGGAGTTCTCGGCGATATTGCCGCCGATGGTGCAGGCAATCTGTGAAGACGGATCCGGCGCATAGTAGAAGCCGGCGTGCTCCACGGCCTGGCTGACGGCGAGATTGGTCACGCCGGGCTCGACCACGGCGACGCGATTATTGAAATCGATTTCGCGGATGCGATTGAACTTGGCCATCCCCAACAGGACGCCGTCGCCGAGCGGCAGCGCGCCGCCGGATAGGGATGTCCCGGCGCCGCGCGGCACGACCTTGATGCCCTGCTGGTGACAATAGCGCAGCACCCGCGCGACCTGCTCCGTGGAGTCCGGCAGCACCACCACCATGGGAAGCTGCCGATAGGCGGTGAGCCCGTCGGACTCGTAGGGCTTCATCGCCCGCTCGGAAGCAATCACCCCCTCGCCAGGCACAATCGCCCGCAACGCTGCCACCACCTCATCGCGGCGAGCGAGTATCCCGGCATCAAGCTCCGGCATCTGCATATGACTTGATCCATTGCTGTCTGCGCAATTCAGTATCAGACAATCTGCCCGAATGTGACAAACAAATAACAGCTCGCCCAGAAAGCTTTCGCTAGCGGCGCGTCAACCACCCGGCGTGGAACTCTTTGTCAAAAGCCGAATTAACCCGGTCACTCGGAGGCACGGCATGAGTGAGCGCAACGGCGGCAACCCGGTAGGCGCAACAGGGGCCCCGACCGGCACGAAATCGGTGCCTTTCGGTCCGGCCTCTCCGTTGCGCGCCCGCTCGGCGCGTACCGCTTGGGGCAAGGTCGGCACCCCGGTCTGCCCGAGCGCCCCGGACCGCCTGCCCCGCCTGCGCACCAGCGACAGTTTTCCTTTCGGCATCGAGGAGGAGTTTTTTCTGATCGATGCCGCGACCAAGTCGATTGTATTGACTAGGCCGCCGAGATTCCTGGACCAGCTGAAAGAGGCATTGGGCGCGCAGGTCTCAACCGAAATGCTGCAGTCGCAAATCGAGGTCTCGACGCTGCCGCACGTTGACATGGTGACCGCAGGCGCGGAGCTCAAACACCTGCGCCATACCGTGGCGTCGATCGCAGCGCAGCACGGTTTCGCGATCATCGCGGCGGGGACTCATCCGACGGCTGACTGGTGGCAGGCGCAGCCCTCGCCTGGCGCACGCTACGAGACGATCATGCATGACCTCGGCATGATCGGAAAACGCGACATGCTGTGCGGAATGCATGTCCATATCGAGTTGCCCAATGGCGAGGATCGACTCGACGTGATGTGCCGCATGCTGCCCTATCTGCCGTTGTTCATTGCGCTGTCGACGTCATCGCCGTTCTGGCAGTCGCATGTCACCGGCCTGATGGGCTACCGGCTCGCCGCCTACGATGAGCTGCCGCGCACCGGTGTCCCGGAGTTGCTGCGCAGCCGCGAAGAGTTCGACGCCTATATCGAGGCCCTGACACGAGCCGGCGTGATCGCGGATTCAAGCTACATCTGGTGGGCGATCCGTCCGTCGCTGCGTCATCCGACCCTGGAGTTGCGCGCGCCCGACAGCTGCACATTTGTCGATCATGCGGTGGCGATCGCCGCACTGTACCGCGCGCTGGCGCGCCGGCTCTGTCGCGACCCGATGCACAATTGCGACATCACGCCGGTACAGCGCGCGGTGATAATCGAGAACAAATGGCGCGCTCAGCGGTATGGACTCCACGGCACTTTCGCGGATGAGCGCGGCCGAGGCGCGCTGACCGTCTCGGACATGCTCGACGAGGTACTGGACGCCGTGCTGCCCGATGCGGAGGCCCTGGGCTGCGTCGACGAAGTCATGCGCTGCCGCGCGATCGTCGATGGCGGCACCTCCGCGGACATCCAGCTCGCGATCTTCGAAACGCAGGCGAAGGACCGCGGGCCCGCCCAGGGCCTAGCCGCGGTTACGGATTGGCTCGCCGCCGCGACGCTGCAGTAGATTTGACAGCTAATCCGGCCAGGCGGCCTGCACCACGAGCCCGCGCGCGCGGGCGTCGATCACGCCGAGGGCGCGCAGCGCCAGCAGCGCCACGACCTGCACGTCCTCGCGCCGCGCCGGCTCCGCCGCGAGCGGGCCGAGCAAGGCTTCGATCAGGAGCCCGACCACGGCGGCCGCAGCCCGCGCAGTATCCTGCTCCGGCAGATGTCCGCCCGCGATGGCCGCGCGAATGCGCGGCTCGAGCTCGGCCGCCAGCGCGCGGCGATAGGGTAAGCCCGCCGTCTCTTCGCGTGTCTCGATCGGCTCAACCAGCAGCGCCGAGGCGAGCCGCCGCTGGCGCGCCGCACGCGCCGCAAAGGACACAATCGCAGCCGCCAGCGCTGAGAGCGGCCCGGGCGCAGCCGATGCAGCCAGACGCACGGCCGCGACCTCGCGCTCCGCCACTCCGGTGACAAGCGCGCTGACCAGCTCGGTCTTCGAGGGGAAGTAGCGGTAGACTGTTCCAGCCGCGATCCCGGCGCGTGCCGCCACTGGCACGATCTGGACGGCGTCGAGCCCTGCTTCCGACGCAAGTTCACCGGCCGCCGCGATGATGGCGGCATGCCGGGCGGCCAGGCGGTGCAGAACCCGTTCGGTGCGACGGTAAGCCATGCGGCGACCTGAAATCTCGATCGAGATATAACGCGCCGCAAATTTCTCTTCTAGCTCTTCTGCTCGGCGGCCCAGCTCAACGTCATGCCCACATCCCCGGGCATGCCTTTGGGAAAATCGACGATCTGCACGCGCAGCCGATAGCCCTTTGCGCGCAGCTGCCGTTGCCAGAACAGATACATCTCCCGGGGGAGTCCGGTCAGCGTATTCTCCCAGCCCGGCTCCATGTTGTTGATCGCGCGGCCGCCATCGGTGCACAGGGAATTGGGGAAACGCGACACCTGCACTTCCGTCAGGCCGTTCGACACAGCTCGTTGAATGATGGCCACCACGCGACGCAGCGCCTCCGCATCGGATACGCCCGACGGCTTGGACAACTTTTCCATCAACGCTTTCTTCTCAGCGTCCGCCGCACTCTGACGGCGCATATACTCCGACGCCTTCTCCGCCTCCTTCTGGGCAATCTGTTTCATCAAATCTTTCGCCGTCGGCAGGTCAATCGCCTCATTCTTTGTAGCCGGCATCTCTTTCTGCTTGGATTTCCTAGCCATCAGCGCGTTCCTGTGTTTGCACGGTGAACTATCTCACTGCTGCACGCGGCGGTTTGACGTTGGTCAACTCGCCCTTGCCCTGCGTACCAGGCTTGGCTTCCGCGTTTACGGCGCGCCAGCGCGACGGCGAGATTCCGAATTCGAGGCTGAACCAGCGCGTAAACGAGCTCAGTTGTGAATATCCCAGAATCTCGGCGACCTGCAGCAAGGAATACTGCCTGTTGGGCAAATAGCGGATCGCGAGGTCGTGGCGTACGTCATTGAGCAGATCCGAAAAAGATACGTTCTCCGCGTCAAGCTGACGTTGCAGTGTGCGCAGGTGAATCCCCAAATTCCTGGCGACCTGTTCGATCGATGCTTTCCCGCTCGGCAGCAACAAATAGATGGCCTTGCGGGTGTCGAGGGTGGTTGTGCCCGGCTCCGATTTGGGCAGGGTCTCCAGGAACTGCTGCGCGTAAGCCGCCATCACCGAATCGGCCGCAGGGTTTGGTCGATCGAGATCGGCCGCAGGACAGACGATTCCGTTGAAGTCGTTGGCGAAGTGCAGATTGGGACCAAACAGGCGACGGTGCACGCTCAAGTCAGGCGGCGCCGAATGGATGAAATGCACGCTGTCGGGCTGCCACCGATCGCCCAGCAGCGCGCGAAACATCCGCAGGATCGTGCCGACCGCAAGCTCATTGCTCTGGCGTGCCAGCGGCTCACCCTCGCTGACCAATTCTTCGCGAATGACGACGAGGTCCTTGAAATCCTCGATGTGCATGGCCAACGCCTCGTTCAGCCAGTGCCGGTAGCGCGCCATCATGGCAAAGATCTCGCGCAACGTGCCTTGATGTTTCAACAACAGGCTGATGGCACCGAGATCGGACAGCTGGCGGGTCTCAGCCATGCGCAGCCCGAAACTGGCACAACCCGATTGCGCCGCCGAGTCCTCCAGCAACGCCGCGACCACGACAGCCGGAATGCGCAGATCCGGGTTCTTCAACACGGCCGGATCAAGCTTTGCCCGGCGCAGCATCTTGGTCGGGTCGAGCCCGACCTGGCGCGCCACCTGCCCGTAGTTCGACAGCGCGGCCGCGCGAACCAGTACGGTCATGCAGGCTCCGTGCGTTCGTCCTCCCGAGCACGCTGTCGGACGCCCGAGTCATGAAATGAAAAGTCGCTGTCGTCAATTGAAAAGCGGCCCGGCGCGGCCTGTTTTAATCCTCGGTCCGTAGCGAGCATTCAAGTTCGTGCGGGACCGGATCGGCCTTCAGGCCTCCCAAGTCTCCGAAAAAGCAAGCAAACGAAGGGAGTGGGAGGATGAGAGCCCAGGCCAGCGTCGCAGTCGTGCGTTCGGCTTCGCTCGGATCGCTGCAGGTCGAGCAATTGACCTGCAGCATCGGCGCCGAGCTTCGCAACGTCAATCTCGGCGCCGCCATTGCGGACGACGAGCTCTTTCACGAAATCAGGTCGCTCCTGTTGAAGCATAAGGTGCTGTTCTTCCGCAACCAGAACATTACCCGGGCCGAGCATGTCGGTTTTGCCCGCCGCTTCGGTGAGCTCGAGGACCATCCGGTCGCCGGGAGCGACCCGGAGCACCCGGGCCTGGTGCGCATCTACAAATCACCGGACGCGCCGAACGACCGTTACGAGAATGCCTGGCACGCCGACGCGACCTGGCGGGAGAAGCCGCCCTTCGGTTGCGTGCTGCGCTGCGTCGAATGCCCGCCGGTCGGCGGCGACACAATGTGGGCCAACATGGTGCTCGCCTATGAGAAGCTGCCGGAGCACATCAAGACGCAGATCGCCGACTTGCGGGCGCGCCACAGTATCGAGGCGACCTTCGGCGCGGCCATGCCGATCGAGAAGCGCCTTGCGCTAAAGGCACAGTTTCCTGATGCCGAGCATCCGGTCGTGCGCACGCACCCGGATACGGGAGAGAAAATCCTGTTTGTGAATCCCTTCGCCACACACTTCACGAACTTCCATACGGCGGAGAACGTTCGCTACGGCCAGGACTATGCGCCGGGCGCTGCACAGTTGCTGCAGTATCTGATCAGCCAGGCGCAGATTCCCGAATATCAGGTGCGCTGGCGCTGGACGCCCAACAGCATCGCGTTCTGGGACAACCGTTCGACCCAGCACTACGCCGTGATGGATTATCCGCCGTGCCATCGGAAGATGGAACGGGCCGGCATCAAAGGCCACGCCACCTTCTGAAAACAGCCGCCGCTTCCAAGCAAACCCGAACTGAACCGAGCAAATCCAGAGGAGACGACCATGCACTTTCTTGATGGCGCACTTTTCCCCGAGAACCAGCAGAAACTGGTCATCACCGCGGCCCCGTACGGTCCGGAATGGCTGCCGAGCGATTTTCCCGAGGACATCGCGGTGTCCATGAAGGACCAGGTGCAGAAGGCAGTCGATTGCTACAATGCCGGCGCAACCGTGCTGCACGTGCATGTGCGCGAAGAAGACGGCAAGGGCTCCAAGCGCCTGTCGAAGTTCAACGAGCTGCTGGCGCGACTGCGCGATGCCGTGCCCGACATGGTGCTGCAGGTCGGCGGCTCGATCTCCTTTGCGCCGGAGACCGAAGGCGAGAAGGCAAAGTGGCTCTCCGACGATACCCGCCACATGCTGGCTGAGCTCAAGCCAAAGCCGGACCAAGTGACGGTTACGGTGAACACCTCGCAGATGAACGTGGTCGAGCAGATGGAGCCCGCCGACATCGCCGGGACGTCGCTGGCCGAGCCTGAGATGTACAAGGCCTATCGCGAGATGGTCGTGCCCGGCGGCCCGGGCTGGGCCGAGGAGCACGTGCGGCGCCTGACCGCGGCCGGGATCCAGAGCGCGTTCCAGTTCTACAACATCAACAGCTTCGAGACCGTGGAGCGCATGATCCGGCGCGGCGTCTACAAGGGCCCGCTGGTTATGAACTGGGTCGCGATCGGTGGCGGCATGGACGCGCCGAACATCTATAATCTCGCCAACTTCGTGCGCGCCACGCCGGACGGCGCCATGCTGACGCTCGAAAGCTCGATGCGCAACGTGCTGCCCATCAACATGATGGCCATCGCCCTCGGCTTGCATGTACGCTGCGGCATCGAGGACAATATCTGGACGCAGGATCGCAAGAGCAAGATGGGCACGGTCAAGCAGATCGAGCAGCTTGTGCGCATCTCCCGTGAGGTTGGCCGCGAAGTCGCGACCGGCAAGGAAGCCCGCCGCATTTGCAAGATCGACGTGTTCTACAACAGCATCGAGGAAACGCTGGCGAAGAACGGCTTTGCGCCGAACCGCGTGCGGGAGCAGCACAGCCCCGCGCAAAAGGCGGCGTGAGCTAGCGATTTGGACAGCCCTCGTCCTGAGGAGCCTTGGCCTGAAAGGCCAAGGCGTCTCGAAGGACGGCGACAGGGATAGGCCTTGCATTTTGGCCATCCTTCGAGACGCACGCGGGCATAGCCCGCGTGCTCCTCAGGATGAGGTCCCGCAAACAAGGACAAGCAACAATGTCACGCGCGATCCGTATTCATGAAATTGGCGGCCCAGAGGTGCTCAAGCTCGAAACCACGCAGGTGGGTGAGCCCGGGCCCGGCCAGGCGCGCGTGCGGCATACATACGTCGCCGTAAACTTCATCGACGTCTATTTCCGCACCGGCCGCTACCCACTGCCGCTGCCGAATGGGTTGGGCTCGGATGCCGTGGGTGTGGTCGAGGCCATCGGTCCGGGGGTGACCGACGTTCGCGTAGGGGACCGTGTCGGCTACCTGTTGGGGCCGCAGGGCGCCTACGCGGATGTTCGGGTCATGCCGGCCGACGTGCTGATCCCACTCCCCGCTGGAATCTCGGACAGCACCGCGTCGACCCTGATGATGAAGGGAATGACGACGCAATATCTGTTCCGGCAGGTTTTTCCGCTCCATGGCGGCGAAACGATCCTCTATCACGCGGCCGCCGGCGGCGTCGGTCTGATCGCCTGCCAATGGGCAAAGGCGCTCGGCGTCACCATGATCGGCACGGTCAGCACCGATCAGAAAGCAGAGATTGCCCGCGCACATGGGTGCACGCACACTATCGTGACCTCGCGCGAAAACATCGCCGAGCGGGTGCGTGAGATCACCGGCGGCAAGGGGGTGCCGGGGGTTTATGACTCCGTCGGCAAGGACACCCTGATGGCATCGCTCGACAGCCTGCAGCCGCGCGGCACCCTGGTGAGCAACGGCACGAGCTCCGGCCCGGTCGTTATCGATACCACGCTGCTTGCGGTCAAGGGCTCGATCTGGGTCACACGCCCGGCGATGATCCACTACGCGACTCCACGGGCCCACATGCTCGCGATGGCGAAGGAGCTGTTCGACCTCGTGCTCGCCGGCAAAATCCGCAGCGAGCCAAGCCAGATCTTCGGGCTCGCCGATGCGGCGGAAGCACACCGGGCGCTGGAAGCACGAAAAACGGTCGGCGCAACGGTGTTGCTGCCTTAAGACATAATACTGGGAGGATTTCGCCATGGACCTGCACGGGATCGACGCCACGCGGCGGCAAGCCGACGATTATTTGTTTGGTCGCGGTGCGGCCTGGTTCGCCTTCGCGATGACCATCGGGTTGATGATCTTCGATTATCTCGACCGGCAGGTCATCGTCTCACTGTTCCCATATCTCAAGGCCGCGTGGGGCCCCTCCGACAAGCAGCTCGGCGCGCTGGTGTCCGTGGTGTCGATTACAGTTGCGTTGGGGGCCATCCCGGTTGCGCTGTTTGCCGACCGGGCGAGTCGGGTGAAGAGCGTCGTCGTCATGGCCGTGATCTGGAGCCTGGCCAGCATCTCTTGCATGTTTACCCGCGCATACGGCCAGCTGCTGACCGCGCGGGCATTCGTTGGTTTGGGCGAGGCCGGCTACGGTTCCGTTGGCGCCGCGCTGATCGCCAGCCATTTTCCGGCGCGTATGCGGGCCGCGGTGCTCGCCGCGTTCTTCGCATCGGCGTCGATCGGCTCGGTGCTCGGCGTCATGCTTGGCGGTCTCATTGCGACTCGTTGGGGCTGGCAGGCAGCGTTCGGTGTTGTTGGTTTTCCCGGCCTCCTGATGGCGCTTCTTTACCTCAAGGTGCGTGATTATCGAACGGTGGAGCTGACCCCTACCCTCGACAAAGCCACGCGTTCGCTGGGCGAGACCCTGGCGCACATCGCCAAGATGCTGACCCAGTCCCGCACCATGTTGTGGGTATGCATCGGCGCCGCCGCGCAACTGATCGTCGTGTCCGCGGTCTGGTCGTGGCTGCCAAGCTTCCTCAACCGGGTGCACGGCATCGCGCCAGCCCAGGCCGGCGTGCGCGCCGCACTGGTCGTGCTCTGCGGCGCGATCGGCAGCATCATCTGGGGTGCTGTTGTTGATCGTGCCGGCCTGCGCCGGTCCCGCACCAAGTTCTCTGTGCTGTCACTGTTGTGCCTGATCGCACTCACAACCCTGATGTTCGCGTTCGGGGCACCGCAGTTTGGGATGACAATGTCCGCATCGGGGCAATTTGCGCTGATCGCGCTCGGCGGCTTCCTGATGACCTGTACGGTCGGGCCGGTCTCGGCGATCGTCATCGACGTAGTCCACCCTGGCGTGCGCGCGACCGGTTGCTCGGTGCTGGCGCTGTTTCAGAACCTGCTTGGCCTCGCCTTGGGCCCGGTCATCGCCGGAACCTTGTCAGACGCATGGGGACTCGAGCCCGCGTTGACCGCAATGCCCGCATTCGGTGCGGTGGCGGCCATTGCCTTCCTGGTGGCGGCGGGCAACTATGAGGCCGATAAGCAGCGCGCGAGCGATATCCCGACGAAATCCGTCGCGGCGATGCCGGCCGCGGCCAAAGCCTTCGCCTAGCGCCAACCGCGGTCATCCGAGAGGAGCGGCCCCAGCGAAATGAAGTGATTGGGGCGATTGATCATGCATGAGCCTAAACTGCGCCCGGATGTCCAGCGTCTTGCGTTTGCTGGTTATCTGAAACGGCTGCTCCCGGGCGTCCTTCTCTGCGTTGCAATCACGCTCGGCGCGATGCTGCTGGAGCGTATTGAGGTTTTCTTCGTCGACCAGCCCTACCTCGAAGCCCTGGTACTCGCCATTCTAATCGGCGTTGCCGTGCGCACCGCCTGGAAGCCTGACAAGAGTTGGAATGACGGCATCGGTTTCAGCGCGAAGTTCGTGCTCGAATTCGCCATCGTGCTGCTCGGCGCATCCGTGAGCATCACCATGATCGCAGCGCTGGGATCGCTGGTGATCCTGGGCATTGCCTGCATCGTGGCGCTGGCGATCGGCACGAGCTATCTGATTGCCCGCACGCTTGGGCTGCCGCAGCGGATGTCGATCCTCATCGCTTGTGGCAATTCCATCTGCGGCAACTCGGCAATCGCGGCGGTCGCGCCGGTCATCGGCGCAGACGCCGATGACATTGCCTCATCAATCTCGTTCACCGCGGTGCTGGGCGTCGTTGTCGTTCTAGGTTTGCCGTTTCTGGTTCCGATCTTGAATCTGTCGCTGACACAATACGGCGTGCTCGCCGGCCTGACGGTCTACGCGGTTCCACAAGTCCTCGCCGCGACCTTGCCGATCGGGGCACTCAGCAATCAGGTCGGCACGGTGATCAAGCTCGTCCGCGTCCTGATGCTCGGCCCCGTGGTGCTCGGCTTCTCGCTGCTC
>JAFAXD010000231.1 GCA_019241285.1 Xanthobacteraceae bacterium | reverse complement strand
CGTCGTAGTGCACCTGCTTGCCAAAGTGGGTCACGAAGGTGCCGGCCGGCATGGCTTTGGTGCTGTCTGGATCGAACTTTGTCCCAGTTCCGACCCACCAGGTTCCCTTCAGCACGGTGATGAAGCGATCATTGGGATGAAAGTGCGGCCGGCTCATGTGTCCCGGCAGCCATTTGGTCAGCACCATGTAGAGACCGGGTTTTGCCGGATCACCGACAAGGATTGATTGTTGGACGCCGGCGCTAGCGGAGGGAGACGTCCAGGCGATCTGATCCGGCAGCTTGAATGCGACCGCGGCCGGATTGAGTTCGCTGGCATGTGCCGTCGCGGTTGCCAGGGCAACTGCACCGAAGGATATGATTATCCGGGGAATTGCGTTCATGACGACCTCCCTCGCACCGGTTTTGTATGCCGGGAGCTTAGCGCGACGAGATCGCGTTGGAACAGGGCCAATACGGCAGCAATGGCCAACAGGGCCGTGGCGGCTTGCATCGCCAGCGCCAGGTTTCCCGACCAATCGCTGATCGTGCCGCTCAACACGGGACCAATCATCTGACCGAGGCCGAACGTCACCGTCATAACACCAACGCCGCTGGGCCATGCGGCGGGCGGATAATTCTGGCGCACGAATGCAGTGGTTGCAGCGACGACGGCGAGCAACGCCGATCCAAACATGAACGCAGACAGGAATTGCACGATCCGTAAATCGGCCGACAACCCGATTGCGGCAGCGACGAACGTCAGCGCGGTCAACATCGCGATCGCGCGGCCGCCTGATAGCGCCGCGATTGCCCAAGACCAAAGGAACGGCGAGCAGATTCCGCCAAGCCCCAACAAAGACCAGAACACCGCCTGCGCAGTCGCCCCTGCACCAACCTTGGCGAGCCAGGCGATCATGAATGTCATGTACGCAATGGTCCCGACGCTGAACAAACAATAGCTCACAACAACAATAAGCATCGGCCTCAGCGCGGCGCGAACTTGGGTCTCCTCGATGTTTGAGGCCGGTGTCTCAAGCCGTGCCAGCGCCAGCGCGGCACACATGATGGCCGTCAGCACGGCCAGCACACTCCAGCCGATCCACCAGGATCCAGGCCCCAGCTCGACCAGCAGGGCCGGCGTGATGATTCCGGACAGCAAGATCCCGAGCCCAGGGCCGATGTAATAGAGACTCACCAAAAACGCCGCATGCCCCGCATGGCGTTGCGCGATCCGCACGGTTGCGACGCCACCGGCGACAAAAGCAACCGCACCGCCAATGCCGGCCGCAAGCCGCGCCACGCACAGGACCGTAAAATTGCCGGTCATTGCCGAGAGTGCGAGGGCCAGTACGCACGCCAGAGATCCATAGATGATTGCGCCGTGCTGGCCGACGCGCCGCATGACGGCTGCTGCGATACTCGCGCCGATGAGGTAGCCGGCGGCGTTGACCGTGTTCATGAACCCAGCGGCCGCATAGGTCCAGCCGAGGCTCCCTCGCATGTCGGGCAGCAGCAGCGAATAGGCGAAGCGCGCGATCCCGACCCCGATGGCAGGGGCCAATGCGAGAACACATACCGTTGCGACGGCGCGCCACACGCCGTGCTCTGGAAAGCGCTGCGGTTCCATGGCCGCAAGATCGGGATGCCGGACTGCGCGCGCAATCAGTATTTGGCGCAGTCAGGCTTCGCGGTTGCCGAACCCGCGTTGAACCTTGCCAAACCCCTGCCCCGCCGATAGCAGTTCGGGCAAATCCTCAAGCCGACAAAGGCCCGCTCATGTCCACGATCAATCTTCTGCTGCTCCCCGGCGATGGCATCGGCCCCGAGGTCATGGGCGAGGTCAAGCGTTTGATTGCCTGGATGAATCAACGCGGGGTCGCCCGGTTCGAGACCGAGGAGGCGCTGGTCGGCGGCTGCGCCTATGACGCACACAAGGTCGCCGTCACCGACGAGACGATGGCGAAGGCCAAAGTCGCCGATGCTGTGCTGTTCGGCGCGGTTGGTGGACCGAAATGGGACAGCGTACCGTACGACGTGCGTCCCGAAGCGGGCCTGCTGCGGTTGCGCAAGGACCTCGCCCTCTTTGCCAATATCCGCCCGGCGCTGTGCTATCCGGCGCTGGCCGATTCCTCGAGCCTCAAGCGTGAGGTCGTCGACGGACTCGACATCGTGATCCTGCGCGAGCTAACCGGCGGCGTGTACTTTGGTGAGCCGAAAACCATCACCGATCTCGGCAATGGCCAGAAGCGCGCGATCGATACCCAGGTGTACGACACCTACGAAATCGAGCGCATTGGACGCGTCGCCTTCGAGCTTGCGCGCGCCCGGCGCAACAAGGTCACCTCAATGGAGAAGCGCAATGTGATGAAGACCGGGGTGCTGTGGCACGAGGTCATCGCCCAGTTGCATGCGCGCGAATACAAAGACGTGACGCTGGAGCATCAACTTGCCGACGCGGGCGGAATGCAGCTCGTGCGCTGGCCCAAACAGTTCGACGTGATCGTCACCGACAATCTGTTCGGCGATATGCTCTCCGACGTCGCCGCCATGCTGACCGGCTCGCTCGGCATGCTGCCGTCCGCCTCGCTCGGCGAGGTCGATCCCAAGACCAAGAAGCGCCGCGCGCTTTATGAGCCGGTGCACGGCTCGGCGCCGGACATCGCCGGCAAAGGCCTGGCCAACCCGATCGCCATGATCGCCTCGTTTGGAATGGCGCTGCGCTACTCCTTCGGCATGGGCAAGGAAGCCGACCTGATCGACAAGGCGATCGCCGGCGCGCTGGCCAAAGGCCTGCGCACGGCCGACATCAAGTCGGAGGGCACCACCGTGGTCGGCACCACCGAGATGGGCGCCGCGATCCTCAAGGAGATGGAAGCGTTGAGCTGATCCGGGAAAGATCCCGGATCAAGCTATCAGAAGCCGGTGTTCCAGCCGCCCCCCGGCACGTCGAACGGACCCGGGAGCGGGTTTCGCGACCACGTGCCGTTGTAGTTGTTGCGGTCGTAGAACACGGAGTAGTTGGGCGGCATCGCATAGTCCATGGACTTGCTGCTGCCCGGAATAACCTCCGGCCCAGGATCGAGCCACGAGCGCGGGCGCACGGTCACCTTGGTGCGTGTGCGACCCGTCTCATCAATAACGGTGATGGTTTCGGTGTCGCCTGCTGGCGCACGTCGCGTCTGAGCCTGCGCCGGAAGCGCTAAGGCGGCGGCTCCGGCGGCGATCAGCGCGAGCCCCACAACAATCTTCTGGCGCATGAGAGTATTCCTATGACGACAATGGCAGTGTAATTGGTCCCAAATTGGGGCACAAGCAAACCTACGTATACCACAACGCTCTTGGAGTGATTTGGTTTACCCTTGTGGCCAAACGGACACAATCCGCTGGACCGGCGGCGGCGTAACGTTGAATTTGCCAGGCCGAGCGGCTACATCCGCCGTACCGTATATGATGCGGTTTTGTTTGGACGACAGAGTTTGGAGACGAAACATGGGTTTCAAGGTCGCTGTCGTCGGCGCCACCGGCAACGTGGGCCGGGAAATGCTCGAAATTCTTGCGGAACGCGCATTTCCGGCCGATGAGGTGGTCGCGCTGGCATCGCGCCGCAGCCTGGGCCAGGAAGTCTCTTATGGAGACCACACCCTGAAAGTTCGGGCTTTGGAGCACTATGAATTTGCTGACGTCGACATCTGCTTGATGTCGGCCGGCTCCGCCGTCTCCAAAGAGTGGTCGCCGAAAATTGCCGCCGCGGGCGCAGTGGTGATCGACAATTCCTCGTTCTGGCGCTACGACGCCGAGGTGCCGCTGATCGTTCCTGAAGTGAACGCCGACGCAGTGACCGGTTTCCGCCGCAAGGGGATCATCGCCAACCCGAACTGCTCAACCGCGCAGCTCGTGGTCGCACTCAAGCCCCTGCACGACCGCGCCAAGATCAAGCGCGTCGTGGTCGCGACCTATCAGTCCGTCTCGGGCGCCGGCAAGGACGCCATGGATGAGTTGTTTTCGCAGACCAAGGCTGTGTTCACGGTCGATGAGATCAACCCCAAGAAATTCCCCAAGCGCATCGCCTTCAACGTGATCCCGCACATCGACGTGTTCATGGAGGATGGGTTCACCAAGGAAGAGTGGAAGATGGTGGCCGAGACCAAGAAGATCCTCGACCCCAAGATCAAGGTCGTGGCGACCTGCGTGCGCGTCCCGGTGTTTGTTGGTCATTCCGAAGCGGTGAACATCGAGTTCGAGAACCCGATCACCGCCGAGGAAGCGCAGGATATCCTGCGCAACGCGCCCGGCTGCTTGGTGATCGACAAGCGCGAGCCCGGTGGGTACGTCACGCCTTATGAAGCGGCCGGCGAGGACGCGACGTACATCAGCCGCGTACGCGAAGACCCAACGGTCGATAATGGGCTCGTGCTGTGGTGCGTGTCCGACAACCTGCGCAAAGGCGCGGCGCTCAATGCCGTGCAGATCGCCGAATGCCTGATCAACCGCAAAATGATTGAGGCCAAGCGTAAAGCCGCATAACCCGCTGCGGCTAGCTAAACTTGCCGGTCACCGGGTCGCGCACCATGAGGTCACCCGAAGCGACGGCGAAATAGGCGGCGTGCAGGGTCAGCGCGCCCCGCTCCACCTGGCTGCGGACGTAGGGGAAGGTCATCAGGTTCTCGAGCGTGGTCGCCATCGCGGCCTGTTCCAATCGCGTCAGGTAGCTCTCGGGGGTTTCCGACGACGGCGGCCCGATCGCGTCCGCTGCGGGCGCGATCATCGACATCCATTTACCGATGAAATCGCTGGGCGACAGCGGTTCCTGGCGTTCGGCGAAAGCCTTGATGCCCCCGCAGCGCGCGTGCCCCAGCACGACGATGTGCTTCACGCGCAGGACCTGGACCGCGAACTCAAGCGCCGCCGATACGCCGTGGTAAGCATCGTCCGGTGAAAACGGTGGCACCAGGTTGGCGACGTTGCGGACAACGAAGAGCTCGCCCGGGCGCGCATCGAAGATGACGTCGGGAGACACCCGCGAGTCGCAACATCCAATCAGCATGATCTCGGGCGATTGCCCGTGCTCGGCGAGATCGTGGTAGCGACCCTGCTCGCGTGGCAATCTTCCCGTGCGGAAGGACTCGTAGCCGTCGATCAGGCGCTTTGGCAGATGCATGATGTCACTCGTGTCACTGACTCAACAGATCGTGCAAGCGACGTGCCCGGTACACCGCAAACCTGACGGCGCGATGACTCTCTGGCACAGGTCCTGCACACCCGATACCGTGAAAGCTCGGATTTGAGGGGGTACAAGATGACCATCCGTCCGCGACGCAGCGTGCTTTATATGCCAGGCTCCAACGCCCGAGCGTTGGAAAAAGCCAAGACGCTCGCCGCTGACGGCCTCATTCTGGACCTCGAGGACGCGGTGGCGCCCGACGCCAAGGAAACCGCGCGCCGGCAAGTGGCCGAGGCCGTGAAAGCCGGCGGTTTCGGCAAACGCGAAGTCTTCATCCGGGTGAACGGGATCGACACGGCTTGGTTTTCCGAAGACCTGGAAGCCGCGGCGAGCGCCGCTCCCGACGCGATCCTGGTGCCGAAAATTTCAACTCCGCAGCAGCTCGACCTGATCTGGCAACAGTTGCACGAGCTCAAGGCCGATAGCCGCATCCGCATCTGGGCGATGATCGAAACGCCGCTCGCGATCTTCAACGCGCTTGCGCTCGCGGCCCAGGCAAAGCTGCCTGGCGCCCGCCTTGGCGGATTTGTGATGGGCACCAACGACCTCGCCAAGGAGACCCGCGCCCGCTTCGTCCCCGGCCGTGCACCAATGCTCTGGTGGCTCACCTCCTGCGTGCTCGCGGCGCGCACCTACGGAATCGATATCCTGGACGGCGTTTACAACAATCTCGGCGATGCTGACGGATTTGCGCGCGAGTGCGCCGAGGGGCGCGATCTCGGATTCGACGGCAAGACCCTCATCCATCCCAACCAGATCGAACCTTGCAATGCGGCGTTCTCGCCCTCTTCGGACGAAGTTACCCTGGCGCGCAAGATCATCGCGGCGTTCGATCAGCCCGAGAACAAGGGCAAAGGCGTCGTGCAGGTCGACGGCCGCATGGTCGAGCTACTGCACGCCGAGATCGCCCGCCGCACGGTCGCGGTAGCCGACGCCATTGAGGCTCGCGTATAAAGCAACACACGAGCCGGCTCGTGGAGGCGTTGCATGCGGTTCTGGGCCGCCATTACGCTGATATTACTCTGCGCATCGGCCGCGCTCGCGAGCGACATTGCGCCGACCGGCACCCTGCGCGCCGCCTATCTCGCCAGCAATCCCGCACAAGCGGTGCGCGATCCGGCCACCGGCGAGATCCGCGGCGCATCCGCGGATCTGGCGCGTGAGCTTGGCCAGCGTCTCAACGCGCCCGTCGCCTTGACCCCGTTGACCAGTCCGCAAGCCGTGATCGACGGCGTCAGCAAGGGCGAGGCTGATATCAGTGAGGTCGCCCCCGCAGGCTACGGCTACGGCAAGGCTGAGTGACTCACTCTCCGTGGTCATCGCCGGCTTGTCCCAGGGACAAGCCCGGCGATGACGACCGAGAGTATTTCGAGTTGATCGAACCCTGCCTTGGTCCGATTCGTCCCAAACCAGTTCGATCAGGCGGCCTGGATCAACCCAAGCTGGGTCAGCGCCGTCACGCCGTCATCAAGGCCGATCTCCTGGACGATCTTGCCGTTGATCACCTTCAGCACCGTCGTGCCGGTAAAGTGCATCTTGCGGCCAGTCGCGGCCGGAAGTCCGCCGATCAGGAAATCCTTGAAGGCTGGACCCGTATGGGTGCCGCCACCTTCCCATTGACCGACGACGTAGTCGCCGTCAGCAATCAGATCCGCCGTGCCCCAGAAATTCAGATCCGGGAACGCGGCACGGAAGTCGGTGATGAAGGCCTTGATGTCGTCTCGGCCCCGACGGGGTTCATGCAGCGAATATTTGAGCAACATGTCGGGGGCGGCGATCTCATCGACGATTCCCAGATTGAAGCTCTTGCCCCAGAATTCGGTAAACCAGCGACCAACAACGGTCTTGTTGTCATCTTGCTTGCTCATCGGAATGGCTCCTTGTGAGGTCTCATCGATCATCGACAATCGACGATCTGAGCCAGACTTAACCCTGGGCCGAGCGAGCCAAACTCCGGTTCTTGCCTTGAAATTGAAATGCCGATCGAGGTGGTGTGCGGTTCATGGTACCCGCTTGCGCGGGTTCGCCGTGAGCCAGCTGTCCACGTAATCCAGGAATGCCATCGTGTTGTTGAACACCGGCTTTCCGGTGGTGCGCTGGATCACCGAGAGATACGGATAGTTGATGGTGCTGCCGCCGAGGAACAGAATGCCATCGGCGTGGGGATGCAACTGCCCGGCGGCTTCGCCGGTGAGCGCAAATGCCGACTCTTCATCCGTGGTCATGCCGGCGCGGGTCGCGATGACGAGTTGTGGGCCGACAATGCCCTCCACCGCAAATCCGGCTGCGGTCAGATAGTCGGTCAGCGCCTTGTCATCGAGGCCGTTCAGGCGGTGTGCGACGGCGACGTTATGCACGCCGGCGTGCCGCATCACCTGCACGGTCGCTTCCATGTCGGTCGTAACCGGCACGCCGAGCTTGTGGCTGGCCTCGCGTAGCTGCTCCAGCAGCGTCGCACGATCGTAAGCGAAGGAGAGCACGCTGCCGCCGATGACGATGAGCTCGACGCCATGCGACTTCATACCAGCCAACGCATGATCGAGATCGCGCAGCGCTGCGCGCGCCGATGCCACGTCATAGCCGCGCAGCTGCAGCGATTCCTGAACCAGCATGACGCGGTCGCGGAAGGTGCCATAGAACATGTACGGCACGGTGTCGCTGATCGGCAGCGGCGATACGAAGCCGACGCGGCGCTGCGGTGTCGGAAATTTTTCGAGCTTGGCAAGGGCGCCGACCAGCGGCGGATCCTCGGATTGCGCCATCACGAGCGTCGATGCGCCCGCAGCAACGAGCGCCAGCGCGAATCCTCCACACGCGGCCACAAGCCGCAACATGGCGTTTCTCCCAACACCTCATTCACTCCGCGGTGTCGAATTGCGGAGCGATTAGCGCGCTCGCTGCTTCGCCGTTGCGCCCGATCAGCACCGGAGCACCAATCAGAATGGTGCGCCCGTCCGTTTCGATCGTGGCCTGCACGGTGACGACCGTACCGGGAGCGAGCGCTCTCGCGTCGGCGAGCATCGACCCAACCAACGGCTCGAGCGGCGTCGTGGTGCGGCAGCCTTCGATCAGGAATCCGGCGAAACGCTTCAGCCGGTCCGTCTGCGGGAGTGCCGCAAGTCCAGTCGCGAATTGGCTCGTCGCACTGGCGAGGTCGTCAGCCAGCATAGCATCGCGACCGAGCGTGCGCACCATACGCACCCAGGTGCCTTTGTACGCCAGCGAAACCCGCGCCGCGAAGCGCGGTCCAAGCGCCGCGGTTCCTTCCAGCCGGATCAGGCGGCGGCTCGCTGCGAGGTCCGTCGCCAGCGCCACGTAGACTTCTTCGGCGCCATTGCGCCGCGCCGCGCCATCGATGGCGCCCACCAGGCGCGCACCATCGGTCTCGCGCCCGCTCGCGGCGGCGAGCGCCGCATGGGCGATACCGGCGGCCTTGAAGGCGAATGCAAGTTCGGCCGGATCGCTCGGCGCACGCACCTGCTCCAGCAGGGCGCTGCCGTCGATCACCGATGCTGCATTGGCGCGGATACCGTCGACGACGCTTCCCGGCACACTCTCGATGTCGGCGATGGCGACCGTCGCGCCGCTCTTCTGCTGGGCCACGAGGCGGCCGGTCTCGGCGCCGATGCGCGTCGTGTTGGTGACGTCGGCCAGATGGCCGTTGCGCATGATCCAGTCGCGCACCCGCGCGGTCATGCCAGCGACCAGGACCGGGCGGCCGGCGCGGGGCAGCAGCAGCACGCACTGGTTCCAATACGGGATGAACCCAGCCAGCCACGCCACGCCGGATTCGCGGGCCGGATTGGTGTAGATCGCCAGGATATCGATGCCGGCCTGCGCCATGGCGGCCTGGGCGCGGGCGATACGCGCGTCGAGCACGCTTTCCGGCAACTCGGCTTTGGACCAGGAAATGAGACCGCGACGCATGGTTACACCGGCATTTCAAACAACTGGGCCGGCGTGCGCGTCAGCCGCTCGCAGCCGGTTTGCGTGACCACGACCACGTCGCCCAGCACCATGTAGCCCGCTTCAGGATGATAGGTGTTGGGGTGCACGATGATGGTCATCCCGGGGCGCAGCTCGATCTCGACGTCTTCCAGCAGGGACGGCTTGACGTCGGTGCTCAGGCCCAGCCCGTGTCCGCGCACCCGTGTATATTTGCTGGTCGTGTATTCGCCGAGCCCATGCCGGCGGAACACGTCGTTCTCCACCCGCGCGATGTCGGCGGCGGTCAGGCCGGGTTTGACCGCCGCGATCCCGGCCTCCATGGCTTCGTGCCAGACCGCGAAGGCTTGCTGCTGCACCGGCGTTGCCTTGCCCAGCACCAGCGTCCGGCAGATTTGTGAGAGATAGCCGTCGATCGCCGGCGTCAACTCGGTGGTGACGAGGTCGCCGCGCTTGAGCTTGCGTTCCGAGGGCGGCGCCATGCCGCGCACGTCGGCATTGCCGGAGCCGATGATCATGAAATTGTCGGGCGAGCCCCTCTGGCGCAGAAACGCCTCGACGTCGGCGACGACCTCGTACTGTTTTCGGCCAGGCCGGGCCGCGTGGCGGAAGAACTCATAGCCCTCGTCAGCCAGCGCGGTTGCGCGTCGCATCGCCGCGATCTCGCTTGGCATCTTTTCCATCAGCAGGCGGTCGAGCAGCGGCGCGCCGTCTTCGAGCTTGAAGCTGCGCTCACCCGCGGTCAGCCACGCCGGCAGCAAGGCGCGGGGCGCGGCCATCAGGCGCTGGTTGGAAACGCTCTCGAGCGCGTCGGCAACGGCGCGTCCGAGGTTGCGCGCGAACGTCGTCTCGACCCCGGCGGCTTCGCCCCCCGCTCGTTCCGCTTCCGCCATGTTCTCAACAATCAGCCGGCACGTGCCGTCGGCGCGCAGGATCGCGATCCCGTCGCCCTCCAGGATGGCAAAGTCGGACACGTAGCGCAGGTAAGCTTCCTGCCACGATGTGCCGTAGACGACGATCGCCTCGAGGCCCTCGCGCCGCATTTCCGCGAGCAACCGCTCGCGCCGCTCCTTGGCCAGCATCGATCCTCCCGCGGTTTATCGGATGTGCCCGATGACACCGTTTCTTAATTCAAGCCCTGCGCCGCTTCAAATCACCAGCCCGCGGACCGCAGATCAGCGTTGACATATCCGTAAGCAAAGCGATGACGTCAGTCCGATTGAGCTAAACCTGTAGCCGGATGAAATCCGGGTGAAAAAATCACGATCGTCAAATGCGGCAACGCCGCCCCCGGATTGCATCCGGGCTACAAGATGCCAGTCATGGAGCGCGACATCACCCCAGCAAGCGATGTCATCTATGGCCAGCATGTCATCTATGCGAGAAACGTCATCAATGCCTGGGGCCATCCTTCGAGACGCTCACGCGCTTTAGCGCGTGAGCTCCTCAGGATGAGGGCTGATGTTTGTTGCGGCGCTTCAGCAATCTCAGTCCTCATCCTGAGGAGCACGCGCTTGCGCGTGCGTCTCGAAGGATGGCCGCACGCACGTCATCTATGCGAGCATGGTCATCTATGCATCACGGCTTGATCACCTCGGGATCGGCGTGGTCATAAAGCCGGGCCACATCCACGGCGCGGCGCTCGCGAATGCCGCGGCTGTTGAGCGAGCCCTTGTCGGTAATCTCGCCGGCATCGAGCGAGGGTGGTTCTTTCAGCACCAGCGCGCGAGCGATCGCCCGCGACGATGCCGTGATGCCGCTGTTCATCTGCCGGAGCGCCTTGCGTAATGCGTCGCGATAAACGTCATCTATGGGGCGCCCCGCCGGCGGGAAGATCAGCAAGCCGAGATCGTCGCGGTCGGGCGCCGCGACCACGACGTCGAACACCAGCGGTCCGAGCGCCTGCCGGGCGCGCGCCCAGACCTCGGCCACATGCACGCGGGTGCCGGAGGAGAGCTTGAAATCCTCCACCACGCGGCCGTTGAAGCGGAACCCGCGGCTTGCGTCGCGCTCGTCAACAAAGGCGACGGCATCGCCGGTGATGAAATAGCCTTCGTCATCAAACGCCTGCCGGGTGAGATCAGGCATGCGCCAGTAGCCCGGGGTGATGTTCGGGCCGCGCACCCGGATTTCCAGCTTGCCGCCGTTGGGGACAAGCTTGACCTCCTGCCCGGGCAGCGGCGGACCGATATTGCCGATTTCGGCATCGTGCCGGTTGAGCGCCAGCGAGCCCGGGGCGGTCTCGGTCAACCCCCAGCTGCTGATCATGCTCGGCGGATCGTGCGGCCGTTCGCGGCGGGCGATAGTGGTGAGGGCGTCCCAGAGATGCTGCGGAAGGGTCGCGCCCGCGTAGAACATGGCGTCGAGATCAGCGAAGAAGCGCTTGCACAGATCGAGATCATTGGCGAGCACCGGTGCCAGCAGCTCAAAGCCTTTGGGCACGTTGAGGTACATGGTCGGCGACAGTTCGCGCAGGTTGCGCAGCGTGCGCTCGAACTCGCCGGCGAGCGGGCGGCCGTCATCTATGTAGAGCGTGCCGCCGGAGCGCAGCACCTGACCGATATTATGATTGCCGCCGAACACATGGCTCCAAGGCAGCCAATCGACCAGGAGCGGCGGTCGTTCGACCACGAACGGCCAGACCTGCTCGAACATCTTCATATTGGCGTTGATCATCCGCTGGGTGATGATCACGCCTTTGGGGATCCCGGTCGAACCCGAGGTGAACAGGAACTTGGCGATCGTCTCCGGCCCGACCTTGTCGGCGGCCTGTTTGAGCGCGGCCGCCGACCCGCCGGCGAGAAGTTTTGCAAATGGCGTCGCGTGCGGAACGTCACCAGAGGGTGTGCCGACGACGATCTCGCGGCCCTGCATCTCAGGAATGGTGAGCGCGCGCGCAAAGCGCGCCGCATCCGCCGCGTAAACGAGGCCGGGATCGAGCAGCTTGGTGATGTGCTTGAGCTTGCTCAGATCCTGGCTGACGAGCGAATAGGCAACCGAGATGGATGCGTAGGGCACGCCCGCGCACATGGCAGCGAGCCCCAGCACCTGGTGCTCGATGGCATTGCCGGAGAGGACCAGGATCGGCCGCTCCGTGCTGAGGTTCCGCTCGGCCACCGCCTGGGCCACGTGGCTGACTTGGTCGGCCGCCTCCGCATAGGTGATCGAGGCCCAGCCCTCCTGACCGGGGCGCCGCTCCGCCAGGAAGATCCGGGTCGGGCACTCCTTGGCCCAGTGCCACAGATGGTCCTGAAACCGATCCGGATAGGGTTGCAGC
>JAFAXD010000190.1 GCA_019241285.1 Xanthobacteraceae bacterium | reverse complement strand
ATGACTGTTCGAAGATTCGCCATCATCGCGCAACCGCGCGACAGCCATGCGTCCACAGCGCTGTTGTGCGACACGTTGACTCAGTTTGGGAAAGTTCGAGATATTAACAAAAGGTTAATCAAACAGGCTCGACACTGACTTCTCTTCGGCAGTGCGGCCGATCGCTTCACCAATCAGCGACGCAATCGAGAGAACGCGGACGTTGTTGGCGACGCGCACCGCTTCGGTCGGCTGGATCGAATCGGTGATGACCAGCTCCTTGAGATGCGACGCGGTGATTCGCGCCACCGCGCCGCCCGAGAGCACGCCGTGGGAGATGTAGCCGTAGACGTCGGTTGCGCCCTTCTCCAGCAACGCATCGGCGGCATTCACCAGGGTGCCGCCTGAGTCGACGATGTCATCAACCAGAATGCAGGTATAGCCGGCGACGTCGCCGATCACGTTGACGACCTCCGATTCGCCGGCGCGCTCGCGCCGCTTGTCGATGATCGCGAGCGGCGCCTTGATACGCGCGGCCAGCAGGCGCGCGCGCACCACGCCGCCGACGTCGGGCGATACGACCATCACCTTGGCGAGATCGAAGCGCTCGCGCACGTCGCGCACCATCACCGGCGAGGCGAACAGATTGTCGGTCGGAATGTCGAAGAAGCCCTGGATCTGTCCGGCGTGCAGGTCGAGGGTGAGGACGCGGTCGGCGCCCGCATGGGTGATCAGGTTGGCGACGAGCTTGGCGGAGATTGGCGTGCGCGAACCAGACTTACGGTCTTGCCGCGCGTAGCCGAAATAGGGCAGCACCGCGGTGATGCGCCGAGCCGACGCGCGGCGCAGCGCGTCGATGATGATCAGCAACTCCATCAAATGATCGTTCGCCGGATAGGAGGTCGACTGGATTACGAACACGTCCATGCCGCGCACGTTTTCCAGAATCTCGACAAAGATCTCCATGTCGGCAAAGCGCCGCACCACGGCCTTGGTGAGCGGGATGCGCAGATAGGCGCCGATCGCCTCAGCCAGACGCGGATTGGAGTTGCCGGCGACGAGCTTGATCGCTCCGTTAGTACCCGACATCTCCGTTCCGTCTCCTTCAAGCGGGATTCGTTCAAAAAACCCCGCAGCCGCGGGGGTGATAACAAGCGCCCGGCAACCCTGGCAATACGCGCACTTCCTTTGTCCCGAAGGTTTTTATCCCCGCAGCGTCATTGCGCGGCCGCCAGCGCCACGGTGTTGCCCGTGTGCGTGGTTGCAGCCATGACCGTGCTCGCGGCGGGAGCGGGCGGTGCTGGGAGGGCGGGCGGCGCCGGCACGCGATCCGGCGGGGCGACCAGAAACGAAGCGAGATGGTCCATGCCTTCGTGCGCGATCCGGCGCAGCACCTGATCGTCGGCCGCACCCCAGCCGTGCTGGTGGTTGTCGGCTTCCTCTTCGCCGCCCAGGCGGGTGACCCGCTGCTGATTTGCGTCATAGACGTCCCAGACCCAGGCGATCACGGTGTGCTTGCCCCGGATCTGCGGCGCCGCATAGCCCCGCACCCGGTACTGCGCCGCGCCCTCCCGCGACACGACGGCGATGCGGCGGGTCGATGCCTCGTCCGAGAGGTTTTGCACCAGCCTGCGGAATTGCGGCTCCGGTAGTCCGTCGATGCGCTGAAACGCGACCGTCCCGGCGGGGACGCCGGCCAGCGGCATCATCGATTGGCCGGTGGTGTCACAGCCGGCAAGGGACATCCCGAGCAGCGCCGGGGCCAGCAGGCCAATGGCAACTCGACCCCAGCTCATCGTCACGCCCCGCGCGCTCGATTCGTTAACCGTTGGGCGGGTTGGGTATGGGTGAGTTTCGGCGGCGTTGAGGCCGTTAAGCTTCTGTTAACCATAAAACGCAGCGCTGTGGCGCGCCGGCAACACTTTACCGGCTAGGCGAGCACGATCGCGTTGAGGTGCCGCCCGTAATCGGGCTCGCCGCGATGCGTGGTGCGGCGAAAGCTGTAGAACCGCGCCGGATCGGCATAGGTGCAGAGCCCCAGGTCCTCGCAAACGCCGATGCCGGCGCGCTCCAACCGGGACATCACGTAGCCGGCGAGGTCGAACATGGAATGCCCCGGCCGTATCGCCGGAACGAAGAAGCGGGCGTTGGCCGCATCAGCGGCAGTGAATTGTGCCACCAGATCCGCACCGACCTCATAGTTCGGCTGGCGGATCATCGGCCCGATCGCGGCGTGGATGCGGGGCTTGGTCGCGCCCAGGCTCTCCATTGCGGCGATGGTTGCTTCCACAACGCCTCCGAGCGCGCCCCGCCAGCCAGCATGGGCGGCGCCGATCACCCCTGCGTCCGGGTCCGCTAGCAGCACCGGTCCGCAGTCGGCGGTGGAGGCCGCGATGGCGAGGCCGGGTATCTGCGTCACGACACCATCAGCGCGCGGGCGCGCATCTGCCGCCCATGGCTTGTCCGCAACGACCACGTTCGGCGAATGGATCTGATAGAGGCTCAGCAAATTGTCCGGCGCGCAGCCGAGCGCGGTCGCCATGCGGGCGCGGTTCTCGGCGACCTTGTCTTGGGAATCGTTTGATCCGACGCCGGCATTGAGCGTGGCGTAAATGCCCTCGGAGACGCCGCCCACGCGGGTGAAGAAGGCGTGGCGGATACCAGGGAGGCCGCCGAGCTTGTCCGCCTGCAGCGTCATGCCGCCAAAACTTGTAGGAGCATTCATTCCGAACCTGCCGCCGTGCGCCACGTCTCGAAGCCCGCAAGGGATGTCAGGTTGGGTTCGGACAAGGCCATGACTTTGAACAACTGCCCCATGCCGGTCTCGCCGTCCGCGGTGAGGCGCGCGAGCGCGGCATCGATCTCCGTGGAGCGGTCCGGGGAGCGCGCTTTCAGTCCAAGCGCGCGCTTGTCGATGCCGATGCTTTTCAGGAATGCGCGTTGCTCGATCGGCCCGTGCACGCGTGCACCCATGCTGGCACCGGCGTTGGCAAGCGCCTCGAAATCGACATGCGCGGTAAGGTCCGCCAGTCCGGGAGCTGCGAGCGGATCGTCATAACGATGATTGCGCAAAGCCTGTAAGGTCGAGCCGACGTCGCTGTTGGCGTGCCCATAGTCGATGATCAGCGCCGCGCCACCGTGCCGGACCCGGCGGGCGATCTCATAAGCCGCCCGGTTCGAGCGCCACTCGAATACGGCACCAAGCGGGGCATGGCGCACGGCCTGCGGGAGTGTCTGTTCGAAGTTCATGAGCGGGTCGGCGGCAATGCTGAATGTGAGTTCGTCGTCCTTGTTGACCGCCACGGTCCGCTCGTACCAACCATCCGCCTGGCGCACCGCCTGATTGATGGCGAGCGCATCGAAGAACTCGTTGGCGACGATAATGGCCGGCTCGTCCGGGAGATCCTCAACCGATTCATACCAAGTC
>JAFAXD010000188.1 GCA_019241285.1 Xanthobacteraceae bacterium | reverse complement strand
TGTCATTGATATAGTAGCGCTTCTGATCCTTGGGCTGGCGGTAGTACGCCCAGTTGTCAATTCCCTTGAACATCAGCGTGGGCCCGCGCTCATTCCCTTCGGCCGTATGATTATAGACGACGTCCAGAATCACTTCGACGCCCGCATCGTGCAGCCGCGCGACCATTTCCTTGAACTCAGCAAACGCGAAGTCCGGGACGCTGGCATAACGACGATCCGGCGCAAAGAAGCCGATGGTATTGTAACCCCAGTAGTTCAGCAGATTTTTGTCGAGCAAATAGCTGTCATCGAGAAACGTGTGTACCGGGAGCAGCTCAACGGCGGTAACGCCGAGGCGGCGCAGGTGGTCAAGCGAACCCGGTTGAATCAACCCTCGAAACGTTCCACGCAGTGTTTTCGGTACATCCTCGCGCAACATGCTAAATCCGCGCACATGCATCTCGTAGATGATGGTATGCTCCCATGCCGTTCCAAGCGGCTGGTCATTGCCCCAAGTAAAAGCCGGGTCAACAACACGACATTTGAGCATCGCAGGCGCGCTGTCCCGGTTGTCGAAGGTCAAATCGTCGCCACTCTCCAGTTTGTAGCCGAACAAGCTCGGGCCCCATTGCAATTGTCCAAAGATCGCTTTGGCATATGGGTCAAGCACCAGCTTGTTTGGATTGAAACGATGTCCTGCATCCGGTTCGTAGGGGCCGTGAACACGGTAACCGTAAATTGTTCCGGGTCGCGCTTTGGGTAAAAACCCATGCCAAACCTCGTCAGTATATTCTGGTAATTGGATGCGCTCGAGCTCTTTCTCGCCGCTATCATCGAAGATGCAGAGTTCGACCTTGGTGGCGTGAGCGGAAAACAGCGCAAAGTTGACGCCGAGCCCGGTCCAGGTCGCGCCCAGCGGATGCGGAGCCCCCTCCGCTATGTCAAACTGCGCTCCATTCCGCGCCGGACGGATGGCATTTGATTTATTCATCATCTGCGCCTTCGTTTGATCCAGTTTCGGCCCGGCGCGCATCATCCAAGCTTCGCAAGATCCGGTCGAAAGCCGGATCGGACGCGAGAGTGTCCAAATCCACGGAGAAACGGCGCCGCCAATTTGGATACTCGTTTGTCGTCGCCGGTATGTTCACGGGATCGACTTCGCCGGTGAGATCGTCCAGTTGCGCGATACTAAGGGCGCTGTTTGTGCTTGCCAAAAAAGCATGCACCGCGCGATGCAGGCTGGTGAAGTCATGCTCCGCAGCGTCCTCAAGAAATCCAGCATCTCGACAAGCTTTGACAAGCCGCGCTCGATCGTCTGCCCGTTCCGAACGTAGCCGGGCGCCATCCGCCTCAGGAAGCAGGTTTAGTCGCTGCCTAAGTTCTATGTCGCGACCTTCCCACCAACCCCACAATGTAGGAAGATCGTGGCTTGCAAAAACCGCGAGTGCCAACCGTGGATAGGAATTCGGCGGCAAGAAATCACTTGTATCCTCGTCCCGCTCGAAAATGAGCACACGGTACGAGAGGATATTTGCAGCCGCCATCCTCTCCCGGAAACCTTTTGGCACGGTTCCGAGGTCTTCCCCGACGACCAGGCAGTGATGCCGGTGACTCTCGAGCGCTAAGATCGAGATCAGATCTTCCATCGGATAGCGAACATATGCGCCCGCTGATGGGTCCTCGCCCGCCGGTACCCAGTAAAGGTGCTGCAACGCCATCGCATGATCGATGCGCAGTCCTCCAGCGTGCCGCATATTGGCCCGTATCAGCTCGATAAAGCTGTGGTAGCCCTCATCCTGCAACGCACGTGGATTAAAGGGCGGAAGGCCCCAGTTTTGGCCAGCCGGGTTATAGATGTCAGGTGGCGCACCTACGAACGCGTCGTTAATAATCGCTCCTGCACTTGCCCAAGTCTCCGCGCCAGCCGCATCTGCCCCGACAGCTAAGTCACGGTAGAGACCGATTTGCATATCGCTCGTTTTTGCTGTCGAGGCTACCGCTGCTAATTGTTGCTCAGCTACCCATTGCAGCCAACCTAGGAAGTCCAACTCTTGTTTATGTTTATCGGCAAAGCGCACCGCCGATTCTGAATTCGGGTCGCGGAACGGTTGCGGCCAGTTGTGCCAATCGGCCTGCGCCTTGTCCTGACCGGCAAAGTGCTGTCGCAGCGCAATGAACAGCACGTTGCGTGCTAGGACCTCGCCGCGCTCCAGTTTGAACCGCAGAAACGCTGTCCAGCGTGGCCCCCCTGGCTCATTCCGACAGGCCTCGAATAGATCGCGCAATATGTCAAACTTAAGCGCGCTAATGCGAGTGTAGTCGACCAACTGCTCTGCGCGGCAGGTCTCCAATGCTTGACGAATTTGTTCGCTGCCGAGTTTTGCCTTGACGCGTTCGCATCGTGCGAGCTCAGGCACGGCTTCGACGTCGATGTTCAGCGGATTAAGCAAAAGCCGAGTCGCGGGCGCGTACGGACTCGCGTGCTCCGGTTCGTCGGGAAACAGCGCATGCAACGGATTTAACCCGATCACATCGCCGCCGCGCCGTGCGATGATCTCGACCAAAGTATTCAAATCCGTGAAGTCGCCGATTCCCCAATTTCGATTCGACCGCAGCAAGTACAGCTGAATAGCAAGGCCCCACAGCCGACCACCTTGCTGGATCTTTGGCGGAAGCCAGCAGCTTCCCGGTGATACGATAAGGTTGGTCCGAGACCCGAAACCTGCAAGTTCAAATGTGTGATACCCGCACGGCAACCCCGGTTCCAACAACAACTTTCGTCGCTCATGGACAACGCCTTGCAGTTCCTTGCTCCCAATCAGTTCGAGGCTCGAAAAGTCAAACTCAAATTGCCGCCGCGTTCCATCTTCAAGTGACAAGACGCCGGTACACTCACCCGCTCCCGTACGCAGAACAAGCTCAAGCGAAGGTGCACTATCGGCAGTCCGTAACACTTTGACAGGCGGTAAAGCTTTCTCCCACGCAGCCAGGTCGAGCCCCTCACGGCTGGCCCTCGCGACTTCCTCATTGTCGACGGCGATGCCCATCGCATTCAAAAGCTTGCGCTTGGTCTCAGCGCTGGTCGCAATCGTCTCCCCCGTCGCACTGACAAATTCCGATTCAATCCCCATCCGCTCCGCAAGCTCGTCGGCGATCTCATCAGGCTTCGGCGACAAAATCATATCGACCAGCGAACGCTAAAGGGCGCGAGCACCCCTTCCTCAGGAATGCTCCCCTCCAGCCAGAACGACTTGACCTTAGCACCTCGCGCAAATCCTCCTACCGGCCTGTCAGACAAATTGGCTTCGAGCAACAAGAGCTCGTCGGATTGTTCGAGCTGCCAACGCACGCACACAGCTTGCTTAGCGACGCATTCAAACCTTCCTCCGTGCCGGATCTGGGAGATCCGCGGCCGGATTTCCCGACGGCGAACGGCCAGTATTCGGCGATACCAATCCAACCATTGGCCGTGCGGGGCGCGCGCGATCGCCTCCCATTTCAGCTTCGCCGATTTAAACGTGTCAGCCGCCGTGGGGTCAGGAATGCGTTCGCGGGTGGCGGGATCGTGAAACTCTGGAAATTTCGCGAACTCCTCACGTCTTCCCTTACGCACCGCATCGGCAAGTTCCGGTCCGAAATCGCAGAAGAAAGGGAATGGCTGCGCCGCAGCCCATTCCTCACCCATAAACAGCATCGGGATTTGCGGCAAAAGCAGGTAAGCTGCACACGCGGCGCGAACTGCTTCATCATTCGCTATCGCTGTAAGGCGTTCACCGAAGGCCCGGTTGCCCACTTGATCGTGGTTCTGAAGAAAGGTCACAAATGCGGAGGGCGGCAGGTTCGAGCTTGTCTCCCCTCTCGGCCGCCCCCGGTAAGGCATGAGTTCACCCTGAAAGGCGAACCCTTCGGCGAGGGCGCGGCCTAGCTTTTCGGTGTCGTTATGGTAGTCGCCATAGTAGCCCTGGGCTTCGCCGGTCACTGCGACATGAAGCGCGTGATGCGCGTCGTCGTTCCATTGCGCGGTGTACCAGCGCGGCTCGCCATTTGGATGACGCACCAATCGATGCGCTTCGTTCTCCTCGTTTTCGAGGATCAGATGAACATGGCGCCCGCGTGTAGCAGCACGCACGCGCTCAGCAAGCTCCTTAAGAATATGCTCCGAGCTTTCGTCCAGAAGTGCATGGACGGCGTCCAGACGTAGACCGTCCAAATGATATTCGTTCAGCCAATAAATGGCATTTTCTATGAAAAAATCACGCACCGTGCGCGCGTCTGGACCGTCGGTATTGATAGCAGCGCCCCAAGGGGTTTTATGTCGATTGGTGAAAGTTTGCGGGGCGATGCTATGCAAATAAGCGCCTTCCGGACCGAAATGGTTGTAAACGACGTCCAGCAGGACCATCAAGCCACGTTGATGCGCGGCATCGATGAAATTCTTCAGGTCCTCGGGCTGTCCATAGGTGCTATCTGGCGCATAGGGAAGAACCCCATCGTAGCCCCAGTTTCGTTTGCCCGGAAAATCCGCAATTGGCATTAGCTGGATTGCGGTAACTCCGAGATCAACGAGGTGGTCAAGCTTTTCGACTGCTGCGTTAAACGTTCCGTTGGATGTAAACGCACCCACATGGAGCTCGTAAATGACCGCCTCTTTCCACGGACGGCCGCGCCACTCTGCATCATCCCATTTATAGGCGGCAGGATCGATCACCTCGCTTCGTCCATGCACATCATCGGGTTGATATCGCGATGCCGGGTCAGGAACACGCAATCCGTCGGGTAAAATAAATCGGTAACGGGTGCCAGCTTTGGCGGTTTCACAGATCAATTCGTGCCAACCACCTTCGAGCCGGCTCATCACTCTTCGATGGGTCGATCCGTCAAACTCAAGCAAAACGTTGGCATGCGATGGCGCCCACAATCGAAACCGCACGCCACCGGGCTGCATTTCCGCACCAAAAGGCATGGTATGGACGCGTCTGAGCGCCGCAGAAGGTTCGGGTTGATCAGCTAGCAGATCGAGAACCCCACGCAACGGAGTGCTAATCCAATCTGGGCGATGGGCAAGTTCATATGCGACTTCGTAGAGTGCTTTTTCAAGCAAGAAGAACTTGAGGAGTTCTTCAGACTGCGCTCTCACCCGCGGTAGGCTAACTAGTCCCTCCGCAGCCGAAAAATATGCCTCAGCAAAATCGTGAGCAGCATCCTTCCGCCAAGCTTGCAACGAAGCCTGTGCGGTCTTCTGCTCCGGTCCATTGCCACTTGGCAGTGCTCGGGCGGCAGTTTCGGCGGCGTAGGCTATTGAGCGAAGCATGCCCGCAACGTCGCGTAGAACCATGTGCTTTGCGCGTCGCTCAACGAGAGATCGGAGCGGCTCACCTTCAAAGTCCAAGATAACCGCATCGGTTCCGGTTACCAGCACTTGGCCCAGGTGGTAGTCGCCGTGATGACGCGTTTTAGCGAACGCCGCGGGCAGATCTACCAGCCGAGCAAGACGCTCCTCGATTTGTTCTCGTTTCCTAAGCAGCTCGCTGGCAAGTGGACGCACAGCCTCGTCGTTGGAAGCCGGGTTTTCCTCTAATCCCTTAAGCGCGCGACGGGCTATGCCTTGCGCTGAGCTGGTCCAACTGGACAGATCGGAAAGCCCGACTTGTTCTGGTGTGAATGCAGGGTTACTGCATTTCTCCGCAAACGCGTGGTGCATCTGCGCTGTTCGCCGACCAAGGGTACTGAGCCAATTTGACACGTCGCGTTTTATTGCTACGTCCTTACCGGTTTCCGCGTGCGCCACGAGCTGGCCGAGCTGTTCTACCATCCAATCCCAGGCGGTGCTTTTGTGGGCGACAAACCCTTGCAGCAAACTGAGGCAAACCGGAGCATCCTCATCACGTATCTGTAACTCGCGCCAACCGAGCAGATGTGGTGTAGCGGCGAAGCCGACGTCGGTCAGATAGCGGCTAATCTCAAGTTCCGGATGAATGCCTTCCTCAAGTTTGCGGATGATCTTGAGAACTGCGACATCACCGATGCGGATCGAGGTGTTAGACTGCTCTGCCTTTGAATGGGTGATGGCCCGAAGTCCCTCGTCTAGACGGTTCGGGGAAAAGTAGCTTGTCCGGGAAGATCGCAAGATCGCATCGCCGGTGGGAATGTCCCCGATCGGTGCGGATACCCAGCTCCTGACGAACTCATCTGTCGAAAAAGCGTCAACCAGGACTTGGTCCGTTGGTTCGCCGGTTTGCGATGGAACTTCGGCGATCACGTGATCCGTGTCGGCCGCTGCTTTCGCCACCACCGCCAGGGGCAAGAACAGCCGCATTGGTGGCCGGCCGGGTGGCCGCGCTTCCCAAATGCCCAGGGCTCCTGGAATGCCCATCTCGGACAAAGAAGGGAGTGAGCGCGAGCAGACAACTTCCGGGACGCCAAGATCTTTGGCCGGATACCAGCGCTGCTTCATCAAAAATGCGGGGAGAGCATGTTCCGCCACTCGCTGCAACGCAGACCACGGTACAGAGGGCATTTGCGTTGCACCAGCAGAGTTGAGGATCTAGCGTCGGCGGATGGCTATATATGCAACCGCCAACGACCCGCGATGTTCCTAACATCAACCCATCCGCAGAAAAAATAAATAAACAAACAAACACAAAATCCGAACGCTTCGCTAAAGCTTTAAGTGAGCGGCGAGAACGTAGCAATTCAGCAGGACGAATTATCCTACGCGGTGTTCGCCTTCGCGTTGCCGGATACGAGTTTCAATTCCGACTCCTGTCCGATCGAACCGGGGCGGTCTGTTGCGGCGCCGAGAGCATAAGCGAGAGCCGCATTCAGTGTGTTAACGGCGGCATCGGCTTTCACGGCATCTTTCAGATTGGCGGGCTCCGACTCTGTCCAGCACCCAAGCAACATGATCGCGTCAGGAAGCTTTCGGCGCATTCTTCGGATCGCGTAACGCATTGCGGAGGTGCTCGAATCATCGAGATATGAGAGACAAACTAGCGCAATCCCCGCAGTCTCAAGTCGAAACACATTTGGACTTGCTATGGCCTCGGCCGACTCAACACGCGCGGAAAGCCCATGTTTTCCCAGAAGCTGAGCAAGTATCGCTGCGGCTGCTTCGTCAAGCGGCCCTCGCCCGGCGAGGCAGAGTATAGGCGTTTGCGACTGCCATCCTTGTTTGAGTTCTGACGCGGTTAGGGTCGGCAGATTTGTGTTTTCTTCCGGGCTCGATTCAATTGCTGCCGCAGCCTCGGCGTCACGGGTGCTTGCAGCTTCCGGACGTTTGTCTTCTTCATCGCGAAGGTCGTCGAGAACTTCATTGACTGCAGACTTAATTTTTACCGTCTGCTCCTCTTTCAGCGCGCCTCGACTAAGATCATTTTGGGCCAACTTTAACCCGGGCAAGGCAACTTCGTCATAGTAAGCTAACAACGAACGCTCTTTGAGAAACTCTTCGGCCTTTTCAACGGCTTCATCCGGATCTCCGGCCAGCATGCGCTGATAGAACAGCTCCGGAGGTGATAAAGGCGGTCGATCGCTGAGCATGACCTCGAGAAACTTGAAGTTCTCCACATAACGGCCGAGCACTACGAGGCAGATGGTTAGGGGCGTGGCGAGAACCAAACCGACGGGGCCCCACAACGCCGTCCAAAAGGTTGCAGACGCGACCACGGCGACCGGAGAGAGGCCGGTGCTATGCCCATAAACGAGTGGTTCGATAACTTGGCCCACAAGGGGCTCGACCACAACAAACAGTCCCGCAGTCCAGAGCAACTTCGCCCAGCCCGGATCGACGGCGGCCGCGAGCACTAGCGGGAAAACCGCAGATATCACGGCGCCCACATAGGGCACAAATCGCAGTACGCCACCCAGAATTCCCCACAAGACCGGGTTCGGAATCCCGATGATCCAGAGACCACCGCCGATCACTAAGCCGAATAAGGCATTTATTCCGAGCTGGAACAAAAACAAACGGCTTAGGCGACGCGCCCCGTCGTCGAGCGCCGCGGTGGTCTTTTGAAGGTCCTGCGAACCCGCCAACTTAATAAAGCGATTACGTAGGTCCTCGCGCTGCAGCAGGATGAACACCACGAATATCGCGACGATCCCAGTCGTCGTAAGCGGTCGCAAGAGTGGTGAGATCAGAGCGGCAAGACTTTCCAACGCTGTGGGCGGAGGTTGGCGCACCTCCACTGGAATCGGCTTGCCTTCTTGACCGGGTCCTCGCGCTTCGGGCGCCGAATTGGGCTGTGGTTTGTTGAGTTCTTGCTGCAGATCTTGGAGTACCTCGCCTGCTCGCTGTAGCGTCCCGGTGGCGGCAGCCGTGCCACGCAACGAGCGAATCTTCTCCTGCATCGTGGATTCGTACCGCGGCAACTCTCCCGCCAGTTGGCTCAGTTCGCTCGCAATAAGGCCGCCGATGGCAAATATGCCGGCAAAGGCAAATAGAACCACAAGCACTACCGCTGCTGGACGCGGCAAGCGCGCTCGTTGCAGAAGCCGAACTAAAGGAGAAAGAGCAAAGCTCAGAAGGATAGCAAGCGCAATCGGGATAAATATCTCGCGCCCGACATAAAGCGCCCCGATTACGATCGCTGCAACAACTGCCCCAGCCATACCTCCCATATCAGCCATGACCTTCCAAAGTGAGCCAGCAACAACCTGTCGTCGCAGGTGATCCACAATGCTGACCAACTCAATTCGCGTCGAGGGTGATTAGATCCGGATCAGGTCGTTGACGCGCTTCAACATACGTTCCACCACCTCGTTAACTCAAAGTCACTTCCGGCGCGATGTCTTTTGATGCAGCCGCAGGCGCATCCAGAACTGGAGCGAGCAGCCAGGAGAAGTCTGCCAAGAAAAACAGGGCAGCCACCGGAGCACAACGAGCTTTTTGGTCAGCGAACTCGGTCACTTTAAGGCCAAGCGCGTTTTGCACGCCTGAGCTCCCGCAATGGCAGCCATTATGAATGTGGTAGGTCGGCCCATATTGGCGGAGAGCTGAACCCCTCAGGTGCCGTTGGTCTCACGGTTGCTGAAGCGCGCGTTGCCAAGCCCCGTCCCGATGGTCAGAATGCCCCAGCGCTCCACGTCCTTCATATAAGGGACTTCACTCAGCCCCTGAACCACCGCATCGTTGTGCAGGACAATCGACGTCTCATGCTCGCCGATGTGCGGGATCATCTGGTGGATCCTAACCGGCAGGTTGAATTTGCCGCTCTCCCAATTGCCGGGCAGATTCTGGGCTCCCCGATCAATAGATCCATCCGCTTCGATCACGCC
>JAFAXD010000126.1 GCA_019241285.1 Xanthobacteraceae bacterium | reverse complement strand
CTCGGCGACCTCAGCGGGATCGCACAGGCGTCCAAGCGGAATCTGGCGCTGCATCGAGGCGAGCGAGCGATCCGGGTCGGTAGCCTGGGCCAGCATGTCGTCCACCATGGCGCCGGCGACGAACGCCGGGTGCACCGAGTTGCAGCGCACTTTCGGTTTCATGCGCGCGCCGTTGAGGGCAACCGATTTCGTCAGCATGCGCACGGCTCCCTTGGAGGCGTTGTAGGCCGCAAGGTTGTACCCACCGACCAAGCCTGACACGGACGAGATGTTGACGATCGACGGTGCCGGCGCGCGGCGCAGCAACGGCAGCATGTGGCGGCAGCCGAGGAAGACGCCATCGACGTTGACGTCCATCACGCGGCGCCACTGCGCCAGTGACGTCGCTTCCACCGTGCCGACAAATACGATGCCGGCATTGTTCACGAGCCCATCAAGCCGGCCGTATTGTCGTTCGATCTCATGCCCTGCCAGGATCCACGCCGGCTCGTTAGTCACATCGAGCGGAAGGTCGACCTCGCCGCGCCCGACAAGATCGGAGCGCACCGGCTGGCCCTGCTCGCGGATGATGGCAGCGCAAGTCGCTTGGCCGATCGTGCCTGAGGCGCCGGTGACCAAAATAACGCGATCCTGCAGCATGCCCGGCATCTGCTGACTCAGCTGCCTCGCGTGATCGGCATCTCTTCCGCATCGCCGGCGCGGAAGTTGCGCCGCGTGTCGTGCTTGCGCAGCTCGATCTTGGCGATCGCGGCGCGATGCACCTCGTCAGGGCCGTCGGCGAAGCGCAGCGTGCGCTGGTTTGCGTACATGTAGGCGAGCGGGAAGTCCGGCGACACGCCAGCGGCCCCATGCGCCTGAATGGCCCAATCGATGATCTGGCCGGCCATGTTCGGCGCAACCACCTTGATCATGGCGATCTCGGCGCGCGCCGCCTTGTTGCCGACCGTGTCCATCATATAGGCCGCCTTGAGCGTCAGCAGGCGGGCTTGGTCGATCATGCACCGCGCCTGGGCGATACGCTCATGCCAGACCGACTGCTCGGAAATCGCCTTTCCAAACGCGACGCGCGACGCAAGCCGCCGGCACATGAACTCAAGCGCGCGTTCCGCCGCGCCGACCGAGCGCATGCAATGATGAATGCGCCCCGGGCCGAGTCGACCCTGGGCTATCTCAAAGCCGCGTCCCTCGCCCAGCAAGACGTTGCTTGCCGGGACGGTCACGTCATCGAGCAGCACCTGCATGTGCCCATGCGGCGCGTCGTCATAACCGAAGATCGAGAGCGCGCGCTCGACCTTGATGCCAGGCGTATCCGACGGCACGACGATCATCGATTGCTGCTTGTGACGCTCTGCGTTCGGATCGGTCTTGCCCATCACGATGTAGACCTTGCAGCGCGGATCCCCCGCGCCGCTGGACCACCACTTGCGGCCGTTGATGACATATGTGTCGCCGCGCCGCTCAATGCGCGACTGAATGTTCGTCGCGTCCGATGAGGCAACGTCGGGCTCGGTCATCAGGAAGGCAGAGCGGATTTCGCCACGCAGCAACGGGTCGAGCCATTTCCGCTTGAGCTCCTCGGAGGCGTAGCGCTCGAACGTCTCCATGTTGCCGGTGTCGGGCGCCGAACAGTTGAACACCTCGGGCGCAAAGTGCACGCGCCCCATGATCTCGCACAGCGGCGCGTAGTCGAGATTCGACAGGCCGCCATTGGGAGCACGCGGCGAGCGCGGGAGAAACAGATTCCAAAGGCCGGCCGCCTGCGCCTTGGGCTTGAGCTCCTCGATGACCTTCGTCGGTTGCCACGCGTTTCCGGCGCCGCGGTTTGCTTCGATCTCCTCGTGAAAGCGGTGCTCGTTGGGATAGATATGCGCGTCCATGAATTCGAGCAGACGTTCCTGAAGCTCGCGGCTGCGGGGCGAATGCTCGAAGTCCATGGGCTTCCTCTCGATTTTCTCTGGCAACGATGCTGTAAGTGACGCAGCATATCATATGGAGCGCATGCGATGCTCAAGGTGGAACGGCCCGTCGATCTTGTCGCCTACGTTGGCGAGAAGCTCGGACCCAGCGATTGGGTGCTGGTCGACCAGGAGAGGATCGACAAGTTTGCGGCGGCGACCCTTGATCAGGCGTGGTTTCACGTCGATCCGGAGCGTGCGGCGCGCGACATGCCAGGCGGGCGCACGATCGCGCACGGCTTTCTCACGCTCTCGCTGTTTGCCCACATGACTGAGACCATTTACGCCATCCGCCGCCAGCGCCGCGGCGTCAATTATGGGCTGAACCGGTTGCGCTTCACCGCGCCGGTGGCGGCGGGTGCACGTGTGCGGCTGCATGCGACCTTGAAAAACGCCGAGCCGATCGAGGGCGGCGTGCGGCTGACGCTCGACTCCACATTCGAGATCGAAAACGAGGCACGGCCCGCGCTGGTCGCGGAGATCATCGTGCTGGCGTTGGAATAAGTCTCCCGAGCTAGGAGGCCTCTGCGTGTGATCCATGCAAGCGACGCGCTTGCCGCGCTGATGTGCCACCTCTACGCTGATCAGCACAAAGATCAGGTTGGGAGGACGCCATGAAGCTCGCTCACGTCGCGGCACGCTTTCTCGCATCGATATGGGCGACGATGTCCGCACTCAGCGCCAACGCCGCTGACAAACCACCGCTGGAGCTTGCCAAAACCGGATATCTGTACGCTGGCGGCCATGTTGACGAAGCGGTCGAGGGCCAGCCGATGGTCGGGCATCTCTACGCCGAGTTCATGATCCCGGCGAAGCTTACGCATCCCTATCCGATCATCATGATTCCCGGCGGCAGCCAGACCGGCACCAACTTCACCGGTACAATCGCAGGCGACGAGGGCTGGGCTCAGTATTTCGCCCGGCGCGGTTACGCGGTCTATGTGATCGACCAGGTGGCGCGCGGCCGCTCGGCCTACTGGTCGCCGACGGTGTTCGGCCCGCTCGCGCCCGCCAATATCAATTTCGTCGAGCAGCGCTTCGTCGCACCAGAGCGCTTCAAGTTATGGCCACAGGCGCACCTGCACAGCCAATTCCCCGGCTCAGGCACGCGAGAAGACCCGTATTTCCAGGCTTTTCTGGCGACACAGTTTCCATCTCTCGCGGATTTCGGACGCCAGCAGAAGATCAACACCGAGGCGCTTGTCGCGCTGCTCGACAAGATCGGACCGGCGATTCTCCTGACCCATTCGCAGTCCGGCGCCTATGGCTGGCCAGTCGCCGATCAGCGTCCCAACATGGTGAAGGCGATCGTCGCCATCGAGCCGAGCGGCCCACCGATGCATGACATTGTTTTCAGTGGCGCGCCCGATTGGTTCAAAGATGCGGCGCCGACCAAGATCTCGGGGCTGGGCGATATCCCCCTCACCTATGATCCGCCGCTTGCGGGCGGCAGCGCGCTCGAGGTCGAGCAGCAGGCTCAACCCGACAAACCCGACCTGGTGCGCTGCTGGACGCAGAAGGCCCCCGCGCGACAATTACCCAATCTGCGCAGCATTCCGATCGTCATCATCATGTCGGAAGCGTCGTATCACGCCTCGTACGACCACTGCACCGCCGCGTGGCTCACCCAAGCCGGCGTACCAAACACATTCATCCGACTGGCCGATGTTGGCATTCACGGCAACGGACATATGATGATGGTGGAGAAGAACGCCGACGCGATCGCC
>JAFAXD010000081.1 GCA_019241285.1 Xanthobacteraceae bacterium | reverse complement strand
ACGTGCATCGGCGGCGCTTTCCGCCGTGGTGACGCGATAACCTTCACTGAGCAGGTAGCGCGACAGCAGGCTGCGGATACGCCGGTCATCATCGACGATGAGCAGATGCGGCGCATCGTCGGCGGGCGCGAGCGTCGGCGCCGCAATTGAGCCGCTTCCCGGCTGCGCGTCGGTCATGTGCGGCGGCGCGCCTCATCGGCGCTCTCAATGAAAGCCAGCACGCCGGCGCGGTCCTCACGATCGATCATGGCGGCGAGAAACCGGCGCGCTTCTTCGTGCGCTCCCGGACCAAGTTCCTTCAGTGCCGCCGCGATGCGTTCGGTCTGCAGAGTCGCAAGCTGCAGGGCAAGCGCGCGCCCTTTCTCGGTGACGTGCAGAAGCCGCTGGCGACGGTCGTGCGCACCCTCCCGCTGCACGATATAGCCTTGGTCCACCAACTGCTTGAGGACGCGGCCGAGCGACTGCTTGGTGATGCGCAGAAGCTCGAGCAAGTCGGCGACCTTCATGCCCGGGTTGCGATTGACGAAGTGGAGCACGCGGTGATGTGCGCGGCCAAAACCGAATTTGGCGAGCACCTCGTCGGGGTCGCTGACGAAGTCCCGGTAGGCGAAAAACAGGAGCTCGATCAGGTCCCAGATCGGCTCGCTCCCCGGGTCGTCCGCCGGCCGCCGAGCCTTGATTGCCGTCACATTTATGTCAGCCATGTTGACATATTTCGAAAAGATTGTTACGCCATAACCCGCCCACGCGAAAGGATCGTGCGCTCACCCACACGGGACACCGGCGCCGACCCTTGCCTAGCTAGCTAAGTCGCAGGGCCGTACTGGTTCGGCCACGCCCAACGAACCATATCGGGACTTGAGCCGGGACGCAAAAGCAGTGCAAATCCTGGGTCACATTGGGAGAAGCCGGAGGAGAGCCATGGCAGCCACAGCAGTGCCATTTGATCAAATGCCGGGTGCCGTCTGGATTGACGGCAAGCTCATTCCCAATGTGGATGCCAAGATCCACGTACTGACACATGGCCTGCACTATGCGAGCGCCGTGTTCGAGGGCGAGCGCGCCTATAACGGCACGATCTATAAATCGACCGAGCATTCCGAGCGGCTGCACCGGTCAGCCCAGATTCTCGACTTCGAGATCCCCTTCAGCGTCGCCGAGATCGACGCCGCCAAGCGCCTGATCGTCGAGCGCAACAAGCAGCCCAACGCCTACGTGCGGGCGATCGCCTGGCGCGGCTCCGAGCAGCTTGGAGTCTCCGCCATGCACAATACCATCCATCTCGCGATCGCGACGTGGGAATGGCCGAGCTATTTCGATCCGGCGCAGCGCGCCAAGGGCATCCGCCTGGCGCTCGCCGACTACCGCCGTCCCGATCCGCGCACCGCGCCGGCGCTCGCCAAGGCCTCAGGCCTTTATGCGATCTGCACGATCGAGAAACATCGCGCCGAGCGCAAAGGCTATGCCGACGCCATGATGCTCGACTGGGAAGAGCGCGTCGCCGAATGCACGGGCGCCAACATATTCTTCATCAAGGACGGCAAGATTCACACGCCGATCGCCGATTGTTTCCTCGATGGCATCACCCGCCGCTCTGCAATCGCGCTCGCCCGCCGGCGCGGCATCGAGGTGATCGAGCGCCGGATCCTGCCGGCCGAGCTCGACAGCTTCTCGGAATGTTTTATCACCGGCACGGCCGCCGAGATCACCGCGGTATCCGAGATCGCCAACTGGAAGTTCACGCCTGGCGCGATCACGTTCCAGCTCGCCGATGATTACACCGCTGAAGTGCAGCCAAAGGGTAACGCCGCGGCGGCGTAGCATCTACATGAGAGAGTAGCGGCTCACTCCTCCCCTCCCCCGCGCGCAGCGCGCGGGGAGGGGCCGGGGGTGGGGGCATTCGAGCTATCAACAACAAACAAAAGAGCCCCCCACCCCAACCCTCCCCGCCACTCGCTTCGCTCGCGGGGGGAGGGAGGACTAACCGCAGCGCTTGTAGCTAGGCCAACTCCACATCGCCCTCGACGTCGAACTTCAGGTCGACGCCGGCGATGGTGAACGCGGCTTTCGCATGCAGCGCCTCATTGCCTTTGAGCTTGCCGCTGGCGATGCCTTCGCGCACAGCCTTCTCGATTTCGCGCTGGGCCGTGATGCCGACCTTCTTCAAG
>JAFAXD010000016.1 GCA_019241285.1 Xanthobacteraceae bacterium | reverse complement strand
GAGCCGCGTTCTCCTGATCCGGTCTTGTCGCCGCATCGCCATCCAGGTGGTAGTGCGGCACGCAGGCGCGCGTCACCGGTACGGTTGCCGAGGAGCCAGGCGGTGAGCTGATCCTTCGAAGCGGCCGACAGGACCTCGCCAAACAGCAACGTATGCAAATTCTGCAACATGGCGGCGGGCGTCGTCGTATCGCGCGGATCGCCAGGCACAGCCTCGTTGAGATCGGGCTCGATGCGGTCGAGGCGCGTGACCGGGTCACCGATACTGCGTGCATAGGCCGTCAGTGCTTGCGGTCCGCCCAGGCTCGCAAGCAACAAGTTCGCGGCGGTGTTGTCGCTGTAATTCAACGCCGCCGCGCACAGTTCGGCGAGCGTCATTCCATCGCCTCCGACATGGTCCTTTGTCACGGGCGAATACGTCACCAGATCCGATGCTTGAAACTTGATTCGTCGTTGCAGCTGGTCCTGGCCATTGTCGCAGCGCTTGAGGACGGCGGCCGATGCCAGCAGCTTGAACGTGCTGCACATTGGGAACAGTTCCGCCGCACGATGCTCGGCGTGACGCTGGGTGCCGGTGTCGAGGATAGCAACACCAAGCCGTCCGCCGCTGCCGCTCTCGATGCGGGTCAATTCTTCCGTCAGGAACGGCGCGGCAGCGTTGACCGTTTTCGCTTGCAACAGCCCGAGAGTCGCAACTGTTGCGGCAACGCCAGTAACCATTTCGCGCCGATTCATCGTTTTGACTCCCCTCACGAATGCGCCGCGGATAATGCGGATGCGAGGCGGCACGCGCAAACGATCAAATTTTGGGCACAACACTAGAAAAACTATTGTTGATCCAGGTGTGCTACCTCATGTCTTAGACTGATGGCCAAGTCGCACCTACCATTGAACGCGCTCCGCGCCTTCGAAGCCTCCGCGCGTCATCTGAGCTTCACCAAGGCAGGCCTGGAATTGCGGGTGACCCAGGCGGCGGTCAGCCATTTGGTGAAGTCGCTCGAGGCAACGCTCGGGGTCCCGTTGTTTCGCCGCGTGCCACGCGGCCTGGCCTTGACCGATGAAGGACAGGCGCTCCTGCCGGCTGTATCTGAGGCCTTTGGGCAACTGCGCAGTGCCGTGGATGCCTTCGCAAAGGGCCGAGCCCGCGAAATCGTGACAGTCGGTGTCGTCGGCACGTTTGCCGCCGGGTGGCTGCTGCCACGGCTGCAGGAGTTTCACAAAAATCATCCTCATATCGATCTGCGAATTCTGACCAACAACAATCGCGTCGATATTGCGGGAGAGGGTTTGGATTTTGCAATTCGTTTCGGCGACGGTTTATGGCACGGAACGCAAGCAACGCATCTGCTGAGCGCTCCATTGTCACCGTTGTGCTCACCCAAGATCGGCAAACGGTTGCGCAAGCCAGATGCCCTGGCCAAACAGGTATTGTTACGCTCCTATCGCGACGAAGAATGGCAGCGCTGGTTTGCCGCTGTCCATACGCCGTGTCCGCCCATTCGGGGCCCGATCTTCGACTCCTCGATTGTCATGGCGCATGCTGCTGCCCGCGGCGATGGCATCGCGCTGCTGCCCGTGCGCATGTTCGCGCAGGAACTCCGCGAGAAGCGCCTGATGCAGCCATTTCGAACCGAGATCACCGCCGGCGATTACTGGTTGACGGCGCTGAAGTCCAAACGCGAGACCAGCGGGATGCACGCCTTCAAGGCGTGGCTGCTCAAAGCTTGCACCGCCAAATAACGCCGCAGGCGCGCGTCCCATTGCTCGGGCGCTCGGAGATCGAGAAAAAGCCCCGTCCAGGGGTTAGAGCTGCGATCGTCAGTAGACGCGCACCGGCACTGTCAGATAAGGAAACCGAGTGACAGGGAACCGACCCAATGCTGGCCGATTGACCAAGCCATGAAGGTTCTACTCGCCTGGCGGATCCTGACGTACGACAAGCGACGCACCGCGCTCGCGCTGGTCGGTATCTTCATGGCGATTCTGCTCGTCTTTGTTGAACTCGGCTTCTTCTATGCCGTGCCGCGCGGCGGCCTGCTGCTGTATGACAATATGCGGTTCGATCTGCTGCTGACCTCAGACCAATACGAATATCAAGCGCAACCGGGCG
>JAFAXD010000652.1 GCA_019241285.1 Xanthobacteraceae bacterium | reverse complement strand
ATCTGCAGGGAAAGTGTCCCCTGTCCGCCGTTCGTTCGGAGCCAACGGAGGAACGCAATCTCGTCTTTACCGAGTCTCAACATCGATGATTTCATCGGGCCAAAGCAGCCACGCGCAGTTCGTAGCTACCGTTGGGCAGTCAACACTCGCTGTCGCCTTATGTTCCTCGTGGCCGCTCGCACTGTCGCTTTGCTCGGCGCCTGTTGGGGGTCACCGGTCCTGACTTCTCCGGCTTAAACTCTGTCCGAGTGGCCACCTGAATTTTCCTCCTGTTGCTGTTTCAGTGTTTACCGCTTCTTCGGCTTCATACCGCTCTTCGCCTCGGCCTTCAGCCGCAGCGCCGTCAGTCGGGCCATCTTCGGGCGCTGGGCGTCCTGCTTGGCCCGGTATTCATCCAGAGCGCGCTCAGTGGTCTCAACCGGGCGAGACTTGGAGGCGGTCGTTTCCGTTTCGCTGGCGTCGTCGGGCGCAGATTCGGTGACCGTGCGGGAGGCGGCCTCTGCGGTGGCGGTGTTGTTAGTTCTGTCTGTCATACGACCTCGTAAAAGGAACTCCCGGAGAATGTGCAGCGCGTATGACCTGTTTGTCGGCTGCTGCTCCGCGGAGCCCGGCGCAGGCCGAGTGTACAGCAAGGCCGAATACAACATAGCCCGCGCTCCGCGCGCTCACCGCGTTGCCCCTTTCCCTGCGGCTGGACCCTCGGACGCTTCACTGCTTTCCCTTCGCATCCGTCGCCGGACTTGCGGAGGGCGCAGTAATCGAAAGCCAACCGATGGTTGGCGTTTGCTGTTGCGCCCGCGCCACCAGCGGCCACGCCGCCGCGCCGCCAAGTGCCGCGATGAATGTGCGCCTGTTCATTCGATGACCTCGTCGGCGCGGGCGAGGAGTGAAGGCGGCACGGTGAGACCGAGGGCTTTCGCGGTTTTGAGATTGATCACCAACTCGATTTTGGTCGATTGTTGCACGGGCAGGTCGGCCGGTTTCTCACCCCTCAAGATCCGTCCGGCATAGAGCCCGAGCGAACGATAGCCCTCAGCGAGATCAGTCCCGTAGCTCATGAGCCCCCCGCCTGTAACGAAGTCCCGAAGCGGATAGACGGCCGGCAGGCGTTGTCGTGCCGCTAGTCCGATCAGCTTATCGCGGCGGCTGACCAGGAAAAAGTCCGCACCAACGACGAGCGCGCCCACGCCCTCGCGGGCGAGCGTGCCAAAAGCATCGTCCAGCATCGCGTCGGTGCTGGCTTGTACCACAACGAGCTTTTGGCCCAATGCCTCGGCAGCTGACTGTGCGTTCTTCTTATCCGTCTCGGCATTTGGATTTTTTGAGTTGCCAAGAAAGCCTACGACCACGCCGGGTGTCAGCATGTCGTGCAAAAGCTCAAGCTGCTTCACGCCCATCGAATTGATGAGAAAACTGACGCCGGTCAGATTGGCGCCAGGATGACTCAAGCTTGGCACGAGCCCCAATTGGACAGGATCGCCGCCGATTGCAATCAAGATGGGAATGCTCCCGGTGGCTTTCTTGGCCGCCACTGCCGAAGGGATACCGCCCATCGCGACCAGCAGTGAGACTTTTCGATCGACAAGGTCGGCGGCGAGAGCCGACATTCGCTCGTAATGTTCCTCCGCCCACCGATACTCAAGTAAGACATTCTTGCCGTCGACAAACCCTGCTTCGTTCAGACCACGTCGAAAGCCGTCAACCCGCACAACATCCGACTCGGGGGTTCCACCG
Source organism: Xanthobacteraceae bacterium (assembly GCA_019241285.1). Lineage (GTDB taxonomy): Bacteria > Pseudomonadota > Alphaproteobacteria > Rhizobiales > Xanthobacteraceae > JAFAXD01. Next base: position 11,777 of record JAFAXD010000652.1, on the reverse strand, counting down.
CAGAGCAGTCCGATGACCGGTGTCGATTGCTGGCCGCGCAGCACCACCGGCGAGGCCAACGTCGTACCAACGGCCGCGATGAACTCGCGGCGTCTCACTCGATCACCTTATCGGCAGTGGCGAGCAGCATCGGCGGCACGCCGAGACCAAGCGCGTTCGCGGTTTTGAGGTTGATGACAAGCTCATACTTAGTCGATCGTACGATTGGCAAATCGGCAGGCTTTTCGCCTTTGAGTATGCTGCCGGTGTACCCGCCGGCCAAATGCATCAAATTGTCAAAATCCGCTCCATAGCTTGCCAGTCCTCCGGCTTCCACATAGTCACGGCCGTCAAAAATTGTGGGCACCGCGCGTTGCGCGGCGAGAGCGGCAATCTGTGTTCGGCGGGTATAAAAAAACGCGTCTGGACCGAAGACCAGCACGCTATCTGATTGGCGGGGGAAGTTCGCAAACGCTTGTTCAATCTCGCGATCGGTGCTGGCACGAATGATCTCGATGTGAATTCCTATTGTGGCGGCTCCAGCCTGTACGTCTTTCGTGAAAGGCTCAGCCAATACCGGGTCGGTTGGATTGACGAGCGCGAAATAGCGCGCAGCCTGCGGTACCAATTCGCGGATTAAGCCGAACCGTTTTGCTGCGATCTCAGCATTGAGCGAAGTGATTCCGGTGACATTTCCGCCCGGTCGATTGAAGCTCGCAACAAGGCCAAGTCCGACGGGGTCGGCGCCAACGGCGAAGACAATGGGTATACTCGTGGTCGCAGCCTTGGCCACAACCGCCGCCAGCGTGCTACCGGGCGTGGCAATGACTGCTACCTGCCGCCGCACGAGATCTCCCGCCAACTCCTGCAGTTTGTCATTCCGGCCGGCCGCCCAACGAAACTCAATGGTAACGTTCTCGCCTTCGACAAAACCTGCTTCGTTCAAACCCTTACGATATGCAGCGAGCCGCTGGACGTTTTGCTCTGGCGAGCCGGAGTGCAAAAAACCGATTTCCGGCATCGACGAGTTCTGCGCCCGAACGGTGAGCGGCGCGAGCGACACGCCGCCGAGAAGTGTGATGAACTCGCGCCGCCGCACTGCGCTCTCTCCACGCCGATGTCCCATTCTCCATGCAACGTTTTCGAACGTGAATTGTGCCGTCCTACCTCACGAGCCAGGAGTCAGTGCTCTTTTGCGGTGCAAACGATCCAGAGCAGCGCATGTCTCTTGCGGGTTATTCGCTCGATTTTGGCTCGGTTTTGATGTCCGGTTTACCCCCAACAACGACCGAGGGGCGGACATTCGAACACGGTCGAACGTGCCAGAAGCTGCCGTCCTCAGTGCTGCAATTGGTCTGATTATTTGTACGTAGTGGCGCGGATCTACGGTACCCAAAAGTGCCGTAGATTCACCGCTGGAGTTGCTGACGAGGGCGTGGCAAAGTCCGCCTTGGACGGGCAGCCATCCTGTTCTCAGCCGGCCATTTTCTCACGGTCATTCCTCAGGGAGGCGACAAATGGCTCATGCACTCGGCACGACGAGACTCGCCTCGTCGGTGGGCGTATGCGCGCTCGGGTTGGTGATGTGGATTACTGTTTCGGCGGGCGCTTTGGCGCAGAGCCCACCTTCCGCTGAGGCGCGGCTAAAGGAGTTGAGCATCACGCTGCCATCCGTACCACCTCCGGTAGCGAACTACGTCGATGCCGTACAGGTCGGCAACTTGCTGTTTCTCGCGGGAAACACTGCGGCTGCTGATTGGAAGTACAAAGGCAAGGTAGGCAAGGACCTCACAGTACAAGAAGGCTATGATACGGCGCGCCAGGTTGGGTTGATCATGTTGGCAAAGGTACGCGCCGCGCTTGGCAGCCTGGATCGGGTGAAGCGCGTGGTTAAAGTCCTTGGGATGGTCAATTCGGTCGAAGGGTTTGGTGACCAGCCGAAGGTAATAAACGGATTTTCCGATTTGATGGTGGAAGTCTTCGGCGAAGCAATAGGCAAACACGCGCGATCTGCTGTCGGAATGGCGGGCCTTCCATTCAACAACGCTGTCGAGGTCGAGATGATAGTTGAAGTGGCGGATTGATCGCAATTGGCCGCGATTGCGCAACCAGTCGCAAGTACTTTTTCTGCGCGATTATGATCCTCATTGTGGCCCTACTTGCAAATGTTCGCCGTCACGGGTTCTGATAAATTGTTGCGCTAGCAATTTATCACTGAGCAACCACTTCGGCCTGCGTGCGTTGGCCCGCATGGAATATCGTCTCTACACCCTGAACAAGCGCGGGCAGATTGTTGCTTCGCCGTACACGATCCAAGCCGAAACCGATGAAGATGCGATTGCCCAGGCGAGGCGATACGGAAGAGGGTTTGATTTGGAATTGAGACAGGACGCCCGCGTTGTCACGACACTGAGGGCGGGTACGCTCTAACTCATAGAGCCATGTTTGGCTCGTGAGAGCGACGGGGATCGGCTTTTACCGGTTGGCGTCGAAGGACAGCGGACGGCTGGCCAATGGGCAAGGCCCAGCCTTACGATGCCACGATGACCGCGACCCTCAGACCGGCCTGCCCGGTTTGTTAGGCGCTGGCCAGAGACTGCCGTTCGCGCTCCTCAGCCTGCAAAGCGATGCGGCGCCGGGCACGCTCAGTTCGCTGATCAGAAAAATAGAGGCGCAATTGCAGTAAGCCGCTGGCTCGGATGGATTATTGCCAAGCATCGGCCTGTGCCCTGGTTTGGCCCGCGTATGGTGTGTTCGAAACGCGGGTCGTAAGCGCTGATGCCAGACCGAATTGGCGAGAGCAGGATGAGCCGATCGATTGGCGTGGCCAATTAGCCAAGGAGTTCACGCAAAAGAACGCTGTAGATCGGATGCGGCACAAAAAGGTCGATGATTCTTGTTTCTAAACCGTTTAATTCAACGCGAACGGGGCGAGGTCCAACGAAAGGACGAACTTCGCAAAGGCGCTGGAGCTGCCCCTGACGCTCTCCCGAACCTCTCGTACCAGCGCGCGCGAATTATGCTTTGAAACGGCAGCTCGAAACGGTGGTAAATTAGCGCTGAGGAGAAAAATACCACTGAAACAAAAAACAACAACATCAATGGGGATGTGAAAATCGTCCGGCCGATGCCAATCGAATCAACAATCAGAACCAGGGCGAGCTGGATCGGGAAATGGATCAAGTAGGAAGCATAAGTCAAATCACCCAACCGATTTAGCATTGTTGTGTCACGCCTCACGACGGTGTCGAGCAGACTAAATGCGGTCACAACACTCGTGCTAAGCAACAACAACGGGGTTCCGCCTATGGCAAAGCCCAATTGTCCGCGAATTATCACCGTTGCGGCGACGCAGATAGCACCACAAAACGCTATCGCGTAATACTTCGCGTCAATGCGCGACAAAATACGTTGCACGAGTCCGCCAGCAAAAAAGAACTCCATGCACTCTAGCCAGGGAATTCCGTGGTGCACTTGCTTCACGAGAAGCACCATGCTGGCGCACATTATTATTCCTGGTCGCACAGTGAATACGACCAGAAAAAATACCGTGTAGACCAGAACTTCTGCTGAAACACTCCATATCGGTACGTTAAAGGTGGTCGGGTCCACGCTGAACCAATTGGAGGCCATCACAAGTTGAAGAAGAAAATGTTGTAAGTCGTTGGGCCCGCCAATGAAGGGTTCGCTGTGGTTGATCTGGTAAACGGGTTGCAGCAAAACGATCGCAATCAGTGTCACAAAGTGCAAGGGATAAAGTCTGGAAAATCGCCACGCTGCGAATTTGAAGGCGGTGATTGATCGTTCGTGGATAGCGTCGGCGTATTTCCAAAAGAAGATGAAACCGGAGATGACCCAAAACACCTGCACGGCAAAATACCCTTTGTCGTACAAAGGAGAGAGGATCCCGTACAAAGGAAATAAAACACGGTCAGAGGGCTGGATCAGGTCTATGTTCCAGCGTCCCGGCGCGAAGAAAAACTGATAGTGGCAAATCACAACTGCGAAGGCGCAGAAAAATCGGCAAATTTCCACGCCCGAGAATTTCTTCATTTACACCCCCACCCGCCACAGTGGTGCCCTCCGTTCGCGGAGATTTTGAGGCACTATTATGGCACCAGCGCGCAGCCCTTGCGTTAATCGCAAGCAGGTCGAACGGGCAGAGGAATGCCGCGCGCGTACGCGGGGCACATGCCACCTGCATGCCGGACGGCGTGGCCGCGCCAATAAATCAAAGACTTGGATGGATTCTTGGGCTAGCTGCGACTGACGAGCGTCCAGTTTGGTAGATTATGGCCAGTTCGCAGTGTGAGCAGCACATGAGCGTGAGCCCCGCTCCGCAGCGCCTGCCTGCAAAAAGCTCCCGGATTTGGTCAAACAGAATACGCTCCGGGTACCTGATGTGCCCGCGGCAACCAATATCGGTCAATCGGGCGAAACCTCGGCGCGGGTCTGGACCTTTATGCTGGAAGCGGGCCGACGATGGGCGCAAAGTTGTCCAACCATTAGTTTGATACCTGTGACATAGGTCACGTCGGCGGCGCCGGCTAAGTGCCATCTTACTGCCGGTAACTGCCCCAGAACACCCCTGCCAACCCCGGGACATTCGCTGGGCGGAGCGCGAGTAGAGCGCGGGCTCCCTATTCATGCGGCCGTGCATATCCCCCACCGTCGTCAAAACTGGAGTTTCGCAATGAAAGTATACGCGGGAATCACCTTGACTGTTTCGCTCCTTGCATCCGCCGCCGCTGCTCAGAACGCACCGCCCACCTATCAAGCGGACCCTGACACTTACAAAGTCATTTTCGAGGACGACAACTTCCGGGTTATTGCAGCGACCTGGAAGAAGGGCGCGACGGACAAGGCACATTCTCATCTCTTGCCATACGTGTCCTATGCGCTGGATGAATGTATGCTGAAAATACACAACCCGGACGGGACCACCAGGGATGTCAACAATACGACCGGCGTGGCGAGGCCTGGGATAATCACGTCATCGCACAGCGCGGAAAATGTTGGCGATACCGATTGCCACGCGATCTTTGTGGAACGCAAGTAGCTGGAATCCGGCGCTGTCATTTACAATATATCTGAACGGCTGCCCAGAGGGGGTAGCTCAGCACGTGGAGGCGACGATGCGCATGATGCTTAAATTTTCTGTTCCGACTGAAAGCGGAAACGCAGCTTTCAAAGACGGATCGCTCGGAAAAAACATGGAATCGATTATGGGCAAGCTGAAACCCGAGGCTGCATACTTTGGGATCCTCGATGGCAAGCGGCGCGGCGGAATTTTATTCTTTGAGATGGCTGACGCGTCACGCGTGGTGGAGGTGGTTGAGCCTTTCTTTTTGAGCTTCGATGCCGAGGTCGAGCTTACTCCCGTCATGACCGCCGAAGACTTGCGCAAAGGTCTCGCCAATGCCGGGCCACACTGATTCCCGTTCCCGGCAGGTCCAATCACGCAGAAATTAATCCGAACGGAAGGGCGCCCTAGTCCACTCCAATGGAGACTTATTATGCAATTCTGCTTCACAGCGCATTACACCCCTCAAGCTCTCACCGCCATCATCGACGACCCGACAATCAATCGGTACGAAGCAACCAAAAAAGTCGTCGAAGCAGGCGGCGGCCAGTTGATTTCGATGTACAGCACGATCGGGGACGGTCCGGGTGTATTGATCATAATCGATGTGCCTAATCCGGAAGTCGCTTACGCAATTACTGCTATCGCCTTTGCTGCTGGCACTGTGCACACTCCCAAGCTCACGCGATTAATAACGCAGGAAGAAGTCGGAAAAGTTCGTCAGAAGGCACGCGAGCTCCGCGGCGCATATAAAGCGCCTGGAAAGTGATTCATGGAGGCAGTCATGAGGACCAGATATAATAGGATTGTGTTATCGCTCATCGCGGCCGCCATGCTTGGCGCCGTCGCTTTCCAGGGCCTTCACGCGCAGACCAAGCCGCCCGTGTACGTCGTCAACGAGATTGACGTGACCGACTCGGCCGGTTTCCAGAAATATGCCGATGCGCAAGCGCAGTTGATTCAAAAGCACGGCGGCCGTTACATCATTCGAGGCGGAAAGGTCGTCACTACATTCGATGGGGAGCCGCCGAAACGGTTCACGATCTACGTTTTCGAAAATGATGACGCGCTGCAGGCGTGGCGCAACGATCCGGCTGCCAAAGAGCTATTCGCAACTCGAAGTCAATACGGCAAGTTCCGTTCATTCGCCATCGAGGGTCTCTAGAAATAGTTCAGCGGTCAGCACGTCGAAATGGCGGAGATCCCTACGGTGGACTTGGACCCCATAGCATGCCAGCGTGATCCGCGCGCAAATGCCCCGACGCCACCAGCTTGAGTGGCCAGCCGAACCCAAGAAAAACCCGGCCGAACGGGTTAAGTTGGATGTACGAAAGCGCAGAGACAACTTTCCTTGCCCACGAATTCGGCGAAGCGATCGCAGAATCGAGCTCCGCCGCTGCGCCCAAAAATGGCGTGCGTGTGGCTAAATGGCCGATCCATATGTATAATGGCGAGGTGAGCCTGCTCGGGCGATTATTCGATCGACCTTACCGCGCTGGACCCCCCACCCCCACCCAATCCAGTGCGATGGTTTCGAGCCCCGCCGCCCCCCCGGCGGGGCTTTGCTTTTCACGGCACCGCAGCGGTGATTTACGGACGGAGCGCATCCCGCGCCCCTGGCTCCAACTCTGCGACCAGATCGGCGAGCCAACCACGTGCTCGTTCGAGCTCTTGCCAGGGCACATCGGTGAGTGGGAACTGGCAGCCCAGGACGACGCTTAGCACCGAGTTCAGGCGGGCAACCGGCTCGCGCGTGGCATCTGTTCGATCCTGCCCGCGATGTGCGTCGATCACGTGATCGCGAAAGACGCACAGACACTTGCTTGCTGCCGAGAGGCGAGCATCGTCTTTGTGCGGCTTCTGCGCTACGACATCATCGATCGCACCTAAAGCAATCCGGCCGGGATATCTCGTTGTCATCCGTGCATTGGGTCCAATGGACCAGACAACCGGCCTGGTCTGATATTGCAAGTCGCCGCCTTGGTGCTGTGGATGCTGGTGTTGGCATCGCCAGTAATCGCCAACAGGACGTTAGCCACCGCTCCGCGCGCGTAGCCCTCACGTCCAAACACCCAGGGCATGCCGATCTCGTGCACGACCTTGCCGTCGATCACGAAGGGCTGGATGCGCTCGGTCACCATGGCGCGCACTTCGATCTCACCCCGAAGGGAGGACAGAACCGTCCATCCGAGATGACGAATGCCGAGCTCGCGGGCGAGCTCCGGCGAGATCTCTACGAATGCCTCCGGCTGCAATTCCGCTGTGTGCGGCATGACGCGGGTCGGGATGCCGCCGCAGTGCAGCTCGGTCAGGCGATACGTGGTGAACACATAGGGGAAGCGCGGATCTTGCGGCGCGTGCAGCTCATTGCCGGGCTGGTGCCACAGCTTCGCGGTCGGGTTGATCTGCTGCGCATAGAGCAGGTTGCGCACCGGGCTCTCGATCGGCTCGTAATGCGTCGGCAGCGGCCCGTCCTTCAGCCCGGATGGAACAAACAGCATGCATTTGCCGTCGGCTTCCATGATGAATGGATCGCTGCCGGACAACGCCTCCATGCCGTGCGGGTGTTGCTGCCGATCGGGCCGGTAATCGGGCGGCTTCGTCGCTTCAAAATCCGGCACGTCATTGCCGGTCCATTTGCGCTGATCGGCGTCCCACCACACCATTTTCTTGCGCTCCGACCACGGCCTGCCATCCGGATCGGCGGAAGCGCGGTTGTACAGTGTGCGCCGGTTAGCCGGCCACGAAAACGCCCAGCCCGCGTGGCTGCCGGGGCCGTCGGGCCCATCCGGCCGGCGCGACCGCGCCAGATTGCGGCCCTCCTCCGGATAGATGCCGCAATACATCCAGCCGCCGCAGGCGGTCGTGCCGTCGTCCTTGAGATCGGCAAAGCTCGCGACCTGCTCGCGGTCGCTCACCGTCCAGCCGTTGATCTCGCGCAGCACAGCCTCGGCATCGGGTTCTTGTCGTTCACCGCGCATCGGATAGTCCCAAGTCAGAGCTTGGATCGCGCGGTCGCGCGGCTCGGGGCTGGCGGTGTAGAGTTCTTTCAGCCGCCGTCCGAGATGCACCATGAACCACAGGTCCGACCGGCTGTCGCCCGGAGCCTCGCACACTTTGTCGTGCCACTGCACCAGGCGGCTGGTGTTGGTCACCGTGCCGTCCTTCTCGCCAGGCATCGCCGCGGGAAGGAAGAACACCTCGGTCGCGATCTCGCTTGGACTCAGCTCGCCGCGTTCGACCAAGCGCCCGCGCTGCCAGAAATTCGCCGTCTCCAGCATCGCGAAGTCGCGCACCACCAGCCACTCGAGCTTGCCGAGACCGCGCTCGACCAAATCAGTATTGACAGCGCCCACCAAGGGGTTCTGCCCAAAGATGAACTGCCCTTTCATAACGCCGTTCGCCATCGACAGCGTCATCGGCTCTTGCGAGGCGTCGCCGGTTAACTTGGGTACAAACTGAAAGCCCCATTCGTTGTCGGGACGAGCCTCGGAGCCGTACCAAGCCTTGAGCAGACTGATCACGTATTTGGGCAGATTAGCCCACCAGCCGGTCTTCGGGGTTTCACTCTCCAGATATTCCGAGAGAGTGCCGTGATGGCAAAACACGCACGGCTGCGGCAGATAGGTCGGCAGCATGTTGTAGAGCGTCGGGAGGTCGGTGGATCCCTGAATGCTGGTATGGCCGCGCAACGCCATGACCCCGCCGCCTGGCCGGCCCACGTTGCCGAGAAGTCCTTGGATGATGGTAGCCGCTCGGATCATCTGCACGCCGACCGAATGATGCGTCCAGCCGACCGCGTAACAAAATGCGCTGGTGCGTTCCCGCCCGGAATTGCGAACGAGCGCGTCGGCTACCTGGAGGAACGTTTCCTTGCGGCAGCCCGTCACGCGCTCAACCATCTCGGGCGTATACCGGGCGTAATGGCGACGCATGATCTGGTACACGCAGTTGGGATGCTGGAGCGTACGATCTTGCGGCAGCTCCGTGCTCGGCATGTCTTCGAAGTCGCCGCCGTGCCGGCTGTGCTGTACTTGCGAGCGATGCTCGGCAATCGAGGCCGGCAACACGTTCCCCTCGTATTGCCAAGTGTCGTGTTTGTAACTCTTGCTGTCTTCGTTGAATCCCGAGAAGAGCCCGTCCAGCTCTTCGGGATCGCGGTACCCATCCTCAATGATCGTGGCGATGTTCGTGTAGTTGAGGGCAAACTCGCGAAACCAGAGATCATTCTCCAGGATGTGGTGGATGATGCCGCCGAGGAACGCGATATCCGATCCGGACCGGATCGGGGCGTGAATGTCCGCGAGCGCCGAGGTGCGGGTGAAGCGCGGGTCGACGTGGATGATCGTGGCGCCGCGCCGTTGCGCGGTGACCAGAAAGCGGAACGCGACGGGGTGGTTTTCGGCCATGTTGGAGCCCATGACCACCACGCAATCCGCGTTTTCCAAGTCCCAGAGGGACATGGTCGCCGCACCGCGTCCAAATGACGAGCCCAGACCGGGCACCGAGGACGAGTGTCAGATGCGGGCCTGATTTTCGATGTTGACGATCCCTAGGCCGCCACCGAACAGCTTCTTGATGAGGTAGTTCTCCTCATTGTCCATGGTGGCGCCGCCAAGCGAACCGATGCCCATCGTGTGGTTGATGACGCGCCCATCGGGCAGCGTCTCGGCGAAGGTCTCGTCCCGCGTTTGTTTGGTCAGCCGAGCGATCCGCTCCATTGCCCAGTCGAGCGGTCGCTTCTCCCATTTTTCAGAATAAGGCGCGCGGTAGAGCACATCTGTAATTCGCGCCGGTGAAAGCAGCATGCCGAGCGTTCCGGCCCCCTTGGGGCACAGCGTGCCCTGGTTCACCGGGCTGCGCGGATCTCCCTCAATGTGGATTGGCCGGCCGTTCTTGGCGTAGATAAGCTGGGCGCAGCCGACGGCACAGAATGGGCAAATACTCGTCCCGACCCGATCCGCTTCCTCGAGCCGCGGACGCAATCGCTTCGATGCCATGCTTTTCGCCGCCTCGGCCATCACGCTGCGTCCGGCGAGTTGGCGCGGAATACCCCAGTCCTGAACAAATCCGCTGACACGCTCGCCGGGGGTCCTGCGAATCCGTTTCATCGCATGCTCCACAAAAAGCTCCGCCCCGCGCAGCGTCAATGTCGATCATTCCGCAGAGTTCCTTCCCGCAGGAAAGTGCACCACGCAAAGAAACCCGAGAACGATTTGAGGCGTTGACACCCGGGACGAAAGAACGGGCGTCATGAAGCAGACAGAAGGCGTCGTCACGATCGTGCAAGAAGGGCGCTTTCAGCTTTCTGATGATGCGGGCGTGTCACACCTCTTCATTCTATCCCATGCGGCGTCGGGCGAACCCCAGCAGCTGGAGACGCTGCAGCGGCGGCAGTCGCGCGTGCGAGTTCGCTACAGGCCGGCGCGCAACGTGATTGGGCTGATCGCTGAGGCGATCGATCTCCTTGAACCCGCGAAGTCGGAGGACGCGCGACAATGAACGTGCATCCGCGGTCGTTGGACTATGACCAATCATCGCTCGACCGTGTAATTCCCAACGAATCCGAGCTGACGGCCGGCGTTGTCATTGAGCCCGGGCGGTCCTACGGCTTCTTCACCGACACGACTGTCTGCATCGGCTGCAAGGCGTGCGAAGTCGCCTGCAAGGAATGGAACAATCTGCCGGCCGACAATCTCGGTCTGACTGGAGAAAGCTACGACAACACCGGCGCGCTCTCCGCCAACACTTGGCGCCACGTCAGCTTTATCGAACGTTCCGGCGCGGGCGGAGTACGGGACAATGCCCAGGCGCCGTTCCAGAGCGGCTGGCTGATGATGAGCGACGTGTGCAAGCACTGCCACAACGCTCCCTGCCTGGAGGCTTGTCCGACCGGTGCGCTCTTCAAGACCGAGTTCGATACGGTCGTGGTGCAGCAGGATATTTGCAATGGTTGCGGCTATTGCGTGCCCGCCTGCCCGTTCGGCGTGGTCGACATCAACACGTTAGACGGCAAAGCGCACAAGTGCACCTTATGCTACGACCGTCTCAAGGGCGGCCTGGAGCCCGCTTGCGCCAAATCCTGCCCGACCGACTCGATCCAGTTCGGCGAATTATCCGATCTGCAGCAGCGGGCGCAGACGCGCCTCGAGCAACTGCACGCGCGCGGTGTGACGAACGCTTATCTGTACGGCGCACCCGGTGGTCCCGGCGCGACCGGCGGCCTCGAGCACCTCAACGCGTTCTTCCTGCTCACCGAACGCCCTGAGATCTACAACTTGCCGGTCGCACCGACCCGGCCCGCCAACAGGGTCGCAGGAAGCCTCGCGGCGGGGCTTGCGGCGGTCGCTGGGCTCACGCTCCTGGCCTTCCTTCTCAAGGAGTGAGTCATGGCCGATGCAGCCCTTTATGGTCACGGCTCGAGTGGCAGCGCGCAACGATTGTCGGCACGTTCCAGCATGGACACGTCGCGCGGTGCTCCTGTGCCCACCTATTACGGGCGTCCACAGCTCAAGCCCGCGCCGTTCAACAAAGTGATCGTCGGCACGTATATTTTCCTCGCCGGCCTCTCAGGTGCCGCTGCTCTGCTCGCCGCGGTCGCCGACCGGGAGCGGGGCTTCGCCGCCAAACGCGTCGCGCGTCGCGGCCGGTACTTGTCGTTGCTCACCATGACTATCGGGCCGGTGTTACTGATCTACGATCTGCACACTCCCAA
>JAFAXD010000633.1 GCA_019241285.1 Xanthobacteraceae bacterium | reverse complement strand
CGCTGGCACGGCCTTAAGTGAGCCCGCATTGCGCGCCTGTGCGCTGGAAAACAGCACGGTGCTGGGGCTCACCGGCGAGACCGATCTCGTCACCGACGGCACGCGGATCGCCCGCATCGCCAACGGGCACCCGCTCATGGCTAAGGTCACCGCCATGGGGTGCGCCGGCTCCGCGATCGCGGCGGCCTGCCTCGCCGTCGAGCCGGACGCCTGGCGCGCCATCACCGCAAGCCTCGTCCTGCTCGGTGTCGCCGGCGAAATCGCCGGCGCGCGCGCCACTGGGCCCGGCACCTTTGCCGCCTATATGCTTGATGCCATATATGCGCTCGACGGCACGGTGCTGACCGGACAGGCGAGGGTTGCGTGTTAGATCAACTCGATCTGCGGCTTTACGCGATCCTCGATCGGGAGCGTGCCGGCGGCCACGCGTTGCCTGAGCTCGCGCGCAAGCTCGCCGCCGGCGGCGCGACGCTGGTGCAGCTGCGTGACAAGAAGAGCGATCCGCGCGCCCAGGTCGCGCTCGCCCGCGCCGTCAAGGCGGCGCTCGGTGAGGTGCCCCTCATCATCAACGATCATGTGGATGTGGCAATCGAGTCGGGCGCTGCCGGCGTCCACCTCGGTCAGGACGACACGGACGTGGCCATGGCGCGCGAGCGCCTGGGGCCGGTACCGTTCATCGGGCTGACGATCAAGACCCCGGCGCAGGCCTGGGCGGCGCCGCTGCGGCTGATCGACTATGTCGGCATTGGCGGCGTGTTTGCGACCGGCTCGAAGAACAATCCCGATCCGCCGATCGGGCTTGAGGGCCTCAACGAGATCGCGCGCATTTTCCGCCATCGCATGGGCAATTTTCCCATGTGCGCCATCGCCGGCATCACCGCCGAGAACGCGGGTGCCGTGATCGAGGCCGGCGCCGACGGCGTCTCGGTCATCTCTGCACTGTCGCTGGCGCCGGATCCGACCGCGGCTGCCTGCGCGCTGCGCGCCGTTGTTGATGCGGCCTTGGTGCGCTGCGCGCCGCGCGTGCCGGCCGTCGGCGCGGCTCATCATCACTGATGCAGGCCTCGACCCCGATCGCACTGACCATCGCCGGCTCGGACTCGAGCGGAGGCGCCGGCATCCAGGCCGACCTCAAGACATTCGCCGCGCTCGGCGCTTATGGCGCGAGCGTCATCACCGCGCTCACCGCGCAGAACACAACCGGTGTCACCGGTATTCATGATGTACCGCCCGAGTTCGTGGCGCAGCAGATGGATGCGGTGTTCTCGGATCTCACGATCGGCGCGGTGAAGGTCGGCATGCTGGCGCGTGCCGACGTGATCGCGACGGTCGCTCGCGGACTCGATCGCCATCAGGCAAGCAACGTCGTGCTTGATCCGGTGATGGTCGCGACGTCGGGCGACCGACTGCTGCGCGCGGACGCCGTCGCGGCGCTGCGTGGGGAACTGTTTCCACGCGCGATTTTGATTACGCCCAATTTGCCGGAGGCGGCGGCCCTGCTCGACGCCGCGCCGGCCCGGACCGAAGCCGAGATGCAGGCGCAGGGCGAAGGACTGTTGGCAGCTGGCGCCATGGCGGTGCTCATTAAAGGCGGCCACGGCGAGGGCTCGGAAGCGGTCGATTTGCTGATTGATCAGACTGGAGTGACCCGACTCGCGGCGCCGCGGGTTTCAACAACAAATACCCATGGCACCGGCTGCACGCTGTCCTCGGCAATCGCCGCCGGCTTGGCCAAGGGCCTGGCCTTGCCTGATGCGGTCCGCGCCGCCAAGGCCTACGTGACTGCGGCAATCGCCGCGGCCACGGGATTTACGATCGGTCACGGTCACGGACCGCTGCACCACTTCCATGCCTGGTGGTGAATGAGAATGTAAAAACTCTCAGCGTCATTGCGAGGAGCGCAGCGACGAAGCAATCCAGTGCGGCACCTCAGCGCTGGATTGCTTCGCTTCGCTCGCAATGACGAGCTGAGAGGTTGGAGTAGATCAAGCCGCGTCCTTGAGCGCCTGGATGTCGACCTTCGTCATCTTCATCATCGCGCTCATCACCCGCCCGGCGCGGGCGGAGTCACCGGTCATGATCTCCGGCAGCCCGGCATAGTTGATTTGCCAGGTCAGGCCGAACCGGTCCGTGAGCCAGCCGCAGACGTTGTAGGAGCCGCCCTGTCCCAGCGCGGTCCAGAGCCGGTCGATGTCCGCCTGCTCTGTGCACCCGACGAGCAATGAGAACGCGCCATTGAGTTTGTAATGCGGCCCGCCGTTGAGTGCGCTGAAGCGCCGCCCCTCGAGCTCGAAATCCACCACCATGGCGGCGCCCTTGGGCATGGGACCGTGGTCGCCATAGTGGGACACGTGCGTGATGCGCGAATTATCGAACAGCGAGACGTAGAACTTCGCGGCTTCCTCGGCTTGCTGGTCGAACCAAAGAAACGGCGTGATGCTGCGAATGGCCATTGTCAGCTTTCCTCCAAGTGTCTTGCCACATAAGTTGATATCAATCTAATTGCGGCACGCTCAAGGCGGTCACGCGAGCGACTTGGCGAGCGCGGCAAGCTGATCGGCGCAGATGCCCCAGCCCTGGTGGAAGCCCATCTGCTCGTGCGTCTTCTTGTCGTCCTCGTTCCAGTGCCGGGCGCGGGCCGTGTAGCGGGTCTGGCCGTTCTCATCATCGAACGTGATGATCGCCGTCATGAACGGCTTGCCGGAGGGCTCCCAGTCGCCCAAGTAGGCGTCAGTGAACACCAACTTGCGATCCGCGATGATCTCCAGGTAGGTGCCGGGGCAGGGGATGTCCTGGCCCTCGGGCGAGCGCATGACGATGCGACTGGCCCCGCCGACGCGGAAATCGAGCTCCGCGATTGGGACCGTATAGGGTTTGGGGGCGAACCACTGCTTGAGCAGCTCCGGCTCGCGAAAGCAGCGGAACAGCTTGGCGCGCGGGGCGTCGATCAGCCGGGTCAGCGTCAGTTCATGATTGGCAGGCATGGCCCCTCCTGTGCGTGATGCCCCAAGGACGGGGCGGCTCCCGTTGACCCGACAGGGGCCGTCAAAAATCTTTGCCGCCTTGTCGGGGAGCACGGTATTGGGGCGTCCTTTGGATGGAAGGGGAGGCAAGACGTCATGATGTATGCGGTGCTCTGTTACAACGACGAGAAAACGGTCTGGTCCTGGAGCAAGCAGGAAGAGGCCGCCGTCATGACCCGCCTCGAGGAGGTGCGCGTGCGGCTGACCAAGGCCGGCAAGATGGGCCCGGCGCTGCGCCTGTTGCCGACAACGGCGGCGACGACCTTGCGCAAGACCCAGGAGCCGCCACTGGTGATCGATGGCCCGTTTGCCGAGACCAAGGAGCAGCTGCTCGGCTTTTATGTGATCGATGTTGCCGACCTTGATGCGGCGCTCGATGTCGCGCGCGAGCTGGCCGCGGTCAATCCCGGCGGCGCCTATGAGGTGCGTCCCATCGCGCTCTACTGTCCGGACGAACGAGCCATGTAATGAACGACCTCGAATGGATCGAAGCGGCGCTCACGGCCGCGCGTCCACAGGCGATGGGTGCGCTGCTGCGCTATTTCCGCGACCTCGACAGAGCCGAGGAGGCCTTTCAGGAAGCGGCGCTGCGCGCGCTGCAAAGCTGGCCGCGCAACGGCCCGCCGCGCGATCCCGGCGCGTGGCTCATCCTGGTCGGGCGCAACGCCGCGCTCGACGATGTCCGCAAGGCCAACAAACATGAACCTCTGCCCGCTGATGCGGTGATCTCCGATCTCGAGGACGCCGAGGCGCCGCTGGCTGACCGGCTCGACGGCTCGCACTATCGCGACGATGTTCTGCGGCTGATGTTTATTTGTTGCCATCCCGACCTGCCGGCGACGCAGCAGATCGCGCTGGCGCTGCGCATCGTCTCAGGGCTTTCCGTCGCGCAGATTGCCCGCGCGTTTCTGATCGGCGAGGCCGCCATGGAGCAGCGCATCACCCGCGCCAAGGCGCGCGTCGCCAAGGCCGGCGTTGCGTTCGAGACGCCGGGCGTTGCCGAGCGCAGCGAGCGCCTCGCCGCGGTGGCGGCGATGATCTATCTGATCTTCAATGAGGGCTACTCGGCGGGCCAGGACGAGCAGCGCGCGCCGCTCTGCGACGAGGCGATCCGGCTTGCGCGGATCCTGCTGAACCTGTTTCGCACCGAGCCGGAGATCATGGGCCTGACCGCGCTGATGTTGTTGCAGCAATCGCGGCTGCCGGCGCGCTTCGATGCGGCAGGGGAGGTGATCCTGCTCGAGGATCAGGATCGCGGCAAATGGGATACTCGCCTGATCACCGAAGGATTGGCGCTGATCGACAAGGCAATGCGCCACAACAGCCCCGGCCCGTATCAGATTCAGGCGGCGCTCGCCGCCACACATGCCCGCGCGCGCGACGCCGCGGACACCGATTGGGCGCAGATCGATCATCTCTACGCGGCGCTGGAACGCATGCAGCCGTCACCGGTCGTGACGCTCAACCGCGCTGTTGCCGTCGCCAAACTCAACGGCCCCGCGGCGGCACTCGCCATGCTGGATCCGCTCGAGACAAAGCTTTCCGGCTATTTCCACTATTTCGGCGCCCGCGGCATGTTCCTGATGCAGCTCGGCCGTCGTGCCGAGGCGCGCACCGCCTTCGACCGCGCGATCTCGCTCGCCAATACCCCGGCCGAAGCCGCGCACATCCGCCGGCATCTCGATCGGCTGGGGAGGGAACATCCTCAGCCCTCATCCTGAATGTTTGCGAAGACACTCGCTTGCAGCCGTCCTTCGAGACACTCGCGCGCTACCGCGCGCGAGTTCCTCAGGACGAGGACTCTGTTTGTTGCGAGTCTGCGTGCCACATATTCAGCCCTCATCCTGAGGAGCTCGCGCGCTCTTGCGCGCGAGCGTCTCGAAGGATGGCCACGATGAAGGCCTCTCCCTGGGGCCGTCCTTCGAGACGCATCCGCGCATAGCGTGGATGCTCCTCTGGATGAGGTCAGAGAGTAGAGCCTGCGATCTAAGCGAGCGGCCTTTTACCCCCCGAAGGGCACGATCCGTTGTTGTTGTTCACCGAGTCCGGTGATGCCGAGGCGCACGACGTCGCCCGCTTTCAGGAACTTCGGCGCGGGCTTCATGCCGAGTGCGACGCCGGGCGGCGTACCGGTGGCGATGATATCGCCCGGCTCCATGACGAAGAACTGCGA
>JAFAXD010000530.1 GCA_019241285.1 Xanthobacteraceae bacterium | reverse complement strand
GCGGGTGCTTGCTGAGAGATTGCAAGCGCTGTGGGCCCAGCCGGTCGTCGTCGAGAACCGTCCCGGCGGCGACAGCATTGTGGCGATAACGGCGTTTCTCACCGCCAACGACGACCACACCTTCTTGTTTGCACCGGCCGGCAATTTCACGGTGCACCCGTTCATGTACGGCAAGCTCTCCTACAATCCGAACGACGTTGTGCCGATCGCGCGCGTCTCCAACACGATCCTTGCGGTCGGTGTGAAGTCCGATGCTCCGTTCGCGACGATCAAGGAATTCACGCAAGCGGCCAAACAAGCGCCAGGTAAATACAACTGCGCGATGGTGCAAGGCGTCACCGAGTTCACGTTCTGGGGCTATGAGGCGGCGGAAGGCCTCACCATTACGCAGGTTCCCTATCGCGACATAAACGCGGCCGCCATCGACGTCGGCGAGGGCCGCATCGATATCGCGATGCTGTCCTATGCGATGCTGCGCGCGCAGGTCGAAGCCGGCCGGGTTCGCTTGGTCGTGGTGAACAACGCGACGCGCGCGCCCTTCGCGCCCGATGTCGCGACAGCGCGTGAAGCTGGCTATCCTTCACTGGAGGTCGAGGGCTTGATCGGTCTCTTCGGCATCACGGGTCTCGCCGCCGATCTCAAGGAAAAGATCACAGCCGACATAAAGGCCGTGTCTGCGGATCCAGCGGTTGCCGAGCGGCTCAAATCGACCGGTCAAGTTGTGAACTATGGCGGGCCGGCGGAGTTTGCCGACGCGATCGCGGCGCAGCGCGCCAACATTGCGGCCACGGCCAAGGCAATCGATTTCAAACCAAAACTGTGATGGCGCTGTTGAGAGAGCGCCCGGACGAGGAGAGTCTCAGATGATGAAAAAGGAAAAGTCCGAAACACTGGTGCGCACCGGTCCGGGCACCCGCATGGGCAACTTGCTGCGACGCTATTGGGTGCCAATCCTGTTGTCGCGTGAAATAGCGGAACCGGATGGCCCACAAATTCGCGTGCAGATTCTGGGCGAGAAACTTCTCGCATTTCGTACGACCGACGGCGAGGTCGGGTTGATCAGTGAATTCTGCTCGCATCGCGGCGCTTCGCTCTATTTCGGGCGCAACGAGGACAATGGGATCCGCTGTTCCTACCATGGTCTGAAATTCGCGCGTGACGGCAGCTGCGTCGACGTACCATCGGCCCCGAAACTCTGCGACTCGATGGGGATTGCGGGTTATCCTTGCATCGAGCGCGCCGGCATCGTCTGGGCCTACATGGGGCCGAAAGAGAAGCGGCCGGCAGCCCCCGCTGTCGAATGGTGCAATCTCCCCGCCAGTCATGTGTTCGTTTCGAAACGGCTGCAGGAATGTAATTACCTGCAAGCGATGGAGGGTGGCATCGACACCAGCCACGTCACCTACGTGCACCGGTTCGAGGTCGATGACGATCCAATGCACCGCGACACAAAGGCCAATGACTACATCAAGGCCGACGGCAATGTGATCTTCGAAATCGAGCAGAACGCTTGTGGACTGACGTTGTTCGGCCGGCGCAACGGCGAGCCGGACTCCTATTACTGGCGGGTGACGCAATGGCTGTTCCCATGGTTCACCCTGATCCCGCCGTTTGGTGATCACGCCCTCGGCGGGCATGTCTGGGTACCGATTGACGACCACAATTGTTGGGCTTGGAGCATCAATTTTCACCCCAACAAGCCGCTCTCGGCCGAGGAGCGGCGCGACATGGAGGAGGGCAAGGGGATCCACTGCCCCTATGAGCCCGGCACGTTTCGCCCGGTCGCGAACAAGGACAATGATTACCTGATGGACCGCATCGCACAGAAGGACAAGCGCGCCTACAGCGGCGTGTTTGGATTTGCCGCGCAGGACGCATCGCTGCAGGAAAGCATGGGGCCAATCCAGGATCATGAGCACGAAAAGCTGCTGCCGACCGACCGTGCGATCGTGATGGCGCGGCGCTTGCTGTATGACGCGGCCGTCGCCCTCGAGAACGGGCACGAGCCTCCTGCGCTCGATGCCGACCAGCAACGTGTTCGCGCGGCCGGCGTATTGCTCGATCGCGGCGTCAATCCACGCGAATGGGCCGCGCTGCATCTAGCCGATGCCTCCAAGCAGCCGGTCTATTCGATCTGAGCGATGAACAGGGTCGCCGACAAGGTTGCTCTGATTACGGGCGGCGGCTCGGGAATCGGTGCGGCCACCGCTCGGATTTTCTGTGCCGAGGGCGGCAAGGCGATGCTGGTTGATTCCAATCGGGAGGGACTGATCGAAACGCAAAGGGACATTCTTGACAGCGTCCCGGGCGCGCAAGCGGCGACTTTCGTTGCCGATGTCAGCGAAGCCGAGATGGCGATGCGCGCGGTCGAAAAAACGCTCGATACGTTCGGCCGCCTCGACGTGTTGGTGAACAACGCGTCCATGCGCAATTATTCGGCCGTCTCAGCCGCGACGCCCGCGGAATGGACGGCAATCGTCGGCGTCAATCTGATAGGTCCCGCGAACTACTGCCGCGCTGCGCTCCCGATCCTTCGCAAGACCGATCGCTCCAGCGTTATCAATGTGTCGTCAGCTTACGCCGTCACCGGCCGCAAGGGCATGGGTCTCTATGATGCGACGAAGGCAGGCATGCTTGCCATGACGCGTACGCTGGCTTGCGAGGAGGCGGCGCACGGCGTGCGCGTCAATGCAGTCTGTCCGGGATCCACGCTGACCGGTTTCCATATGAAACGCGCTGTCGCGGCGGGAAAAAGCGTCGAGCAATTGAGGACGGAACGGCAGACAACGTCCCTCCTCGGGCGGTGGGCGACGCCAGAGGAAGTCGCCTGGCCCATTCTCTGGCTCGCCAGCGACGAAGCATCGTTTATCACTGGCGCCACATTGATGGTGGACGGCGGCCTGTCGGTGATTTAGCGCGTCGGATGCTTTAGCTCAAACAGCCGGCGATCTCTTCGTTCGATGGAAAGCGACCGGTTGCTTTTTTTGAGAACGCGAGCCGGCCGTCAACGCGAATTTCGAAGACGCCGCCGCCGGACCGGCGAATGCTTATGTCTGCTGAAGGGTGCAGCTTCAGGATCTGTTCCCGCGCCGCACGGGCGCGCGGTTCATACCCTCACTGACCGCAGTATTCGATCTCAATTTTCATGAGCTGATCCTTCAGAAACGCCGATCTTATTCAACACCCGCAATCTGCGACTGACAAGGCGCAAGCACCTTAAAATGTGTCATGAACGTTCGCGACAGTCGGTAGGCTCGCGGGGTCATGCCGCCGTCACATGAGCGCAGCACTCTGACGGCGTGACGGCGCTGTTGTCGCCCGACGGCGACCGCGATGCAGGAGACATTTCATTGGCGACGACTTTCATGCCCGCCGGAGGGTGGAATCCGGGTGCGGTTTTTGGGTCGGGCGTCGTCGGAAAGGTCGCGCTTCTCGGAGCTGTTGCGGCCGGCGCGGCGGTTGTCGAGGCGGCCCTCATTCCCGGGGTATTGATTGGAGGCGTTGCCGTGTTGGCCCCCCGCCTGATTCGCCCGCATATGCTCAGCAAACTGGGAGGTAGATTAAGGCGCGCTGTCCCGTCGCCGGTCCCGGTGCGATCCGCTCCAGCGGCGCATTCTGCCCAGGCCCAGACGTCCAGCGAGGTCGCCTCGTTCGACACGTGGCGTGCCGTCGTCAAGACCTTCACCTACCGGGTGATTGTCACGACGATCGACTTCGGCGCGAATTATGTCGTGATCGGCGAACTGGCGACCGCGGCGGGGCTGTCGAGCCTATCGC
Source organism: Xanthobacteraceae bacterium (assembly GCA_019241285.1). Classification (GTDB taxonomy): domain Bacteria; phylum Pseudomonadota; class Alphaproteobacteria; order Rhizobiales; family Xanthobacteraceae; genus JAFAXD01. Next base: position 26,982 of record JAFAXD010000530.1, on the reverse strand, counting down.
TCGTTGCCGGCCCCATTGCTTATTTCACGCATGAAGCGGCTTGGCACTATTTCGGTCCCCTGTCGTCGCACAATCCCAATCCGCTCGAGGCCACGGTGCGTGTGCCGATTCCAGGCTTGGCGAAGGGCGACGAAAACGGGCGGGCGCCTGTCGCCAGCGTCGAGATGAGTCGGGCTTTGGCCAAAACGGTCACCTATGAGGCCGTGACCGGGTTATCGGAGTTTGGCGCCAATTATTTCTTCATTCGCAACGTTGCTGCCGCCGCGGGACTGACCGTCTTCAGCATGGTCATCGCGCCGCTCGTTTATTACGTGCATGAAAAGGCGTGGGATTATTACGACGCCACGAAAGGCCGGTCGCCAGCTGCTCCGGCCCGGAAGCTGGTGCCGGCGGGCTAGGCTTATCCGGAGGCAACGTCCGCGCGATCCCTCGCATTGGGCCAGATTTCGTCCTAACATGTTGATCATGTGTGAGGACGCAAATGCCTGGAATTGATCAAACACGCGACTTTGTTCCGCTGCGGATTGCTGTGCTCACGGTCTCGGATACACGCTCACTGGCGGAGGACAAGTCAGGTGCGACGCTCGCCGAGCGCATCGAGAAGGCTGGACACGCCGTTGCGGCGCGGGCGATCGTCACCGATGACGTGGAGAAGATCCGCGCTCAGGTGAAGGCGTGGATCGCGGAGCCGGCGATCGACGTGGTGATCACCACCGGTGGCACCGGGTTCACCGGGCGCGATGTCACGCCGGAAGCACTCGAGCCGCTGTTCGAGAAGCGCATGGAGGGTTTCGCGACGCTGTTTTTGCTGGTGAGCCACGCCAAGATCGGCACCTCAGCGATCCAGACCCGCGCGACTGCCGGTGTGGCCGGCGCGACTTACATCTTCTGCCTTCCAGGCTCGCCCGGCGCCTGCCGCGATGCCTGGGACGAGATCCTGGTGCACCAGCTCGACTATCGCTATCGGCCGTGCAACTTCGTCGAGCTCATGCCGCGGCTCGACGAGCACCTGCGCCGTCCCAAGGCGCAGGGCGCGACAGTGTGAGTGTGTTGTTCCTGATCGGTGATGCGATGCCGTGTCCGGCGCCTTGTCTGCCGCATCAATTGCCCTGGCTTGAGGCAGCGGCGGGGGGCGATACCGGCAGATACGGCTCGGCTTCGGCGCAGATTATTTCAAACAACGAAACGCTCTATTCCTGAATCCCGCTCTTATTAGTGATTCTGTTGAAGATTACCTCCTATGCAGGATTGCAGGGAGAGTGTCATGCCGATGCTGTTTTGGTTGCCGCTGATTTTTATGAGCGCGGTGGTCGAGCTTAGCACTCCGACTTACATCCGCGCCCCCATCGGGCCACGCCAAGTAAACGCCCCTTGAACTTTCCGTGCGCCTGAAACCCGCGCAGCAGGCTAAGGGCGCCCGGGTCCGAACGGAGATAATGCCATGGCTCTTTCAGATTATTTTCTACACCATCGTGACGTTTTTGCGCCGTCTTCCCCCGGCCGGGCAAAACAGCAACTGAGGGCCGATTGGCTGTCGCGTGTGTTTGATGCGTTTGTCGCCTGGCAGCTGAAGCAAATGGAGCGCGAAATCACGCGTTATTTCGAGAGTACAGGCGGGAAACTGACCGACTCGGTCGAGCGCGAGATCGAAGAGCGATTTATGTCGCGCGGCAGGAATGGCTTGTTCTCAACACGATCAGAGTAACGGGTCAGTCGCTTCAAGCCAGAATGGCATCTTATCCACGCTGGTAACTAAGTAGGCGGCACACTCGACGGGGGCTCGCGGATCTTTTTCAACATTCGATTGTAGCAAAAAGAATCTCGATTTGAAGCTTGCGCCTGTGACTCCAGTCACACGCTGCTATTTGAGACGGCGTTACGTTTTCCTACAAATTCAGTTCTATTCATGCGTAGGGAGGCGACCATGAAGAAATTCATGATGACAGCAGTGCTGGCCCTCATCGTGATCGGGACCACCGGACGCGCGCCCGTGGCCTCGGATTCCAAACAAACGGACGGCAGTTTCACGACGGCACAGCGGTATTGTCCCAACGGGCGATGCTGACGCCGCATGTTCTCGACCTTGGGAGGTCGCCATGTGGGATGCATTGCAGCTGCAATCGTTCGTGGTCGGCGCCGCCTTGATCTTGATCTATCAGGCGGCACGGTTCGGCGACATATATGCCGAGGATCCTGTCACCAGCCGCTACGTCTCGTTGCTCCCCGGGGCTGGCGTCCGCGACTTTGCCGGGCCTCGCGCATACCACTGGGCGCTGGTCGCGTTCCTTGTCTCGAGCCTGGCCGTCTATTCGCTGCTGTGCATGATCTCGCCGAACGTCCTCATCGGTGCGGTCAAGCTCTTGAGCAATAATCCGGATGCCGAAAAAATCGCCCAAGGGGTTCCGCTCCCGCTGTATATCGCGGCGCTGTTCATGGGTCTCACCCAACCGATCATTCCAGGATTGGCACAGTTCCAGGTGGCGCAGCGCAACTTCTTTCACGACCGCATCGAAGTCCCCCGGCGCATCATCGATGTCTCGGAAAGCCTGACGGTTGCGATCGGAGCCCGCGCAGGAGCCAACAAACAGCAACTCGTCGCCGAAGTGCGTAAACTAGTCGGCGACGATTTCCTGACAAGTCTCGAGACCTATGGGGATCTCCCGTTCTACAAGCTCCAGCTGGAGAAGCTTGCCGTGGCGAGTGGGGCGCTGGAACCGACGATCGCGGATAGTTCGGTGAAAGAGCTCCGCGCTTTGATCGAACGGCTCGTCTTATGTGCACTCGTTGCGGTGTCGCGCAAATCGGGCCCGAAGCCACTGGCCAAAGTGGCGCAAACGCTCGGGGTACCATTGGCGGATTTGAAGCATAACAACAACGTTGGTCCGCGTATCGCCAGGCTGGTTGCAAGCAGCGTTCTGTTCGTTGCCGGACTGCTGTTGATTGCCGAGCTGCTCCTGTCGCTTGCAACTCCGGTCGACACCATGGTCGGCAAGAGCGTGACTGACGGACTTTGGCCCTCCACCCTCGAATATTCGTTCGACGAGTTGTGGTCGATCGCGCTTCCGATCGGTGTTTGCATGATCCTGGCCGTTGTCAAGCTCGTGCCTCGCGACGAGGTGCGTGCATCCGACCCCGACGCGCAAGGCGAGTCGTCGCTGTTCGACGACTTTTTGGATTTCGTTCAATCGAACGCCGCCGTATTGCTCCTGTGCATCGTCGCGACGGTGGCGATCAAAGTCGGCATGATGTTCTGGGAATACGGGACGTTCAATCTGCCGGCCGACGCCCGCTCGCCGTTGCGACTGATGTTGCCGGCTCTCCAGTCATTTATCAGTGTCACTGTATGCTTGCTCACGACGTGGTATCTCGCGTCCTCCACGCGCAAAGAGCAAAACCGCGGACCGTCGTTACTGCTTGCGGCCATGCTGATCGCAGGCGCGACCGGAGCCATCGCTCTGCTGTACGATTTCGCCTTTCTTGATCAATACCTGACCGCACATCCGGAGAGCCGGCCAGGCAGCGAACATCATATATTCAGCGTCACTGCCAACATACTTGTTTCGGTCTGCGCGTTCTTGTCGGTTGCTGTGTTCTTCAAGGGGCGAAGGATCAAGCAATCCGTACCGAAAGTTGTCATCCGACCCGAGGTGCCCTCTCTCAACACGCTCGTGCCGCCAGTTCAAGCACCGCCGCTGGCACCGGTCGACATGGTCGACCCCGCCCCGGAGCACGCCACGAGTAAATGAGCAGAAATAGAAGGTAGTCCACGCAATTCCGCAGGGGGGCAGACTGACATGGCACGGGCAATCGACGTCGTGCGCAAGGTCGCACCAGGGGCGATCAAGAACTACGGCTTGGCCTTCGAACAAGGCGACTCCCTGCTCAAGCAGTGCGGACTGACGACCCCGCTGCGGCTCGCGCATTTTCTCGCGCAAGTTTTGCATGAGACCGGGATGCTGACGATCGAGTGGGAGAGCGGCAACTACAGTGCGGAGCGATTGTTGGAAATATTTGGTGTGGGACACCATTCGGCGGCAATTACGCCGGCCGAAGCGTTTCAGCTCGCCCGCCGTCCGGAGGCGATCTTCGAGCGTGTTTATGGACTTGGTAATCCTAGCAAGGCCAAAGAGCTCGGTAACATCAATCCGGGCGACGGCTTTAAATATCGCGGCGGCGGCATCCTCCAGACCACCGGACGCGCCAACTACCGGCGCATGGGACAGAAGTGTGGGGTCGACTTCGAAGCACAGCCGGAGCTGGTGATCTCGGCAGAGCATGCACTCAAGCCGGCGCTGGCCGAGTGGAACGAAAATAACCTCAACGCTGCAGCTGACCGCGACGATATCGTCACCGTCACGCGCCGCATCAACGGCGGACTGAACGGCCTCAACGAACGTGCCGGTTGGCTTGCGAAGCTGAAACCGCTGATCCAATCCGTCGAGTTTGCCGATGCCTCGCCTAACGTTGTAAAGACTTTGAACCTCGACGAGCCGGCGAAAAACGATACCAGCCCGGCCAGCTCCATCCCGCAGATCCCGCCGAAGCCGGCAGCCGTTCAAATGGATTTGGCCCATCACATCATCGCTGCGATGGAGCGCAAGGGCTATCAGATCGATCGCGGACAGGACGAGATCAACATCGTCTATGTCGAGGGAATGAATCCGGACGGCACTCCCAACGACAATGAGGAAAACAAGTGGAACGACTTGCGGCTGTTGATCAGGTTTGAGGGCGGAGAGCCGCGCATCATCGGCAAGTGGGCGGCGACCACGGAGCCGGGCCGCTACTACATTGATCATCCGCTGAATCCGGGCGGCGCTGCGCGCGTCGAATTTGGGCAATACCGCGCCTGGCAAGTTGGCATTCATCGCGGTGACCACGAGGCGCTGGTGCAGACCGGCGGACCGGTGACGGTCTGCCGCGATACGCACAGGGACGGATTCCGAAGCGATGGCGACGTACGCCAGACGGGAGACTTCGGCATCAATCAACACTGGGGCTACGACCTGCCGGAGGTGGACAAGGCCAGTGCCGGTTGCCTCGTTGGCCAGAGCAAGATCGGTCATCGCGAGTTCATGGCGCTCTTGAAGAGCGATCCGCGCTTCCAGGCCGACCGTAAGTTCGTGTTCCAGAGCGCTCTTCTGCCTGAGGCCGAGGTGCTGACCGGCGGCGCGGTCGCGCCCGGACCGCAAACGCCGGTCGCGTCGGATGTACGCGAGGACGTACGCCGCTTGCAGAAGCTTCTCGGCTTCTCGGAAGAAGATCAGGACGGCATTTTCGGTGCAATCACCAACGAGGCCGTCAAAAGAGCCCAACGCCGCCTTGGACTGCCGGTGACAGGGGAGATGGACGACAAGCTGCTGGATGCGTTGCAGCGGGAAGCGGCTGGCGGTTTGCAGACTCGGCCTGTACCCGACAAGACCGTCACTTCAACCCCCGACACGCCGGCTATGCAGACTCTGCCAACACCCGGCAAGCCCGTCATCCCGACCCCGCCGGCAGTCGGCCAGCCAGATCTCGTACCGGGAGGTGGAGGCATGAATCCGCTGATTTTGCTTGCCACGCGGCTTCTCCCGGATATCGCCAGACTTATTATCGGCGACAAAGCCGGCACGCTTGCAGGAGACGTGATCAAAGCCGTGACGGACGTCACCCGGACCAATGATCCCAAGCAGGCCGCTGACAAGCTGAACGCCGATCCGGCCGCCGCCGATGCACTGAGGCTCAAGCTTGCGGAGATTGCTGCGGCCCAGGAGGAGAAGCGTCAGCAGGCGCAACTCGCGTTGCTCAAAGAGCAAAGCGAGGAGGAGTTGAAACGTCAGCAGGCTCAGCTCGCGCTGATCAAAGAACAAAACGATCAGGAGATAAGACGGCGCGACTCGGAGTTGGCGCAATTTCGCGCCGAGATCGAGGACACCAAGGGGGCGCGCTCGACGTTCGCCGAATTGGCGCTCGCGAATAATCCAATGGCCTGGGGCGCCCCCCTTGTCTCGCTTCTGGTGACAATCGGATTCTTCGGAATTCTGATCATTCTCATTATCGGCAATCGCAGCTTTGACAACCAGGTTGCGCAGATCGTCAACATCACCGTTGGCGCATTGGCAGCGGCGTTCGCAACCGTCGTCAGCTTCTGGCTCGGATCTTCGCAGGGGTCGCGCGCCAAGGATGCTGCAACCATTCAGTTCCAGGCCGAGCAGGTCAACCAGAGCGCGGCGCAAACGGAAGCCTTGAAAACGACCGTTCAGGCTCAAGTCAAACAAGCCGAGGCCTTGCACGCGACCGTCAAGTCCGCCATTGCGGGAGCGCCGGCCGCCGCGACCTCAAAGCTGTCCAACTTCCGGCGATGCCTCGATATCGTGCTGGGCTACGAAGGCGGCTACAGCGAAGTGCCGGGCGATCCAAGTGGAGCAACACAATTCGGCCTCTCGCTCAGCACCCTGCGCGATTGGCGGCAGAATCAGACGCTCGCTATCGATGATCTCAAAAAGCTCGCGCGCGATGAAGCCTGCGAAATCTATCGCACGCGCTATTGGAACGTATTGCGCTGCGATGATCTCCCGATCGGCCTCGATCTCATTGTCTTCGACTTCGGCGTCGATGCCACGGCGAGCCGTTCGGCCAAGGCGCTGCAGCAGGTGGTCGGGGCGGAGGCTGACGGTTCGATCGGCGATGCAACCCTGGCCGCGACCAAGACGATGCCCGCGGCGGATGTGGTCAAGGAGTTGTCCAATCGCCGATTGGAATATTACCGGTCTCTGCCGGATGCGGCGTCGTCGGCGAGAGTAGCCATAAACCGGACCACGGCGGTGGAGAAGTCTGCGCTGGACATGATCGCGGCGGATCGCGCGCTCGCGGCGTAGCCAGCTACGCCGCCGCAAAACGACGACTCCGGAGCGCGCAAACAATTCACGCAAATACGAATTGCTGATCGTGAATACGTGATCGCTTCCAACAATTTGCAATCGGAACAAAGACAGGAAGGCCATTGTTCTATCTACACGAACGAGCACGGCGCAATATCGTTGGCAGGCGCAACATGAACGCTCCTTCATATGTTGATGTATTGTTCCGCATCCTTCCGCGCAAACGGTCCCACGGACGCTAGGGCGGGAACAAATTCGTTGCAGCCCGAGTTTTACTCCCGTACGCAACGGAGATGGAGTGCACCATGGTACGTCGACTTGCACTTGCGACTTTGGCCATTGCCGGCGCCTGTTACGTAATGCCCGCGGCCGCCGAGGAAGTGGGAGTCGGGGTTGGCCCCGCCGGGGTGGAAGCTCACGGCGATCGCGATAGGACGGTCGTCGAGAAGCGCGGCCCGGCTGTCGAACGAGATAAGACCGTTATCATCAACAAGGACCGCGACGCGGACCGCGATCGGTCAGTCGTGATCCACCACGACTAAAGCTTCACTTGCTGGATTAAAACGGCTCGGGCTCCGATCGAAGATCGGAGCCCTTTTTTAAAGGTCAACCCTCACGATCGCCGATCACCTGCGTCCCCGATTCCACTGGTTTTGCCATGTCACCTTAAACGGGCGACGCGGCCGGCGCCATCGTGCTGGGCGCTGAAGTGCCCTGCGTGACCCGGGCGCAGGCTTTCATGCTAAGCTCGATGCGCGGATGAACACTGGATAGGCACATGCAATCGAAGTCCAATATCGACATGGAAAAATACCGGCTGCGCCGATTTGTTGACCGACTGGTCGGGATGAATGAGGTGGAGATTCACGACAAGCCGGTGCCGTTGACGGCGCTCAGTGCCATCATCGAAAGCTCGCCGCGGGCGCATCTGTTCAAGAAGGCAGGGCCCGAGCAGGTGGAGATCGTCGCCGGCACTGGCAGCAGCAGAAAGCGGATCGCCGCCGCGTTCGACACCACCGAAGACAAACTCCACGCCGAATATTTCCGCCGCTTAGCCAATCCGCAATCGGTCGTCGAGGTGCCGAGCGACGAAGCCCCCGTGCACGAGGTCTGTTTCACCGGCAAGGACGTCGATCTGACCCGGCTCCCGTTTCACCCGCAGCACGCCTACGACGGCAGTTGCTACGTGAGCTCGGCCATCGACTACACGATTGATCCGGCCTCCGGACGAAGAAACGTCGGAAGCCGCCGCCTGAGCTTGAGAAATCGCTACGAGACCGGGACGAATGTGACCGCGCCGTCTGATCTCAAGCGCATCTACACCGCCTGCGTGGCGCGCGGTCAGCGCCTGCCCATCAGCTTCACGGTTGGTGCGCATCCGCTCGATATGTTTGCCGCGACCACGCGCCAGCCCGGGGACGAGCTTTCCCTGGTGGCGACCTTCCGCGGCGAGCCGGCGGCCGTTGTCAAGAGTCTCACCAACGACATCCTGGTGCCGGCCGATGCCGAGATGACGCTGGAAGGCTACCTCGATGAGCGCGGCTATGTGGAGCCCGAGGGGCCCTACGGCGAGTACATGGGCTACTACGGCTCGATCCACATGGACCCGGTGTTCCATTGCACCGCCATCACCATGCGCCGCGACGTGCTGCACCACACGCTGCAGCACGGCTCCGCCTTCGTGCTCGACCAGACCGAGTCCGGCGTGATCTCGGCGATGCGCACCGAAGCGCGGGCGATGCAGATCCTCAAAAGCGCGGTGCGCGAACCGGTGGACGTGTATTTGCGAGAGATTTCCGGCGGCAATAATACGCTGCGCGTCTCCATGCGGCCGCACATGTACGGCGAGCCGCGTCTCGCAATCGCCGCGCTGTTTGGCGGGATCATGCGGCTCAAGCACGTCTATGTGTTTGATGAGGACATCAATATCCGCGACGACCGGCAGGTCGAGTGGGCGATGGGCACGCGGTTCCAGGCCGACCAGGATCTCGTCATTCTGCAAGGGATCATGGGAATGACCATGGACCCCTCCCTCAACGGACGCCGGACCGGGGCCAAGGCCGGTTTCGACGTGACCAGGCCATTTGGCCGCGGCCACGAGATCCCGCTCACCCGCTGCGCCGCCAAGGTGTTTGATCGCCCGGCGCGCTTCCAGACCGTCGAGGATGCGCTCGCGGCGGGGCCGATGTTCTACGCCGATATTGTCGAGGGCGTCGGCAGCGATGACGGCCGCGAGGTCGCCTGCGCGCTCGATGCGCTGCGCCAGGCGGGTCGTCTGGGCCGCGACCGCGACGGCCGCTACCACCTCGGTGAGTTCAAGCCTGGGGCGACGGGCATCGTCGGCCCGCTCTATCACGACCCCAATGAGGGGACTTAGTTTGGTGCGTTAAAGGGTGGATATCCAGCTCCCAGATCCCACCTAAAAAGAAGCGACCAGGAAGGGATCAGCCGATGCGCAGTAAGAGCTGGCACGCGCGCACGTTGGGAAATCGGCCGTTGGCGCCGGAGACGTTGATGATGGGGTACGGCTATGATCCGCACCTCTCCGAACGCTCGTTGAAACCGCCGCTGTTTCTGACCTCTACGTTTGTGTTCCGTTCGGCGGAAGACGGAAAGGCTTTTTTCGAGCTGGCTTACGGCCTGCGCAAGCAGCGTCCCAATGAAGAGCCCGGATTGATTTATAGCCGGATCAACAATCCGGATCTCGAAATGCTGGAGGATCGCCTGGCGATCTGGGATGAGGCCGAAAACAGTCTGGTTTTCGCCTCCGGCATGGCCGCCATATCAACGACGCTTTGGGCTTACGCGAGGCCGGGCACGGCAATCCTGCATTCCGATCCCATTTATGGCGGTACGGATTTTTTGTTGAAGAAGATTCTCCCGCAATTCGGGGTTCATCCGGTTGCTTTCAATGCCGAGGGAGGCGTCGAGGCGATGCAGACCGCAGCCGAGACGGCGCGCAAATTAGCACCGGTCGCGGCTGTCTATGTCGAAACGCCTGCCAATCCGACCAACGGAATCGTCGACATTGCGGCAGCCCGTGCCGTCGCTGACAGTCTAACCGCGGATGGCCGCCGACCGCCTCTCATCGTCGACAATACGTTTCTCGGCCCGCTCTATCAAACGCCGTTGGCGCTAGGTGCGGATATCATCGTCACCTCGCTCACCAAATATGTCGGCGGCCATTCCGATCTCATCGCTGGCGGCTGCTCGGGATCGGCCGCCATGTTGCAGCCGATCCGGGGCATGCGAACAATTCTCGGCACCATGTGCGACCCGCACACCGGTTGGATGCTGATGCGCTCGCTCGAGACCCTGAAAGTCAGAATGACCGCTGCATCACGTGGGGCGGAACAAGTTGCCGATTTTCTGGCGGAGCACCCGAAGGTCGCCTCGGTCTGGTATCTCGGCTTCTTGCCGCAAACCCATCCCGATCGCGAGGTTTTCCAACGACAGTGCAGGGGGCCCGGCTCGACGTTCAGCTTCGAGGTCAAAGGCGGTGAGGCGGAGGCGTTTTCCGCTCTGAACCGGCTCAAAGTGATCAAACTTGCGGTGAGCCTCGGCGGCACCGAGACCTTGGCGTCACATCCCGCGACGATGACGCATTCCGACATCACGCGCGAAGAACAGGAGCGTCTCGGTATCACGCCCGCATTGATCCGCCTGTCGGTCGGCATCGAGCATCCCGATGACCTGATTGCTGATCTCGATCAGGCGTTGGCGGGTTGAGAGGGTCGAGGCTCGGTCGACGAATGAGCGCGGCCTACTTCTTTTCCGCAGGTGCGAGCGCAACAGCGGCCTCGCTCGTGAGCAGCAGGAATGTCAATGTCTCTTGCAGGTAGAGCCGTACGACACTGTCGGTGTGGCTCAAATAGCCAATCGAGACGTCCTGTCCTATGTGTAGATCGAAATCGCCCCCGCGCGTGGTGAGCACGTAGGCGCCAGAGATCGCGGGGGCATAGATGATCTCGTCTTTCATCAGCTTTTTGACATGCTCCAACACCGGATATCCGTTGTCGCTGGTTTCGGCGAGGGCCGTATAGGCGTCGGCGCTCAGCAGCAGCGAGTAGGGCCCGTCGACGCCGACGAGACGCAACTGGTTGAGCGCTTGTGCGATCGCATCGGGATAGTGACTGACCTCGGCCGGGAGCGTCAGAATCGGATTGCTGGTTCCCTGCCGAATCCCGCCGATACCCGCAGCGGGATAACCCTCGAAAATGGCGCGGTCCTCCGCATAGGCGATCTTTTGCGCTGCGTCCTTCGCCGGCTGCCAGTCGGAATCCTGGGCGCCGCGTTCGACGTCATCAATCTGTTGACGATTGAGCTCGAACGGCACCCGCAACTCCACCAGTGCCTTGACGTCGCGTCGGCGCGCAAGGATCCCGTCGCCCGGCGCGCCGATCTCCGTGAGGTGGCCGGTTCCCACGGCGGAAAGGCCGACACCGCCCGGTCCATGCACATCGACCACGCGTCGGCCGGCGAGGTAGCGCTTAAGCGTCCGCGTCGTCTCGTCTTCGATCTCCGCCCACGCCGCATCTGAAATCGGGGCGAGCTCCCGGTGAAGATTATTCATGTCGCTTTTCTCCTTTAAGGGAGCCTACTCCGAGCGAACCATCGGCTACCGCAGAGGGTAGCGCTGCAGGTTCAACCGGCGATGCCGGATCGGCTATCGCGGCAGCAGGCGCATCGTCGTTCAAGGATTCCAGGAGCGTCACGGACGGCACGAAAAACAGCGTCCCGGTCACCGCACGGCTGAAATCGAGTAGCCGGTCGTAATTGCCGGGCGGCCGGCCGACGAACATGTTCTCGATCATCAGCTCGGTCACCCGCGGCGTTCGGCAGTAGCCGATGAAGTAGGTACCGTATTCACCTGTCCCGACTCGGCCGAACGGCATATTGTCGCGCACAATCGCAAGCTCTTTGCCGTTCTCCGTGACAGTGGTCAGCGCGTTGTGCGCCGAGCTCGGCTTTATTGCGTCGTCCAATTCGACGTCGGACAGCTTGTGACGGCCGATGATGCGCTCTTGGGCTTCGGTGGAGAGCGCGTTCCATGCGTCCAAGTCGTGGAGATATTTTTGCACGATCACATAACTGCCACCGGCGAACCCGGCATCCTCCTCACCGATCAGCGCGGCGTCGATCACGGCCTCGCCACGCGGATTCTCAGTGCCGTCGACGAAGCCCAGGAGATCGCGGTCATCGAAGTAACGAAAGCCGTGCACCTCGTCGACAGCCGACACCGAGCCAGCAAGCCGCGCCATGATCTGCGCGGCCATTTCGAAGCACAAATCCATCCGTTTCGCGCGTATATGGAACAGCAGGTCCCCTGGCGTGGAGACTGCATGGCGTGGCCCGGCGTGGATCTCGCGGAACGGGTGGAGTTCAGCTGGCCGTGGGTCCCCGAACAACTGATCCCATGCGTCCGATCCAATTCCCATCACGCACGAGAGGCCGGCTTCGAGCTCGCGAAACTCCACTGCGCGAACCAACCCTGGCAGGTCTGCGCAAAATGTTCGCACAGCCGCGCGGTGGTCCGGGCCCGGATCGATCGTCACCACCAGGAAGATCGCGGCGCGGGTGAGTGGCGCCGATACGGGTTGTGCAACAACCATAGCGTAATCTACGAAAGGTTTTCCGATTGGTGCTTGGCGGAATTGGGCGGTCGTTCCACTCAGTCTGACGGATCGTGTTTCGTTCCGGTGAGTGCCTCAGGCGCATGCTCGGGAAAGCCCATCGGGCCATCCGGCAAGACGAACGATGCCCAACCAAGACGATGAGATCGCAGGCTGCATCCGATATTGGATCAGCATTTCAATTTCCGCAATGGGTTAGACGCACGCGAATGCGCGGTGCATTCTCTGACGGGATCCCGGCTTTGTCTCCGGAGCAAGGCAGTTCCGTCATTCGGGTTTTTTGCTGACCCGTGTACTTGAGAATGAAAAGCCCCTGGTTCTTGTCGGTGATGTAGATGTAGCCGCGACTATCGACGAGGACGTCCTCCGTCTGGGCAACGAGCTTGTTCTGCGGGAATGTGCCGTAGCGCCGTTTTGGATCGGGAGGCAGAAAATATCCCACCTCTCGCGGAGCTGTCGGGCTGGCGATGTCGTAAATGCGCAGACCGGCGTTGAAGTAGGTCAGATAGACGAGATCGCCTTGTTTCTGGACGTACGGATTGTGCAGCAGCGTGTTCTGATTGTGCGGACCGAAGCGGCCGCCTTTCTCACAGAAGCTCTTGTAAGGTGCGCCCGGCGGCGGTAGCGGCAACGGCAGCATTGCCATCAGCCGCGGTTTGCTCACATCCGTGATATCGACGATCGATGCCTGATTGAGCGGTTCCTGGCAGTCTTCCCGGATCGCTTCGGAGTTCGTGATCGCGATGTTGCGCTCGGGAATGGGAATGACGGTGTGCACGCCGATAAACGGAATGAAAGGTGGGCTGTAACTGAGGTGTCCGACTTCCTTGGGGTGAGCGACATCGCTGATGTCGAGGATGTACATCCCGGCCCCGCCATATGAGAGGTAAACCTTGTCGCCGACCACGAACGGCGGTCCGTGCAGGATGGTCCCGGGAGGCGCAGATGGCGTTTCGCCGTCACGCTGCCCCTTCACCCACCAGCGTCCAGCCTCCACCGGGTGCGCGGGATCGCTGATATCGACAATGACGTAGATATGGTTTTTGAAGCCCGGCATCTCGGCGGCCAGGTGCATGTATTTGCCACCGGAATACCAGTTGCGGTGCGTACCGGTAGACCCCGTCTTGAACTGGCCAAGCTGTTTCGGATTGAGCCGATCGCTAATGTCCCAGATCAGCACGCCCTCGTCGTTGGGCTTCGCCGGGTCGCCGCCCCAGCCCTCCGCGACCTGTTCGAGCGCGGTGATCATCGTGTTTCCAGAAATTTCCATTTGAATGGTCCACGTGTTCGGCGGACCGGGAATGAATTTCAGCACCTTGGGGTCGGACGGCTCGGTGACGTCGACGATCGTCCAGCCAAAGTGCCATAGATGACCGAGATAGAGATACCAGCGCCCGTTGGTCTCGACGATCGACATCTTGAAACCGGGACGGTCGTCGAGATTGCTGTATCCAACCACAGTGACGTTCTGACCAACGCCGCCATCGGGTATCGGATCGGCGAACGCATTGAGCTTAAGCGCGGCGAGCAAAAACAGCGCAACTGCAACGGTGCGTTTTTTCATCGCGATATCCCCGGCCGAAAATCACGCGATAGAGTGCCACCCGCCTGACGAGCGCAGCAAGACGGGCGAGCTTCACGCGAAGAGATGGCTGCATTGCGCTCCCGCATGGCCGAAACCCTGTTTCCGCGCATTGATCTGTGCCGGCTGCGCAAAGCGCGCGTTCAACGGCGCGCTGCTTCAAGGGAGGACGTCATGCTGAGGCTGATTGCCGGTCTGTTCATGATGCTATGCGTGCCGGCTTTCGGGCAACAACAGGTGCCGCCGCTCATCAATTTCGAATCCGTGCCTGATCCACTGCAGCTTCCCGACAACATGTATTTCGGCGAAGTCAGCGGAATCGCCGTGAACTCAAAGGGCCATGTGTTTGTGCTGAGCCGGGGCAACACGAGCGGGCCCGCTTATGCGGCTGCCGCGACGCAGTTGTTGGAGTTCGATGCCGACGGCAAGTTTTTGCGCGAGATCGGTCACAATCTCTATGCGTGGTCGTTCGCCCACATGGTCAAGGTCGACCGCCACGACAACATTTGGGTTACCGACAAGGGGTCCGACATGGTGATCAAGTTCACCCCGGAGGGCCGCGTCGCAATGGTATTCGGGCGCAAGCAGGAAGCGTCCGACGAGGACACCGGTCCGCTCAAGCACCCGAACCCGCCGCTGCCGGCCGAGCCCGGCCGCTTCCGACAAGTGACCGATACCGCCTTCGATGCCGCCGACAACACCTTCATCAGCGATGGCTACATCAATTCGCGCGTCGCCAAGGTCGACAAGGACGGCAACTGGATCAAGTCCTGGGGCGACCGCGGCAGCGGCCCTGGCCAGTTCAACACCCCCCACGCCATCGCGAGCGACGCCCAGGGGAATGTCTATGTCGCCGACCGCGGCAATCACCGTATCCAGGTATTCGACAACGAGGGAAATGTCCTGCGCCAGATCGTGATCGACGTGCCGGCGCCGCCCGACGCCAAGCCGGCGATCGGCAACATCCCGAGTGAAGCGCAGATCAGGGGCGGCACATTCACGCCGGGTTCGCCTTGGACCATCTGCATCACCCCGGGTCCCAACCAGGTGCTCTACAGCGCCGACGCCTGGCCGGGCCGCATCTATAAGCTCAGCCTTGACGGTAAAGTTCTGGGCATGCTCGGCCAGAGCGGCAAGCAGCTCAAGCAATTCGGTTGGATCCACGCGCTGGCCTGCCCGTCCGAAAACGTGCTCTGGGTCGGCGAGTTGCTGAACTGGCGGGCGCAAAAGCTCGTCTTGCATCCGTAGAACGAATTCCGGGCGGCGCAGCGCAGACGTCGACTTCGGGCTGACTGTTGCGGATTTGCATCACCGTCCCGAATTCGCTCGGGCACGATCGAACCGACCCCCGGCAGCAGCGTTTGCAGGCCGAAGGGTAGATCGTCATGCGCTGGATATCGTCCTTCGATAACGATGACCTGATCATCGGGGCCGCCGTCGCGTTGTTGCTGGTCACAGTCGTCGTGGTTGTCCTGGTCTGAGCATGCTCTGCAAACGCGATCAGCCAATAAAATTCATGGCGGTCGCAGCCCTTGTTAGCGCGATTGTGTCCATTGCGGCTCGCACTGCCTCGGCTGAGGAACCGCTGAAGCTCGCGAACACGCAGCTCGAGCCGGTCACGTGGACGCAGGTCGCCGGCTGGACGGCCGACAATCACCTCGCGGCGTTTGCGGCCTATCAGACGAGTTGCCAGGCGCTGCGCAGGCGAGCGCGTGCCGATGACCAGGGGCCGATCTATGCGGCTCTCTGGACCGTCTGCCAAAGAGCAACCGGTCTGCGGCCGCAGGATTCGGCGAGCGCCCGCGCCTTCTTCGAGCAGAACTTTCAACCAGTGCGCATCGCGCGGCTTGGCGAGGCCGACGGTCTCTTGACGGGTTATTTCGAGCCGATCGTTCACGGCTCGCGATTTCCTGATCGGATCTTCCATTTCCCCCTCTACCGCCGCCCGCCTGATCTGATCGCCGCCGGCCACAAGCCCGGCTCGATTGCCTTTCCAAATAAAGGCCGGATCGGCCGCCTCAACGCCAAGAACGAACTCGTGCCCTACTACGACCGCGGCGCCATCGAGGCCGGCGCACTCGATGGGCAAAGGCTTGAGATCTGCTGGCTCAAGGACCCGCTCGATGTGCTCGCGATCCAGCTGCAAGGCTCCGGGCGCATCATTCTCGAGGACGGCACGCCGTTGCGCGTCACCTACGATTCCCACAACGGTTATCCGTTTCACTCAATCAATCACGCACTGATGCAACGCAATCTCATTGCGCGCGACGGAATGTCGATGCCGCGCATTCGCGATTGGATGCTCGCCAATCCGGACGAGGCCGCGAAGGTGCGCGCCACCAATCCTTCCTACGTGTTCTTCCGCATCACCGCATTATCGAACGAGGGAGAGGCCGTCGGCGGGGAGGGCGTGCCATTGACGCCCGGCCGGTCGATTGCGATCGACCGGCAGCATGATTATGGGACACCGTTTTTTATTGAAGCCGATCTGCCGATTGCGAGCGTGAAGAGTCTCTCATCGTTCAACCGCTTGGTGATCGCGCAGGACACGGGCTCAGCGATCGTCGGCCCCGCGCGCGCGGATATTTACTGGGGCGCCGGCGATGAAGCGGGTCGTATCGCCTCGCGCATTCGTCATCGTGGCCGGTTCGTGATGCTCATCCCCCGCGAGCTCGACTTGATCGAGGCCGGCAAGCATATGCCGTTGCCGACGCCCAGACCCAAGGCGGTGGAAATCGCGAGCAAAAAGAACGGCAAGAGCAATATTGCCGTGGCCAATTCCGACCCGCAAAGCCGTGCGGCCGCCAATCTCAGAACGGTTCCCGATATGGCCGCACATCGACCTCCTGCGTCCAGGCCGAGCGCTGCTGGCGATGGATCGCCCAGTACGTATCTGCAATGGCGTCAATGCCGAGCAGGCCATCCTCGCCGCGTTCCTGGACCAAGGTCGGCATGCGGCTGAGCAGGCGGTCGCCGTTGATCCCGCCATCGATCACCACATGCGCGACGTGGATTCCGAGCGGGCCATACTCGCGCGCCATGCTCTGCGAAATCATGCGCAGTCCGGCCTTGGCGGCTGCGAAATGGGCAAACCCCGGCTTGCCACGCAGGCTGCCGGAGGCGCCGGTGAAGATGATCGTGCCGCGGCCGAGCGGGACCAGACGCCGTGCCGCCTCGCGGCCGACCAGAAAGCCGCCAAAGCAACCGACGCGCCAGAACTGCTCGAACTTGTCGGCGCTCAGATCCAGGAAATCGATGCGCTGATTGTTGCCGGCATTGAACACCACCAAATCAGCCGGCTCACGCCCGGCGCCCGGCGCCATCGCGCGATCAAACAGACGAACGACGTCGTCCTCGCGCGTCGTATCGACGGGGAGGGCTTCCGCGCTGCCGCCCTTTTGATTGATCGCGTCTGCAACCGGCGCGATCTTCTCGGGCGTTCGGCCGGCGACCAGTACGTGATAACGCTCTGCGGCAAAGCGTCGGCAGAGCGCCGCGCCAAGTCCGCGCTCGACGCCGACACCGACGACCACGGCAGTTTGCGTGCTCATGTGCTTTCTCCTTTGCGATTGGTCATTGGGTGTTCAATGCGCATTCGTTGATGCGCCCGTTGGCGCCGGCGCGACGTTGCGCAGCAATGGCACCAGCAGCGTCGCGACGATAAAGGCGAGCATGATCGCGCGGAACGCGTCGGCGAAGGCAAGCGTCTGGGCCTCCCGATAGGCGAGATGCCAGAGCTGGTCGAGCGCCGCCGCGTGCCCGTGCTGGGGGCTCGCCGCCAACGCCGCATAACGCACCGTCAACCCGGAAACGAGCCGCTCCATGGCGCCGTTGGCCGGCGTGAGGTGCGCGGCGATGTACTGGAAGTGCAGGTTGGTCTGATCGTTGATGATCGCCGCGCTCACCGCGATGCCGACCGCGCCGCCGAGGTTGCGCATCATGTTGAAGAGCCCGCTCGCCGAGTTGAGCCGCTCCGGCGGCAGGCTGCCGAGCCCCAGATTGACCACCGGCGCCACGGCGAACACCTGCGGCAGGCCGCGCAGGATTTGCGGCAAGAGCAACTGGTCCGCGCCCCAATCATGCGTGATGTAGCTGTAGCTCCACATGGCGAGCCCGAATGACGCGAGCCCGCCGGCGAGCAGCCAGCGCAGATCGATCCGGCGCGCCAGCATGATGTAGATCGGCGTGCCGATCAGGGTCGCAATGCCGGTCGAGAAAATCGCGGTGCCGATCTGCCAGGCGCTGAAGCCGCGCACATAGCCGAGGAACAACGGCGTCAGATAAATCGTGGTGAAAATGCCGATGCCGGCCACGAACGAAAGAAAGCAGCCGAGTGCGAAGTTGCGATTGCCCAAAGCGCGCAGGTCGACGACGGGCTGACTGAAAGTGAGGCTGCGCCAGATGAACAGCGTCAAGCTGATGCCGGCAATCCAGGCGCAGGTGCGGATCGTCGCATCGCTGAACCAGTTCCAGCGCGTGCCTTCCTCCAGCACATATTCGAGGGTCCCCAGACCCACCGCCATCAGCACGATTCCGGGATAATCGGCGCCCCGGAGCAACGACAGGTTTGGCTGGTCGATGCGCACCAGCAATGGCACCAGCACCGTGATGATGATGCCCGGGATGAGGTTGACGTAGAACAGCCAATGCCAGTTGAGCGTGTCGGTGATCCAGCCGCCGATCACGGGGCCGAGCGTCGGGGCGATCGCCGCGATGCTGCCGACCACCGCCGCCGAGTAGACCCGGCGCGGGCCCGGGAAGAAATAGAATGACGACGTGAACACGATCGGGATCATGGACGCCCCGAGTGCGCCTTGCAGCGCCCGGAACGCGATCATGCTCTGGATGTTCCAGGCGATCCCGCACAGCATGCTGGCGGCGGTGAAGCCGAACGCCGAGATGGTGAACAGCCAGCGCGTCGAGAGCACGCGGGTGAGCCATCCGGACAGCGGGATCATGATGATCTCGGCGATCAGATAAGCAGTCTGTACCCAGCTGATCTCATCCTGCGCCGCCGACAGACCGCCGCCGACGTTCTGCAGCGAGGATGCAACGATCTGAATGTCGAGCAGCGCGATGAACATGCCGGCGCACATCACCACGAACGGCACGATCGACGGGTATTTGGGTTCGGGATTGCTCACGACACACCTCCCTCCCGCGTGTCGACATTCACGATGGTCGAGAGCCCTGGCCGCAGCCGCATCAGCGCCGGATCGCCATTGTCCAGCACGACGCGAACGGGCACCCGCTGGACGATCTTGGTGAAGTTGCCGGTCGCGTTCTCGGCCGGAATGACGCTGAACACGGCGCCGGTTCCCGGCTGCAGGCTCGCCACGTGGCCGTGAAACACATGGCCGGGGAGGGCGTCCGCCGTCAGGTTGACGATTTGCCCCGGAACCATGCGGGCGAGCTGGTCTTCCTTGAAGTTCGCATCGACCCAGAGCCCATCGGCGGGCGTGACCGAGATCAAATACGTCCCGTGCGTGACGTAGGCGCCGATCTGGCCGGCGCGGTTGCCGACATATCCGTCGATCGGCGATTTGATCTCGGTGTAGCTCAGGTTGAGCTCGGCCGTGTGCACGTCAGCCTTCGCCTGCGCCACCGCCGCATCGGCCTGCGCGATCTGCGCGTCGAGCACCTTGAGTTGTTGGTTTGCGGCCTCCAGGGCCGCCTGCGCAACCGTCACGGCTGCCTGCGCTTCCTGCTCCAAGGCGACGTTGTGGTCCTCGGTTTGGCGCGAGCCAAAACTCTGCTGGGCGAGGACATGCGCCCGGGCCGCCTCCTGCGATGCAAAGGTTGCCTGCGCCTTCTTGGCGATGATATCGGCTTCCTGTTGCCGGATGGTGGATTGCTGCAAGGTGTATTGAGCGCGCAAACTGTCGGCTGCCGCCGCACGCGCCTTCAACACCGCCTGCGTGTTCTCGAGCGCGCTCTGGTAATCGCGCGGATCAAGCTCGATCAGCACCTGGCCGGCGTGAACGCGCTCGTTGTCGGTCACCAGCACACGCTCGATGAACCCGTCGACGTGCGGCGCGAGCGGTGTGACGTTGCCGCCCACATAAGCGTCGTCTGTGCTCTCGATGAAACGGCCGGTCGTCCACCAATAGTCGCCGTACCAGCCGCCGCCGGCCACGGCGGCAAGCAGTCCGGCAGTCAGCGCCAGCCGCCGCAAGGACTTGCGCCGGTCGCCCTTCGCCGCCGGCGCAGCGATCGCTGGAGCCGAGATTTGCCGCAGCGCCGGCTCCGATCCGGAACGCAGCGCCGGAGGTGTTTTGTCCAGCACTTCTGCCACTGCCGTCATGCCCATGGGATGTGCCCCGTTGTTACTGGTTCGGATGCTTTCAGGCGCGGGCGAGCATGGGTGCTGGGGCACTGAGTTTGTTGTTATAGCGAGGCGCCGGAACGGCGTTGGAGAGTTTTCCGGACATGGCCCGCCGCGCCGCCTCGAAGCGATCCCACTCGGCCTTGTCGGGAAGGGCCGGGATGGTGACGACCTCGCCCTGGTCGAGACCGCTAAGCGCCGCGTCGACCATATCCCCCGTCGACATCAGGATCGCGGCAGGCAGCGTGTGCAGCGGCTTGCCGGCCTTGTCCCAGATGTCGGTTGCGGTGGCGCCCGGCAGAACCGCCTGGATGCGCACGCCCTTGTCGGCGAGCTCGTGATGCAGCGAGTGGCTCAGAGCCAATACGAATGCCTTGCTCGCGCCGTAGACGCCGTTGAGCTGTTCCGGGGCGATCGCCACGACCGACGCGATGTTGATGATCGTGCCGTTGTGGCGGGCGACGAACGCGGGCGCAGCCGCGTAGGCAAGCCGCGTCAGCGCGATCACGTTGAGGCGGATCATGTCGTCCATCGCCTCGACGTCGGAGTTGACGAGCGGCGTCACCGCGGCGACGCCGGCGTTGTTCACCAGGAGCGTCACGGCTGGATCGTTGCGCAGGATCGCTTCGACCCGCGCCAGATCCGATTTGTTGTTGAGGTCGGCCGCGACGGTCTCGACGGAGCGGCCGGTCTCCCGCTTCAGCCGCTGCGCCAGGGTGCAGAGCCGGGTCTTGTTGCGGGCAACAAGGATCAAGTCGTAGCCGCGGCGGGCGAGCCGGTCGGCATAGACTTCGCCAATGCCGGCGGAGGCGCCGGTGATGAGGGCGGTACCGAGGGTCTTAGTGGAGACGGTGGAGGATGACATCGTGGGCCTCGTTGTGTCGGAACACCGCGAACCTAGGCCCTTCCAAAAAACGCGCCTATCCGGTAAAACCGGTACCCATCCTTCCATATTGTGGAAGACCGCATGGACCGACTGGAAGCCATGTCGATCGTACTCGCGGTGGTTGAGGCCGGCAGCCTGTCCGCGGCTGGCCGCCGGCTGCGATTGCCGCTCGCCACCGTCAGCCGCAAGGTTTCCGACCTCGAGGCGCACTTGCACACCAAGCTGTTCAACCGCTCCAGCCGCAAGCTGGTGCTCACCGACGCCGGCAGCTCCTATGTGGCCGCATGCAAGCGCATTCTCGCCGACGTCACCGAGGCGGAGCGCGCCGCGTCCGGCGAGTACGCGGCGCCGACCGGCGAACTCGTGCTGACAGCCCCGATCAGCCTCGGCCGGCTGCACGTCGTGCCGTTGCTGGCGGAGTTCTTCGCCGCCTATCCGGACATTGATGTGCGTCTCGTGCTGGCCGATCGCGTGGTCAGCCTGATCGAGGATCACATCGACGTGGCGCTACGCGTGGGCACGCTGCCGGACTCGAGCCTGATCGCGCTGCGCGCCGGCACGGTTCGGCGTGTGACCTGCGCCAGCCCGGATTACCTCAAGGTGCACGGAACACCGCACACCCCTGAGGACCTCGCTGGGCATGACTGCATCAGCTTCGCGGGCTTTATCGCGCCGGATGCCTGGAGCTTCGTGCGTGAGGACACCACTCTCACGGTGCCGGTGCATTCACGCCTGGTCGTCAGCAACGTCGAAGCCGCCTGCGATGCGGCGCGCGTCGGCATCGGCATCACCGGCGCGTTCGACTATCACATCGCCGCCGCACGCAAGGCCGGAACGCTGACGACGATCTTGGATGAATTTCAGCCGCCCGCCGTGCCGGTCAATCTCGTCTACACGGCCGGCCGGTTCCTGCCGCTGAAGCTGCGCGCGTTCCTGGATTTTGCAGCGCCACGGCTAAAGGCGCGGCTGATGGAATAATTTCTCTCTGGATTGCTTCGCTTCGCTCGCAATGGCGGTTCGAACTCGTCATTGCGAGGAGCGAAGCGGACGAAGCAATCCAGTGCGGCTGTCCCAGTTCGACCGGCATTTCTTGTTACTCAAGCGGCTCAACCTTGATGATCGATGCTCCGTGATTGCTGCCGACCCAGAACGTGACCGGGGTGGTTGAATTGTCGACGAAGACCCGGCGAATGTTGGTCTCGCGCGGCAGCAAATATTCGACGAACTGTCCGGTGCGGGGGTCAAGCCGTGCGACCCGATCCGACATCACCGAGCCGGTCCAGACCTCACCGTTGCGATCGAGGACCGCGTCATAGGGCGCCGACCACGGCGTCGGCAAGCGCCATTCGGAAATCGTCCCTGTCTTCGGGTCGAGCATGCCGATGGCATTGCCGCCGTATTCGCCAAACCAGAGACGGTTCTCCGTGTCCACCTTGCCGCGCCGCGCGCGCGTATCCGGTGTCGGCGACTTGAAGTAGGTGAGTTGCTTGGTCCGCGCATCGATCCGTCCGATACCGCCGTTGTCGTAACCGAAATCAAGAATATAGAGGTTGTTCTGCAGGTCGGCGTTGATGCCGTATATGGTGATCCGCTTATTGGTGCCCGGTATATCGAACGCGCCGACATTTTCGTAATGGCCGGTTGCGATATCGAGTCGCCATATCAGCGAGCCGGCGGAGTTCTTCACCCAGATCTTGCCATCGACTTTGCTGGCGGTCGGCGAGATATGCGCCTGCTGTGTCGTGTTCTTCTGCCACTCCGGCGGAATGGGAAAGATGGTGAGCTTTTCCGTCTTGCGATCGAATTTGGCGATGCCGCTCTGATACATCAGCCCGATCCAAAGATTGCCATCCTCATCGGCTTCGAGGTCGAGTGTTCCGGTCGGGAACCCGGGCTTTTGCTCAGGGATGGGAAAATCGGTCACCGCGCCCGTTTTCGGATCGAGTTTCGACAGGAACTGCTCGCCGAAGTGCGAGAACCAGACCATGCCGTCGTTATCGACGATGACGTCATGCGGTTGAATGATCTTACGTGGCAGATCGTATTCGGTGATGATGACGCGCGTGGCCCGGCCGGTCGGACGCGCAAATGTCTTCAGCGGGTATGGATGCGTGGCGACCTTGCTCAGGTTGATGCTCGCTAGATAATCGGCGAATTCTTTCTCCCTCCCGGCAGGCAGCGCGGGCCTGCGCGCATCACCAACAAGTCGTTGCGGCTGCTCGGGCCATGCCCCCGGGTAGTAGCCGGCCATTCTGTCAAACACCTGCAAGAACTCGGCTGCGGTGTGGTTTGACTCGATGATCCGCTGCACGGTGTGGCAATCGGTACAGCCGAGAAACAGCTTCTTCGTCTCCGGCGCGCCCGGCACGCTTTCGATCCATTCGGAATTGGTCAATTGCTCGGGCAGATTCTCGGTTGGGCGCAGCTTGAGATCGACCGCGGTGGTCAAGTCCGGCACAACGTCGGCAACCGCGGCGCCGTCGAGATCATAACCAGCGGCGCGGACCGCCAGCGTGTAATGACCGCCAAGGAGCTTGGCGGCTGGGAAAGCATAGCGGCCCTCCCCATCGCTGACGACGCTGATCGTGATCGTCGAGCCATCCTTCCTGGCACTTACGACCACGCCTTCCGTCGCCCCTTCTTGCGCGGAGGTGATCTGCCCGATCAGCGCGGGCGCGGCAGGTGGCGCTTGCGACGCAGCGGAGCTGATCGACGCAAGCAAGCTTGCGGACGCGGCAAATAGAGCACGAAGAATGCCCTCGATGCGCATAGCTCCTCCCCGGACGCAACGCCGTTCAAAGGCTACGACCGGGCTCGGGTCACGGCAAGATCATCGGCGGGCAAAGCCATGATGGCTTGCAATGCAGCCATCCATTGGCGTGAGGCTGGGCCATCGTGGTAACGCGGCGGGTCTGTTAGAACACGAGCAACAATCAGGGAGGACACCATGGGTCTCACCCGAGAAATCGGCGAGTTCGTCGCCGGCCTCCGGTTCGAGCGTGTTCCGGCTGGCGCTGTCGAGACGGTTACGCGCGGGTTCATCGATTGCGTGGGCGTCATGCTGGCCGGCCTCGCCGAGCCGGTGGCGAGCGTGGTCGCGAAATCCGTCGGCTTTGCCGGTCCGGTCGCGCGGCTCGCGGAGTTCGGCGAGACCGGGCTCGCCGCGCCCGACCTCGCGTTGATCTACGGCGCGGCGGCGCATGCCCTCGATTATGACGACACTGGACTGAACGGCCATCCCAGCGCCGTGCTGGTTCCGGCGATCCTCGCCGAAGCCCAGGAGGTCGGCGCCGACGGCAAACAGATGATCGCCGCTTACGTCGCCGGCTACGAGGTGTGGGCCGAGCTGGTCGAGCGCGAGCCGGATTCTCTGCACCAGAAAGGCTGGCACCCCTCCGCCGTGTACGGAACGCTCGCGACGGCTGCCGCATCCGCGGTGCTGCGTAAGCTTGATGCGGAGCTTGCGACCCGCGCAGTGGGGATCGCCGCATCGCTCTCCTCCGGCGTGGTTGCCAATTTCGGCTCGATGACCAAGCCGTTCCATCTTGGCCGCACCGCGCAGTCCGGCCTCACGGCGACGCGCCTGGCGCAAGCGGGCCTGACCGCATCGGCCGATGCCGTGGAGCACGACCTCGGCTTCCTGCGCGCCGTCTCGCCCGCTGGATTAGTTGATACAAGCCGGCCGGCGCACCTCGGTGCCCCGTGGCGCATCGAGAAATTCGGCATCAACGTCAAGCTTTACCCGATGTGTTTCGGGTCGCATCGGATTCTTGATGCGATGATCGATACCTGCGCGGCCAACAACATCGCGGCCGGCGACATTGCGAACGTCGAGGTCGACCTCTCGATCAACTCCACCAAGGTGCTGCGCAATCACCGGCCAAAGACCGCGCTGGAGGCGAAGTTCAGCGCCGAGTTCGCCATGGCCGCGGCGGCACTCGCTGGCCGCTGCGGCGCCGACGAGGTGAGCGATGGCTTCGTGACGCGGCCCGAGGTGCAGGCCTTCTTCGACAAGGTCCGCATTCATCCCTTGACCGAGAAGGATCCGGAAGAGCCGACCCGCTCGCCGTTCGATCAAGTGCGGATCACGCTCGCCGATGGCCGTGCCCTTGCATCGCTGCCGGTCTACGAGCCGCGCGGGCATTTCAAGCGCGGCGTTGCGCGCGATGTGCTGTGGCGGAAGTTCGCCGATTGCGCCGCCGCTACGGTCAGCCAAGACCGCGCACCCGCGTTGTTTGACGCGCTGCAGAATCTATCACGTCTCACCTCTGTCACTGAATTGCGGCCGGCGCTCGCCTCGGCCGCGGAGTAGTTGATGCATGGGATTGCTTGACGGAAAAGTTTCGATCATCACCGGCGGCGCTGGCAGTGTCGGCCTGGCAAGCGCGCGTGCGTTCGTGCGCGAAGGCGCCAAGGTCATGCTGGTTGACCTGCGAGAGAGCGATCTGCAGCGCGCCGCGCAGGGGCTCGGCAGTTCCAACGTCGCGACCCACGCCGCCGACGTGAGCCAGGCTGCCGCGACCAAAGCCTATGTGGATGCGACGGTTGCCAAGTGGGGCAAGATCGATGTCCTCTTCAGCAACGCCGGCACCTCCGGCGTGGTCGCACCGGTCCAGGACTATCCGGAAGACGTCTTCGACTCCGTGATTGCCGTGCACGTGCGCGGCGCCTTCCTCGCCTGCCGCTACGCCCTGCCGCAGATGAACGACGGCGGCAGTATCATCATCACCTCGAGCATCGTCGGCGTGCGCGGCGACGGCGGCGGCGCTTGCGCCTACGTGACAGCCAAGCACGCGCAGGTCGGCCTGATGCGCAGCGTCGCCAAGGGTGCCGCGCGCCGCAACATCCGCGTCAACACATTGCATCCGGGCCCGATCGACAACGAGTTCCAGCTCAACATCGAGCACGGCATCAGCCGCCTGGTGGGCCGCGACGCCACCGCCATGCTCAACGAAGCAATCCCGCTGCACCGGCACGCGCAGCCCGACGAGATCGCGCGCGCTGCGCTGTTCCTCGCCTCCGATCAAAGCAGCTTCACCACCGGCTCGATCCTGATGGCTGACGGCGGCATGAGCGCGTGAGCTGCATGCGCATAGCGGAGCCACCTCTGTCGGAGCCACCTCTTGCTTCGAGAGAATGACGTCCTCGTCTCGTAGATGCGTCACCGACGTTATTTTGATACTTTATTGCGATACGGCCAATGCTGATTGGCCATGAGCAAGCGAGTGCGAAGATGACAAATAACGATGCTGGTTTATCCGCCGTCGAACCGGAGATCAGACGGTTCCGCGCCTGGGTGGAAACGGCCCCTGTTTTAGCTGTGATCGCTACCATAGTGGTTGGCTGCATTACTGTCGCCGCCCAATACATTGCCAGCCGGCGCGCACTAGATGCGCAAATGATCGAGATAGGGGTTAGCGTTTTGCGCGCGCCACCCAAAAATGAAGACACGTCGATTCGCCACTGGGCGGTGGACATAATCGAGAAGTACTCCGAAACACACTTCAACGATGCCCAACGCCGAGCGTTCATGGAAAATGCTATGCCTTTTGGAGGCACAGTACGTCCAATGGGCGGCTCCTAAAATCAGAGCAACTGAGGTAAGAGTAGAAAGCCCAGAACCTTTGGACGGTCATGTCGATAGGCGTCCTGCGCATTGACATCGGCTCGGGCTCACACCGCCGGCAGCGCCC
>JAFAXD010000509.1 GCA_019241285.1 Xanthobacteraceae bacterium | reverse complement strand
GGACGAGAAGTTCGAGCTGGTCGAGGGACAAATCATTGCCAGGGCGGTCGAGGAAATTGCCCATGAGCGCATAAAGTCGGCCCTCTACATCGCAATTGCCCGCGCGCTTCCGAGCCATTTGACAATGGGCGTCACAACGACGTTGCGCCTCACCGACACGGTCATGCTTGAACCGGATATTGCGGTTTTTCCTAAGCTGGTCTTCAAACGGCCGACCCGGTTTGCCCAACTCGAGCCTGGCGAAGCCAACCTCGTTGTTGAGGTTGCGGCATCAAGCCTCGCCTATGACAAGGGGCTCAAGGCCCGCCTCTATGCCCGCCATCGCGTGAAGGAATTTTGGGTCGTTGACGCCAATACGCGTTCGACTTGGGTGCACAGCGGACCGAGCGGAGACGGATGGTCATCGATCACGGAGCGCGGACCGCAAGATCTGCTCACAACGCCTGCACTGCCGGGCTTTTCAATCCGTCTCGACGAGATCGACTGAGCAGGCGGCACGGTCTCAATCCCCGACCAAGCTCTGTCGCTGCAGCTCGAGCTCATCGGAATAGCGGCGCAACGTGTAGGTCTCACTCAGCAAACCAACAACGCGGCGCGTCTCGACCGATTCGATCACCGCGAGCGCCTCAGCTTCAGCTTTGTCGAACGCGATCACTGCTTCTTTCACCGTCATAGTGGGAAGCAGGGCAGCGTCGGCGTAGTGAAGGATATTCTTGATCGGCAGCGCCGGGTCGAGTTCGGACGCGTGCGCCTCGGCGACGAGAGCCATTCCGGCATAGCGTCGATGCTCGTCGACAACGACCACTTGCGCTGTGGACCCCAACGGAAACACGAGGCGGAAGCGGCCGACCGTCGTGTGGGAGGCGACCGTCCGCACGTCGGTTCGCATCATCCGCCGCACCGTGAGCTCGCGGATCCAGCCGATATCAGCGGCGCTGCGGATGGTTTCGCCGCGCAGATGGAAACGCCAAGTGGCGAACGAGTAGCCGAAGATTTCGCGCGTCACCTGGGTCGAGACAATCACCGCGATCAGCACCGCGGCGGTGAGCCAGAAATCACCCGTCGTTTCGAGTGCGATGAACGTCATCGTCAGCGGGGCGCCGATGACTGAAGCAGACAGGGCGCCCATCCCGATGATGGCGTAGATGTGCGGGTCGAGCCCCAGTGCGGGCCAGGCGAGGGTGACCAGGTTGGCGAACAGCCGGCCACCGAGCGCACCGATCAGGAGCGAGGTAAAGAACAATCCGCCGCGGAAGCCGGAGCCCAGCGAGACGATCGACGCCGCGCATTTCAACACGAACATGATTGCGACCACGCGGATCGGTTGGTCGACCATCGCGGCGATGTGGATCGCTCCGTGTCCCGAGCCCAGCACGTGCGGCGTGACCAAGGCCATGAGTCCGACCAGCAAACCGCCGAGGGCAGGGCGCAGGTACTGCTTGATGTGGAGTTTTGCGAGCAGCGGTTCCGACAGCCCGACCCCACGCATCACCACGATGCCAACGGCTGCGGCGGCAAGACCCACGGCTGCCGCCAAGGCCAGATCAGACGCGATCACCTTCGAGACGTAGATCGTTTCGATCCCGAGCGAGGCCGGATCGAGCGCGCGCACGACCAGATAGCCGGTGAGCGCTGCAATTCCGACCGGAGCGAGGCTCGCAACCGAATAAGTTCCGACCACCAGCTCGAAGCCGTAGAATGCGCCGGCGAGGGGTGCCCCAAATGCCCCGGCGATGGCAGCGGCGGCGCCGCATCCGACCAGGATGCGCAGGTCGCCACGGCGCAGGCGAAAAGCCTGTCCGAGGCGCGAAGCCATTCCGCCGCCCAGCTGGGTGTATCCGGCTTCGAGTCCGACCGAGGCGCCGACGCCGCAGGACCAGATGGTCTGCAAAACGACGTTGAAGCTGCCGCGCAGCGACATGCGGCCACCATGCAGCGCGTTGGCTTCGATCGGATCGACCTCGCGCTGCGGGCGCCAGCGCGAGACCAGCAGGAGCGCGAACCCGAAGATCAAACCGCCGATTGTTGGGACTGCGACGGCCAGGCGCGGATCGACAAACTCCTCGGCCGACAGCCGGTTCTTCCAGGGAATGTCGAAGAAGAGCCAATGCAGGACGTTCGTGGCGTCGCTCATCGCCACCACGCCCACTCCTGCCAACACCCCGATAATAAGCGCAAGTACGACCAGGCTCGACTCGCGCGCGCGCACGACCCGGCGCAGCACACGCGGGATCTCGAGGGCGCGTGCCAAGCGTTCGCGCAAGCTCGTATTGAGCGGAGACAACATCGATGGAAAACGCTGCACCGCAGTAAGAGGACGGCGTAGTTATACCGGCCTCTTATCAATTTTCAGTTCAAAAAACGGCAGGGGCGAGCGGCGGGTAACCGAGCTGGTTCGGTCAGCTAGCCAGCGTGTAGCCGCCCGGGTGGGTCTCGAGCAGACGGCGAAATTCACCGGCAATAATGGCGTAACATTCACAGGCGCGCCGCTCCAGTGCCGCCCGGTCGGCAATCTCAACCGATCCGCGCTCGCGGCGGACCGCCCCATCGCGCTCCAGACTGGCAAGCGCATCGGTGATCCCGGCGCGGCGAACGCCCAGCATCATCGACAGGACTTCGTGGGTCACCGGGATGGCGTCCTCGTCGAGGCGGTCGCGGGCGAGCAGCAACCAGCGGGACAAGCGCTCCACCACCTCGTGGCGTGCGTTGCACAGGACCGCCTGCGCGTTCTGCACCAGCAAAACGTGGACATAGCTCAAAAGTTGGCGCCGCACCGCGGGGGTCTCGTCCATCACCCGCGCCAGCGTCGCGGCGGGAACGCGGAGCGCTTCGCCATCCATC
>JAFAXD010000407.1 GCA_019241285.1 Xanthobacteraceae bacterium | reverse complement strand
TGGGGCTCGATGGCCTCGCGTTTGACGAGGATGAAGACGCGCTGCGCGAGATGCGGCTTGCCTACGCGGTGCACAAGGCACGCGGCTTCGACATCCGGGTGCCGCGCAGCGATCTGCTCCGCTTCGGCTTCGAACACGGCCGCTTCGCGGTGACCGGCCGCACCGATGGCGGTCGTATCGCGGCTGGCGCGCCGGCCGATTTGTTGCTGCTTGATTGGGATGCGCTCTCGGCTGAGTTGGTCGAGCCGGACATATCACCGTTGCAGCTATTGCTCGCCAAAGCCACGCATCAACATGTCAAAGGCCTGTTCGTCGATGGTCGCGAGGTGGTGCGCGATGGTGCCCTGGTGACGGTCGATCTGTCGGCGTTGGAAGCTGAGCTTCTGACTGTCCTGCGCAAAGCGGCCCCGACAACGGCGGACGTGCGCGCAGCGATGCCGCACCTGAGCGCCGCATTGGCCGCGCATTACGGCGGCGAGTTTTATTGCGCGTAAGCGGCGCCCGAAGCTTCTGCCTTGCGCTACGGCGCGTTCAATACGTCCCAGCAGGCTTTTGGCAATTTGGACATCTGCGGCCCCGCATGCGGGTTCGAATGCTCCAGCAGAATGTTGTTGGCCCAGCGATCCATCTCTTTGGTATGGCAGCCATCGCCCTCGGGGCGCGGCGGCTGGGACTCGCAGTCCGGGCTGTCGGACGGACAATCGAGGCGAACATGAAAGTGCCAGTCATGTCCGAGCCACGGCTGAACTTTGCCTAGCCAGCTGCGATCGTCACCCGCGTCGCGGCAAAGCGCTTTCTTGATGGCGGGGTTCACGAAGACGCGATTGATGCGGGGGTCTTCAGCGGCGGCCTTGATCAGCGCGAAGTGAGCCGGGCTCCACACCTTTGGATCAACATCCTTCCGGTCCGCGGCAACCACCATTGTCGCCATCATCTCTTCGCGTTGTTGGGGGGTGAGATCGCGCGCAGGCATCGGCGTAAGCCAGATATCAGCGTCGAGCCCGACCTGATGGCTGGCGTGGCCGGCAATGAGCGGCCCACCGCGTGGTTGCGACATGTCGCCGATGAGGAGACCAGGCCAACCGGTGGTCATGCTCTTGCCGGCCAATTGTTCGATGAATTTGATGAGCTCGGGATGGCCGTAATAGCGATTGCGCGAGACGCGCATCACCTGCCACGTCTCGCCGTTGATCGGCAGTGCAACCGCGCCGGCGATGCAGCCTCTGGAGTAAAAGCCGATTGAGTGTGCCGATCCCGCGGATGGCGCCGTTTTGCGTGCGAAGAGCTCTTTGGCGAGCGTGCTGGGCCCGGGAGTTTTGGTGAGCGGCGGGAGCGGCTCGGGATTGAGAGTACCCCTGTCCTGCCCGCTCGCCGTCGCGATCCCAAACGTCAGAACCGCGCATGATGCCGGCGCGATGAACCACGACGACAAACGTTGGATTGTCATCCGACCCAAGCCAATTCGCTCTCGTCGCCCCCGTTTCGGAGAACTATTTTTGCGGCCCGCACTGCAGCTTTGCAATATCTAAATTGACCTTGCACTTTTCAATCACGGCCTGCACGGCAAGCGTAAAGTCCGGGTCCTCCAGCAGGTCCTCGTAGGACTTGGCTCCGACCGCCGCCTTGGTGGGATGCGAAATGTTGATGGCCAATGCGAACGTATTCAGCACAGTCAAAGCGATAAGGGCCACTTTCAGATAACGCGGCATCAGTCATCTCCCAAATTGTGCGGGACCCAGCAACAATATGATTATCTTAACATCCATGCTTGACCGGCATATGACCCCGGTCACATGCGTGCACCTGCGCGATCCGGTAAACGGGTCGACCATGGCTCGCGAGCGCTTCGTTGTGATATAGACGTCTGCATAAAAACCGCAGCTGCCATCGGGAGGACGTCCATGACCCGCTTCCGCGCGTCCGCGCCAGTCGCCTCTATCGTACTTCTCACCAGCGTCACAGTAGTACCGGCCGAGCCCCTACCGACCGAGACCTTCAAAATCCTTCCCGCCGCCTTGGCGGTCGAAGCCGCACAAGCGGCGGTCGCATCCTGCAAGCAGCAGGGCTACGTCATTTCCGTCTCGATCGTAGATAGAGTCGGTAACCCAAAACTCCTCCTCGTCGGCGACGGTGCCAGTGCGCTGAGCCGTCGCCTCAGTCGTCGCAAGGCCTACACGGCAGCCGTACGGCGCATTTCGACGGGAGAACTGGCCAAGCAGGTCGCGGCCCCAGGCGCCTTCAATCCCACGCTCTATGACACACAGCTCGTCACGGCGACCGGCGGGTTGCCGATAAAGGCCGGCGACGAGACGATCGGCGCCATCGGCGTCAGCGGTGCTCCCGGAGGCGACAAGGACGAAGCCTGTGCCAACGCTGGCCTCGCCAAGATCAGCGACCGGCTGAACTAATCCCGGTAGGGGCTTCCCATAAGCCGGGAAGGACCGTCATGAATCGGCGCGACTTCATATACGCTGCATCGATCGGCGCGGCCTCGGCCGCGATACCGATCCCAGCGATTGCCCAGGGCGATCGCGATACTGCGAGCAAGCTGCCGCGGAAAGGAACGACATTGAGGACCATCACGCTTGAAGAGCATTTTGCGAGCCCGGGCTTCCTGGCCGGACCGGGCCGCGAGTTCATTGAACGAATGCGCAATACGGGCCCGCACGGCGCAAAGATCATGCAGCAACTGCAGGACGTGGGAGACGGCCGCTTGGCGGAGATGGACGCCGCCGGTATCGATGTACAAGTGCTCTCGCTCAATGCGCCCGGCGTCGAGCAAGCCGATGTGGAAGAGCAAGTCGCGATCGCTCGCGAGTCGAACGATTTTCTTGCCAACGCTGTGAAGAAAAATCCAAAGCGGTTTGCCGCCTTTGCCTGTTTGCCGGTCGCAGCCCCTGAGGAAGCGGCTGATGAATTGGATCGCAGAGTCAAACAGCAGGGCTTCAAGGGCACGCTCATCAACGGGCACACGCGCGGCCGCTATCTGGACGACAAATACTTCTCGCCGATCCTGGAGCGCGCCGAAGCGCTCAATGTCCCGATCTATCTGCATCCGACGGTGCCGGCGAAGCCCGTCGTCGATGTGCTCTATGGCGGTTTTTCTCCAACGGTGAGCGCGGTATTTGCTGCCGCGGGCTGGGGCTGGCACATCGAAACGGGGGTTCATCTCATTCGCATGATCCTCGGCGGCGTGTTTGACCGCTATCCCAAGCTGCAAGTCGTGGTCGGGCATCTCGGCGAAGCCGTTCCCTTCATGCTGCCACGGATGAACAGGCACTTTCCGCCGGAGATGACCAAACTTGCCCGTCCGTTTGCCGCCTATCTGCGGGAAAATGTGCACTACACCTTTGGCGGCTTTAATTTCCCGGCCACATTTCTCGACCTGTACCTGGAGGTCGGCGTCGATCGGATCATGTTCTCGGTCGACCATCCGTACGGATCGATGGTGGAAGCGCGCACGTTTCTCGACCAGTTGCCGATTAGCCCAGCGGACCGGGAGCGCATCGCGCACGGCAACGCGGAGCGGCTGCTGAACCTGTAGCCCGGTGCTACCCGCATATCATTGTGGAGTTGGAGAATGAGCCTGTCGACGCAGATCGATGCCGACAACGTGGTTGAGCTCGACCCGGGCAGCGCCGCGTTCAAGGCGAACGCACACCGCTATATGGCCGAATGGGCGCGCCGGCGCCCGTTCTACATGGTCGGGCCAGGACAACGACCGCAGCTCGTGGTGGGCCGCTATGCGGACGTGCGTCAGGTGTTTTCGGATACCGAGACATTCGCCTCCGAGATGCCGCGCGGCCCCGGATGGGAACAGTTCAACAAGATCATGGACGCCCATTTCGTGACGCAAATGGACGGCGAGCAGCACGCCCGCGTTCGCCGGCTGCTCATGCCGGCATTTTCTTCGCGCCGGATCGCGCAGTTGGAAGAGAGCATCGGCAGAATCGTCGACGGCATGCTCGACAGCATCGAAGCCAATGGCCCCGAATTCGATGGCATGCAGGACTACGGCGCCCACCTTGTTGTTCGCGCGCTGCTTGACGCCATGATCAACATGGACGAACGGCGCAAGGCCATATTTATCGGATTTCACGATCTCATCCCCGGTACCACCTACGTCAAACCGGGTGAAACCTGGGCGCCGGAACTGCGAGCGGCCTTCGACCGGGCCATGGCAGAGATCAGAGTGATTATCGACGAACGCCGGGTCAGCCCACGTTCGGATTTCATTAGCGACTTGGTCAACGCCCGCGACCAAGGCGACAGGCTCAGCGATCGCGAATTGTTTGACCAGATTTTCGGAATCTGCGGAGCGTCGCTGTCGGCGACCAGCCGCGCCGCCGGCGGGGTGTTGTATCTGCTCTACACGCACGATAACCAGCGCCGGGAATTGATCGACGACCCGCGCCTCATTCCTGATGCGATCGAAGAGTGCCTGCGGCTCGGCAGCAACGGCTATTTCACCTTCCCACGCATCGCCACACGCGACACTGAAGTTGGCGGAACGCGCATTCCCAAAGGAACCGTCGTACGCCCGTCGCCACTCGCCCCAAACTACGATCCGGATGTTTTTCCCCACCCGCTGCGCTTTGACATTCACCGCAAACCACAGCGTATTATGTCGTTTGGTTCAGGGCCGCATCACTGCATTGGCAATATTCTCGGCCGCTCGACCATTACCATCGCGGTTACGCACCTGTTGGCCCGCTTCCCGAACGCGCGGCTGCGTGACCCCGATTTCAAGCCGGTCTACGGCGGAGCTGTGGGCGAACTGCGCCTGCAAAGCCTGCCGATGCGCATTCAGTGACGGTGCTGGGCGATTGAGCTATGCCGGCCCGTGCATCGAGGCCTTGCCGGCATGGATGCTTTAGCCCTTATTCGCCCGCAGCGGTGCTTCAGGCCTCAGATAAACAATCAGGCAACAAATACACATTGCGAGCCCAATCAATGGATATTTCAGTGCAAAGATCGCGGCGGCGCCGAACGTGCACAACGTGACGATTGATCGGATTCGCATGATCCTGCGTTCGCTCGGGGCGACATCGTCGAGGGGAGCCCGATCGATGAGTTCCCGAAGCAAACAAATGTAAGTTACGTTGACGAGGAAGAAGACCGCCGCATAGAAGGCGACCGGCTGCGGTGCCAATTCGCTCGTCGCCATCCAGGCGGTAGAGAACGGAAGCAGCGACACCGAAAACAGGTGCGCGAAATTGAACCACATGAGACGCGGGGTCGCCTCCGTGGCATAGTGCAAGACGTGATGGTGGTTGGTCCACACAATGGCAATGAACACATAGCTGACGGCGTAGCTGAGCCACGTGGGCCAGAGTGACAACAGCGCCTTGAAGCTCGGAAGCTCGGGCGGGCGCAGATCCAAAACGAGCACTGTTATGAGAACGGCAAATACGCCGTCAGAGAACGCACTGAGCCGCTCCGGAGTCCGCCTCGCATGTGGCACGGTGGTGCCCCTATTCGACATCTAGCTTCCACTGCACGATGCGCTTCTCAGCCTGCCCAGAAGCCCATCGACTGAATATGGGCCGGCGCCGCCCAGACAAAGTGCGACAAGGCCCGCGATATAAAGAAGGTCCGTCTCGTATCCCGGCTGTCCAAAATGAGCGCCAGCAGCATCGAAGGATTGCAGCTTGATCGAACTGAAGCCGTTGGGAAGGTGCACGGAAAATATCGCGACAACCAGGACGGCGATCATCGGTATCGTCACCAGAGGGACGAACGCCCCGAGCAGGATGAACAGCCCTCCAAGAAGCTCGACAATGATCGTCGCCCAGCCCAGCAAAAACGGGACGGGAACGCCGATGGCATGTAGCACATTGATGAAGTCCTCCGGCCCGCGGGCAAGCTTTGCAAAGCCGTGTTGCATAAAGCCAAATCCAACGATCAGTCGAAGCGGAATGGCGTACCACGTCGCAGGAACGGGTAGAGGCGACGCAAGTTTTCTGGCATGGGCGAGTAAAGTCATACCGAAACGTTCACTCCAGTTTCGCGACGGCTCGCGTTCAACGCCAAAGCTTGATCATTTTAGCTGCTGCCTCGGGCAGGTCTGGTGCGACAACATCCGGCTGCGGTAGCCCATGCACGGGCAGAGGAGCATTGCCGGGCCGCGCGATCAGGACTCCAGAACAGCCAATACTCTGCGCACCAATGGTGTCCCACACGTGCGACGCCACCATGCATATCTCGGCCGGCTGAACACCGAGTTCTTCGGCCACCTTACGGTAGACCTGCGGAGCAGGCTTGAAGCGGCGAACGCCGTCGACACTGAAAGACTTTTCAAACCAGCCGTCGATTCCTGCGTGCTTGAGCGGGCTCGCCTGCGGATCGGGCGGCGAATTGGTGCACGTCACCAAGCGGAACCCCGCATCCTTCAATTGCTGCAGCCCCGCCGGCACATCGGCGTGCGCCGGCATTGTGAGCATTCGCGTTCTCAACTCATCAATGTCCGTCTCGGTAACGGAGACGTTGTAGATCGAACCCAGCATTCGAAGCACGCCCTGTCCCAGCGTGAAGAACGGTGTGTAGGACCCCGACAGGGTTATGGCTTCGGAATAGAGGATGAGTTGTCCGAACCATTCGCGCAGAACTTTGCGATCGCCAAACACTCGTTGAAACATTGGTGCGATGAATTCGATATCGATCAGTGTCTCGTTGACATCGAACACGCACACCGACGGGGCCGTGACAGTCATCTCGGTTCTCCCATCAGGTCTTAACACCCGTAGCCGGCTTCGCTTAACTTACTTGAGGAAGTCGCGGATGCTGTCCGCGATCTGGCGCGCGTGTGTTTCCAGTGCGAAGTGGCCAGTGTCGAGAAATCGTACCACCGCGCGCGGATTGTCGCGCTTGAACGCCTCGGCGCCCGGCGGAATAAAGAATGGATCATTCTTGCCCCACACCGCCAGCAGCGGCGGCTGATGCGTGCGGAAATACTTCTGAAAGCTGGGATAGAGCGCGACGTTGCTTTTGTAATCTCCGAATAGGTCGAGCTGGATTTCATCAGCACCGGGCCGGGCAAGGTAGAAGTTGTCGAGGTTCTGACCATCCGGCGACACGATCGTCGGGTCGGGCATGCCATGGGTGTACTGCCAGCGGGTTGTCTCCGGCGTGAGGAAGGCACGCAGTGCGTTTCGGTTCGCCTGCGAGGGGTCCTGCCAATAGGCCCTGATCGGCGTCCAGCCCTCGCTGAGGCCTTCCTCGTAGGCGTTGCCATTTTGCGAGATGATCGCCGTAATCCGCTCGGGATGGCGGACGGCGAGCCGGAACCCGGTCGGCGCACCGTAGTCAAAGACATAGACGGCGAACCGATCGAAGCCGATGACCTCGGTAAAGCGCTCGATGACACGGGCGATATTGTCGAACGTGTATTTGAATTTTTCCCGTGGCGGCATGTCAGACTGACCGAATCCGGGAAGGTCCGGGGCAACGATATGAAATCTGTCGGCAAGCAGCGGGATCAGGTCGCGGAACATGTGGCCCGCGCTCGGAAAGCCGTGCAATAGCAGCAAATTCGATGCATTGGGCGGCCCGGCTTCGCGATAGAAAATGTTGAAGCTATCGATATCTACCGCGCGGTATCGAATGGGGGCCATTAAACCCTCCTGCTTTTGTAACCAATTAAGCTAGATTGATACGGTTATCATATGGCGCGGTACCGGACGGTCACCATCGCGAGCGCTTGCTTCAATTGGTTGTTACCCACTGGATCGCATCGCGGATAATGTCGACCACAACACCTGGAGCGGTGACGCTCGGGGTGTGATCAACGGCATGCGCCGTTATCTTGGCCTTCATCCGCTGCGCCATGTAGCGCTGCGTTTCGGGCGCGATCATCCGGTCCTGTTCGGCAACAAGAAACCAGCTCGGAATATACTTCCAGAGCGGACGCCCGACCGGGACAGTGATGCAACTCAGCGAAATCGGCCGCTGCACCGCCGCCAGCACGGCGCGCTCCTCCGCTGAGGCATTCTGCGCGAACGCCGCCGCGAATGCGTTGTCCGGCAGCCAAATCAAACCGTTGCTGTCGGGCGCGAGCTTAGGCGCCTCAGGATGGGGCTCAATGCGATAGAACACGTCCGCAACCTTCTCGCCCTGATCGGGAGCAAGAGCGGTTACGTAGACCAACGCCTTGACGCGCTCCGGACGCGCGAGGGCGATGACGGCACCCGCATAGGCGTGTCCCGCCAAGACGATTGGCCCTTGCGTCCGATCCAGGCTGCGGTTGAGAGCAGCGACATCATCAGCCAAAGAGGTGAGCGGAAGCGGCGCCGCCAACACCTTCACGGACTGAGCTTTGAGTGCAGTGATGACATGTGCCCAGCTTGATCCGTCCGCCCATGCGCCATGGGCCAGCACCACGCTCACATCCTGGATCGCCATCCTGCTGTTCCTGAAGACGGAGCACCACTGGCCCACGACCAGTTGGAAAGCGCTTGACTGGCTATGCCAAGGGGATCATAACTTGTCAACCGGCGTCTGACAGGTTATTGGATACCTCTTTCGTTTGCTTCGTGAAGGGGGCCAATCATGCAACACAGACCGCCTGCGATTTTCATCGCCGACTCGCTCGGCCTCGATTTTTTGAACTCCATCGCAACGCCGGTCGATACACCTGTTGACTGGCTCGACGACGGCGATGGGCTGTTGAGATGGCTGGCTCAAGCCAAGCTTGTCCCAACAGATGCACTCGACGAGCTGAAGGCGCGAGCAATGCCGGGAGAGGTGGACAGGGTTGCGGATCAGGCGCGTGCGCTGCGTGAATGGTTCAGAGGCTTCGTTCGCAAACATATGGGCCGATCGCTCCCGCCCAAGGCGCTACAGGAACTGGGGCCTTTGAACAGGCTCTTGGAGCGAGACGAAGCATTCAACCAAATAACACGGCATCATCGTAGCAATGGGGACCACTTCGAGCTGCGAACGATGCGGCGCTGGCGATCTCCCGAATCTCTGCTGCTCCCGCTCGGCGAAGCGTTAGCGCAGCTCGTGTGTGACGAAGATTTCGCCAATGTGAAAGCCTGCGAGGGACAGAGCTGCACGCTGGTATTTGCCGATCATACGCGCAGGCGAGCGCGACGATGGTGCAGCATGGCCGTCTGCGGCAACCGCGCCAAACAGGCCGCACACCGCGACCGGCTCAAGAGCAAGAACTGACAAGCTAACGCAAACTGGATCAAGCGCAGCACACAGGAGTCTCATAACATGGCCGCCCTCCCCTTGATCGTCTTCGATGTCAACGAGACGCTTCTCGACCTTGAAACGATGGAGCCGATTTTTGAGCGCATCTTTGGAGAAAGGGCTGCCATGCGACTCTGGTTTGCCAACCTCATCATGTATTCCGCCGCCTTGACGGTCGCGGGATGCTACGTTCCGTTCACGGATATCGGCGCGGCCGTCATGAAAATGCTCGCCGATACGCGGGGCATCAAGATCACCGACAACGACAAGATGGAGCTTACGGAAAAGTTTTCCACAATGCCGCCGCATCGTGAGGTTCCGGCGGCGCTGCGCAAATTGCGTGATGCGGGGTTCCGGCTTTTCACGCTCACCGATAATTTGCTTGAGGTGCAGAATCGCCAGCTTCAACATGGCGGCATTGTTGATCTGTTCGAGCGACGGTTCAGCGCGGATGGTGTGAAGCATCACAAGCCGTCGCGCCAGGCTTATGCCTATGTCGAAAAAGAGCTTGGCGCCCAGCCGTCTCAATTCTGTCTCATCGCCTGTCACCCCTGGGACACGCTGGGCGCCGTCGCGGCCGGCTGGGAAGCTGCGCTGATCAAGCGCGTCGGTAATGATGTGCTCGGCGTCGGCCCTCAACCGCACATTGTCGGTAACGACCTCAACGATGTCGCCGATCAGCTCATCCGCCGACACAGGCTGGCCGCCTGAACGCGGGAGTGGCGGTTACGACACTCAATCCATGAACGGCAACTCAGCAAGGACGATCATGTCTCGACCGGAACAATTCGACATTCTGATCCTGGGTAGTGGCGAGAGCGGCAAGCTGTTGGCCTGGCACATGGCGCAATCGGGCCGGCGAACAGCGGTGGTGGAACGTCGCTGGATCG
>JAFAXD010000391.1 GCA_019241285.1 Xanthobacteraceae bacterium | reverse complement strand
GAGACGTCGACGAGCCCGGCGGGCGCGGAATGGACACTGCTCAGCGTGCCCAACAACACTGGCCACAGGCTGACGTAAACGACGATGATCAGCTCCGTCGTCACGGAGAATCCAAACCACAGGACCGCGACAGGAACGAAAGAAATTGACGGGATGGAGCGCAGCACATCAAGGCTCGCCAGCGAATAGGTCCAAGCCGTGTTGGAAACGCCGATCAGCAATCCTATGGTGAAGCCAAGTGCACTGGCAATGACCCAGCCCGCGAGCGCAATGGACGCAGTATGTGACAGTTGCTCGAGCAGCACGCCGTCAGCAAACGAACCCTTGATGGCTGAGAGAATAGCCGTGCTGGAGGCGATGCTGTCGAAGCGCGCGCCGATGGTCGAGGCATAGAGCTGCCATAGCGCAATTGCGATGACGATGACGGCGAGGCCGGGAAGATTGACGCGGCTGAGCATCGCTTTGCGCATGTCAGTCGCCGCTGCGCCGGACGGCGTCGTAAACCAAGTGCCGCAATTTCAAATACTCGGGAGATTCCTTGGTCCGCACCTGATCGCGCCCGACCGGCAAATCGCTCAGCAAATCCAGTCCGATCGATGCCGGTTTGCCCTTGAGCACCACCAGCCGGTCGGCGAGGAACACCGCCTCGTCAACGTCGTGGGTGATAAAGATGATTGTGGCTCCGGACTCGCGCTGGATCCGGCGCAGCTCAACCTGCAGGATCTCGCGCGTCATGGCGTCCAACGCCCCGAACGGCTCATCCATCAACAACAGCTCGGGTTTGACGGCGAGCGCTCGCGCGAGCTGAACGCGCTGCTGCATGCCTCCGGAGAGTTGCCATGGGTAGTCGTCGGCGCGATCCGCAAGCTTGACCAACTCCAGCGCCGCCATCGCCCGCGCCTTACGCTCCGGTCCCGCCAAGCTGGCTTCCAGGCCAAGCTCGACGTTACGCCGGGCGGAGCGCCACGGCAGTAGCGAGGCCGCATAGTTCTGAAACACGAACACCGCCCCATCCGGGGGGCCAACGATCGGCCGGCCTTTAAGCTCCAAGGTCGAGCCAGGCGCCGCGGGGGCGAGGCCGCCGAAGACGCGCAACAACGTCGTCTTGCCGACGCCAGACTCGCCGAGAATGCAGAGGAACTGGCGCCGTGGGACCTCGAGATCGAGTCCTGCGACGATGCGGCGGCTCTCAACACCGACGTCGATCGCGAGGCCGCGGCAGCGAAACGCGAGATCGGTGCGGGTGCTCGCTGCGTCAAACGCCGGCGGAGGCGACTCGGTCTCCGCTTTGGCTACCGGCCGCGCCGCTGTCATGAGCCCAAGCTTTTCATGTGATCGATCGCCATGCCGGTGGTGACCACGTCGCCGTATTTCATATCGATATCGACAAGAAATACCCAGTGCGGCGTTTGCACGCGGTCAAAACTCGCGTCGGCGACGACCGCAATCTTGTAATTGTTGGAGAAGCCGTCAACCGCGGTCGCATATACGCATCCGCTGGTCACCCCGCCGCAGATGATGAGTGAATCAACCTGATGCGCAATCAGGTAGGGCAGGAGGCCAGTGCCGTGGAACATGCTCGGCTTGTTTTTGGCGAGCACCATTTCCCCGGGCCGCGGCGCAATCTCGGCGACAATCTGATTGTCGCCCGTGTTGCTCGGGCGCGCGCGAGCGTCTTCGACGCCGCGCCGGTTCTTGGCGCCCCACAGACCAGGCTCATATTCGGGGCTCGACGGATCTTCCATAGCGCTGAAAATAACGGGAATTTTGGAGAGCCGCGCCTTCTCAATCAACTCTGCCATCTG
The DNA here is from genome assembly GCA_019241285.1 of Xanthobacteraceae bacterium. Classification (GTDB taxonomy): domain Bacteria; phylum Pseudomonadota; class Alphaproteobacteria; order Rhizobiales; family Xanthobacteraceae; genus JAFAXD01. Next base: position 15,118 of record JAFAXD010000391.1, on the reverse strand, counting down.
TTCCACGGCTTGCCACGCTTGCTGCCCGCACGAACGCCGCTGCTCGGCAATCGATTCCAGGATCGGCTTGGGGGTATTGCCGCAAAAGCCATAGGTTACATCAACGACGAGCAGGGCCGGCCGTTCACCGAAACCGATGCGGCGGCCATACCCCGCCGCATCGACGATCGCGCGTTCTTCCAGCGTCAGGTGGCTGGCCAACTCAGCGGCAAGCTCGGTCGGTGTGAGATCGTGCCGCATAGTGATTATTCGCCCCAAACTAAGTTATTTCACCCAGGCCGGGAGCAGATTGGAGACTTCGACCGGCCGAATGTCACTCGTGCGCTTCAATATTTCGTTCCACTCTTGCAGGTCGGGAACGATCTCTTTTTTCAAATCCGCGACCGTCGGCGCAAAGCTGAACGCTGGGATCGGTGTCTTCTCCAATGCCGGACCCTGCAGGCCCGTAAAGGAGCCGAGGATCGCCCTGGCTTCATCGCCATTGGCGCGGATCCAATCACTGGCCTCGTTCATGGCATCGTTCACGCGCAGGACCAGATCCTGGTTCCTGTTCGCCCAATCACGCTGTGCCAGCCAGTAACCGATGAACGCCCGGTCGCCGATGCCGCGGAACGGGTCGCCCAGCGCAACACCACCGGCGCCGATTGCCATGCCGGCAAACGGCTCGATCTCTTCGATGGCCTCGACCCGGCCAGCCTTTAGGAGATCAGGCAGCTGTGGAATCGTCGCGACCACCCAATGGATGCTGTCGAGGTCGACGCCTGCCTTTAGCAAGACGCTGAGCAGAGCGAAGTGGATATTGCCAGTAAGGGTCAGGGCGCCGACGGTCTTACCTCCGAGTTGCTTGAAGCTCGTGATGCCGCTGTCTTTCCGCGCCACCACGTTGGCGAGTGGAATTTGTGGCGTGTCGAGGCCGCCCCCGGTAATGACGACGACCGGAATTCCGCTCCCGGCCGCGGCAATCAGGGCGGGTTGGGTTCCCATCGCGATATCGTATTGCCGGCCGAGGGTATTGACGGTGTCGGAAATCGGCACCTGCGACACGGTCCATTTGGCGGCGATGTTACGCTTGGCCAACATACCTTTCTTCTCGGCGACAACCATCGGCAAACCGGTCGCGGCCGGCTGCACCACCACGTTGATCGTCGTTGCGGCAGGTTGCGCGAGCGATGAAGCCAGCGGAATCAAGCCACAGATCAGCGCGATGCCGACGAGGGCGGTGCCGGCAGCGAAGCTAAAGGCGCTCCATGCCTGACGCTTATGGTCCGTCATGTCAGGTTCCTCTATGCATCCGGCAACTCTCGCCGTTACCCCCAGCCCGGGGCTACGCTCGGGTTGGGGTTACGCCACCTCAATGCAACTTCAGGGCCGCGTCCACTAGTTTCGTAGCGCCGGCAAAATCAAAGTTGCGATACACACTTTGCTTTACCAGGAAAGACGCGCCTCCATAGAATTTCTCATATTGCTGGTGCCGGCTGCCAAATTCCGAGCCGATGAAATCCCAGGCCATCCGCATCACGGCGACGCGGCTTTCCGCGTCGACGGTCGACGAGCGCATAAAACGATCAATGTCGCCCTTCATCTCGGGATTGGCAAAATCCTTATGCGAGGACGGCAATGTGATCATTGCAGCGCCGGTCAGTTCGCGAATGATCTCCAGCATTCGCGAATTCAGCTCCGATTGCAGAGCCATGACGGAATACAGGCCTGTCTTCGAAGGCCAAAGAACGCCGCTCGCATCGATGCTCGCGCTCGTTTCGTGCGACAAGAGCATGTTTTCCACAATCGAGACGAGAGACGCGAGTTCGCCCATCTGAATTTGCACTGCCGGGTTGCCGTCGTTGCCCGTCATCTCATTCATGCGTTTGGCGAGGCCAATCATGAATCTGAGCTTGGTCGCATAACGTGTTTGCGCCTGATGATTGCCGTAGAGGTGCGCCGGCGTTTTCCACCACTGGTCCCGACACGCTTCGATGTTCCGATAAATGAAAACATGCTCCCACGGCACAAACACGTCGTCGAGAACGACAAAGCAGTCGGTCTCATCGAACCGGGACGAGAGAGGGTAGTCGAACGAATCGCCCGAGATGTTTCCAAATGGGCGTCGCGGGTAGAGCTTTAGGCCTGGCGCATTGGCCGGAATCATGACGCCATTTGCATAGTTCTCATCGCCGGGCTGCAGCGGATGTATGCAGCTGAGATAAATATAATCCGAGTAAACGCCTGCGGTGGCCAGTTGCTGGGCTCCTCTCAACACAATACCGTCGTCACGCTCCTTGATCACGCCGGCGTAGAGCGTCGGATCGGCCTGCTTATGAGCAGGTTTGCTGCGGTCGATTTGCGGAGGAACGATCGCATAGCTCGCGTATCGATGGTTATCGCGCATGTGCTCGAAAAACGCGGCCAGATTGTCAGCGAACTTCTGGCCGCCCGCGGCAAAGACCTCGGGAACTGCCGTGTACCCGCAAAAGAAGCCGGCCACGTGGTCTAGAGTCCGCCCCATCAGGCCGAATGTCGCTTCCGCCCAAGTTTGCGAAAACAGGCGGCGTGACTTGAGATCCGCATGCGACTTGGGCACCTGATAGGCCCGGAGCACCGGCGCACCGGTCTTCGGCGACGGAAAAGTCATACGCTCGCGCATGGCGGGATCTGCGGCAATATCAAAGAGATGAGCTAGAGAACGCGCCGCCTGCCGCAACGCCGGGTGCTCGGTTACGTCCTTGACCTGCTCGCCGTCGATATAAACGCGGCGGCCATCGCGCAATGAACGCAAGTACTCGGAGCCTGTCCGCAGCGCGGGGGCGTCAACCTGTTTTGCCCGTTGGCTTTGGATGACGTTCATCTGCGTGTACTCCGCTCGCAATTGGCCGAATTCCGCGCGAGTTTGCGCTGGTAAATGTACGTAACATAGGTATTGTACATAATCAACGGAGTGAATCAACTAAGCGTGTGGGAGAGTTTGCGTTATGACGCGGGGAGCGCCAGGCTTCGAATTTCTGAAGGTCGCAAACCGGTCGAGCCTTGTGTGCCACATTGTTCCTTCCACTTGTTCGTTTTTGCCGACCGGCGTTGGACAACGGGTGCTTTCAAGACCAAAAAAGCTCAATCTCGGCATAGGCGCCCCACCTGTTAGAACGTATATTGCCTTGCGACCACGCGCGGCGACCGCGACCCGGAAAAGAGTGACCTAAGCTTCAGGACAGAGAGCCGATGGCGCCAAAACGAGCATTAAGGTCCGCGCCGAGAAAACGGCCCGCGAAGTCGCGTTCCAGTGCTGACGCGCCGTTGACGGTAACTCTTCCACAGTTTTTGGTAGACGGCACGGACCTTCAATTCCGGGAGTTTGTTGCCGATCTCTTTGCGGCGGTCGCCGGAATGCAGTCACTACGGCGTGCACTGGCCAAGTCTGTTGGGCTTAGCGCGGCGGAGTTCTCCGTCTTGCTGGCCACGTGGTATCTGCAAAAAAAGGGTCGCGTGGGCATAACCGCGGTTTCCCGGCACCTGCACGTGGCAGCGGCGCACATAACCTCTGAGGTTGGCAAGCTTGTACACAAAGAATTCATCGCGAAAACTCAAGATGTAAATGATACACGGGCAGTTATTTTGGTTCTGACCCCGAAAGGCGAGGCGGTTCTCGGAAAACTTGCCCCGCTCCTTCGCAGAATTAATGACCGCCTGTTTTCAGGCAACACTGCCGATGCCGTTCCGATCGTGGCGAAGTTTCTGAATCGCGTAGCTGATGAATCGGCGAATTCAATTCGTATGGCCCGTGAGTTCGTTTGATTGCGGTCGTGTCAAATCAAAATAGCTATCTTGCATAGCAATGTATTATATGAAATAAGATCCACAAAGTGAATTGAGATCAATCCCGGCAAGAAGCAAGCGATGTAAGAAACCGGGTCCTTGGACGCGATCATGCATGCAGCGTTGACCATGAAAAGCTTAGATGCCCGCGAGTTTAGGAATGCGCTGAGCCATTTCGCAACTGGTGTCGTTATCGCGACGGCCAATTGCCATGGTCAGCTTCTGGGCACGACTATCAGCTCGTTCAACTCGGTATCTCTACTCCCGCCGCTTGTTCTGTTCAGCATCGCTCGATCAGCGCTTGGTCTCGATCTCTGGCGTACAGCCGACAGTTACGGCGTTACAGTTTTGGCCGAACACCAGACCGAGCTCTCTAATCGATTTGCACGATCTGGCCTTGATAAATTTGCTGACCTGCATTTCGGGGCGATGGACAACGGTGCGCCGCTATTCCCTGATTGGCTCGCATATTTCGAGTGCGAGCCCTACGCTCGACATGATGGTGGCGACCACGAGATTTTTGTGGGGTGCGTAACAAGCTTCCGTTATCGACCTCAGACCGAGGTAGCACGACCGCTCATCTTCTTTAAAGGCAAATACCGGTCTTTGGCGTCCACGGATAGCATACAATCGCCTCCGGATCTTGATGTATGGCTGCACGCGTGGTGACTCTTCGTGAGAGAAGAACATCAGTGCATAAGATCGGTGGACCTCATTTGACCTGTTCCATGATCTTATCGCGCGCAGAAAACAGCGCGTTGAGTAGGCTCGTCTGTCGGTTCGAATCCAATTTTTGGCGGGGCCCTTCCAAGCCGATCGCACAGATCGCGCGGCCCTTTGGATTGAGCAAAGCGCAGGAAAGGCCGCAAACGCCAGCATTAAGCTCTTCATTGTCGAACGCATATCCTCTGCCAGCGATATCCATCAACTCGCGCAGCAGGCGATCCCGGTTGGCAATGGTGTGAGCGGTGTGCGCGGGCAACCGCCGGGCGTCGTAGATCCGCAACAACTCGGATTGCGGCATCAGAGCGAGGAGAGCCTTGCCGAGACTATGGGCGTGGGCGTCCAGGCGAGCTCCGAGCGCGTGCGCGCCCTTTAACGCGCGGCCAGGGACGACTCGATCCTCCACCACTGCATGCGGCCCCTCGAGTGAGCCGAGGTAGACGGTGAGGCCGGATTGTGAACTCAGCGCACGCAGGAACGGGCGAGCTCGTACGGCAATGCGTTCGATGATCAGGCGCCGATTGCCAAACAGCGTCAGGGAGAACCCAACGGTGTACAGCTTGCGCCGGGAATCCCACGATACATAACCGAGCTCGCGCAGATTCTGCAGGAAACGATGTACCGTGCTCGTGGGCAAACCGGTGCGTGCAGTGATTTCGCCGGCTGTCAGGCCGCCGTGCGCAAGGTTAAGGGTCTCGAGGATCCTGAACGCTTTTTGCAGGGACTGGTTGGGAAAGTAGGTCAAGTCTCGCTCCAACGACCTGTTCTCACATGCTGAGAACCTCGGTGCAATTGGCTTTGCACGGACTTGCAAGCTTGTTTGACTGTATCGCCGCAGGCGGTCCGTCATCGCTAGCGCATCCCGCTTGACGCACTCGTGATGCACTCGGGCATCGGTCCTCGCTTTGCAAAGCACCGCACGGAGAATCCCATGGCACCCCGGAAGGACTACAAGAATATACTTGTCGAAAATGCCGGCGGTATCACCACGGTGACGCTCAATCGACCGGACAAGCGAAATGCGATGAGCCCGGCGCTCGACGAGGAAATGCTGGACTGCATACTCGCGCTCGAGGCGGATCCCGAGACCCGCGTTTTGGTTCTCACCGGCGCGGGCGATGCGTGGTCGGCCGGCATGGATTTGAAGCTGTACTTTCGTGGCCTCGATGGCGATCCCGCGGGGCGGGTAAAGGCCGAGTGGACCACGCATCAATGGCGGTGGTACCGCCTGTACAACTTTCCAAAGCCCACCATTGCCATGGTGAATGGTTATTGTTTCGGGGGCGCATTTACACAGCTTGTCGCGTGCGACTTCGCGATCGCGGCTGATACCGCACGGTTTGGCCTCTCCGAGATCAACTGGGGCGTCATACCGGGTGGGCTTGTCAGTAAGGTGCTCGGCATAGCCTTGAATTATCGTGACAGCCTGTACTACGCGCTGACCGGAGAGAGCTTTGATGCAACTCAGGCCGCACAGATGGGCCTTATCAACAAGGTCGTGCCCGCCGCGAAACTCCATGACGAGGTGATGCAACTCGCCCGGCAGCTAAGCCAGCTCAACCCGGAAACGGCGCGCGCGACCAAGCAGGCGGTCAAGACCGTGCGCGACATGAGTATCGATCAGGCTCACGAATACCTGATGGCGAAGGGCGGCCAACTGGCGTATCGCGACAAGGAGAATGGCTACGCCCTGGGCATCAAGCAGTTTATCGATGACAAGAGCTTCCGTCCCGGATTGCAGCCGTATGCTCGTCCGACCGAGCCCCAGCGCGAGAGCACCGACTCGTGACACCGCAGGGTCGCGCCCTCGACGGGCTCAAGGTTCTGGACCTCGGCACGATGGTGACGGCGCCGCTCGCCGCGATGCTTCTCGGGCAGCTTGGAGCGGCAGTCACGAAGGTGGAGCATCCAGCCGGCGGCGATCCGTTCCGCAAAACGACAGGGGGCAGCTACAGTCCCAACTTCCTGGCCTACAATCAGAACAAGACCAGCATTCAAATCGATCTAACCAAATCAGAAGGCCGACAGCGTCTGCTCGATCTCGTGGCTACAACGGACATCCTCATTGAGAATTATCGGCCAGGCGTGATGGAGAAGCTTGGTCTCGCTGCGGATGCGCTGTCAAAGGTCAATCCGACTCTCATTCACTGCTCGATTACGGGTTTCGGTTCCGACGGCCCCTACAGTGGGCGCGCGGCCTACGATACGGTGGGGATCGCTCTATCCGGAATCCTCCACCTCTATCTCGATCCGGAACGTCCGCAGGTCTTCGGGCCGACGCTCAGTGACAACGCCACAGGTCTTTACGCGTTCGGCGGAATTTTGGCCGCGTTACACGCTCGCGAACGGACGGGGGCCGGACAACGCGTCGAGCTCAATATGCTGGAATGCGCCATCGCATTCATTCCTGACGCGTTCGCGTACTGGACACAACGCGGAGAGGAATATGGTCCATTGTCCCGCGTGGCGTCGTCTCAGTGTTTCGCCTGGGTCTGCGGTGATGGTCAGGCGATCTCCGTGCATCTTTCAATCCCCGACAAGTTCTGGTGGAATCTGCTTGATGCATTGAATGCTCGGTCGATATTGGGCGAGGATCCGCGATTCAAGACGCGCGAGCAGCGCAAAGAGAACTATGTTTATCTGGCAGAAGAGCTCGGCAAAATCATCCGCACGAAACCTCGGCCCCACTGGGAGACCGTCTTTGCCGCGAATGATCTCCCATTCGCGGCCGTCAACCCGATCCACGATGTGCTTGCTGATCCCCAAGTCCGGCATCTCGGCACGTTCGAAGAGGTTCAGCATCCGACGCTCGGAAAAATCGTCGGCATTCGCTGTCCTATCCGGATAAATGGCGTTCGTAGCCGCGTTTTCGCCGCGCCTGCACTTGGTGAACATGACGCACTCCCGTCTATCGCCGCCAACGGCGCCAGCTGATCACCTCAAAGGAGCTCCATATGGCTGATAGTCCCGTCAGTCAGAAGGCCTCTGCGTGGTGTCTAGACCGGAGACATGTTCTTGCGCATTTGAGTACAGCGATCGGCGCCGGCGCAGCAACCATGCTTGGCACCCGCATCAGTTTCGCCGCTTGGCCTGACCACCCAATCCGCGTTGTCGTTCCCTTTGCTGCTGGCGGTGCCCCGGATTTCGTCGCGCGGGTGCTAGTCGACCCACTCTCGATTGCATTGGGCGAAACGATTGTCGTGGACAACAAGTCGGGCGCGGGGGGCACCGTTGGTGTCATCAACGTCGCACGGTCCGAGCCAGACGGTTATACGTTGTTGATGTGCACGAGTGCCTACATCGTGAACAAGGCGCTCAACGATCACCTGGGCTATGATCCGATCAAGGATTTCACGCCGATCTGTGAACTTGTAAATTCGCCGAACGTGTTCGTCGTTAATCCGGACCTCGGTGTTTATTCTCTCAAGGAATTTGTTGCGTTCGCGCGCGCTCAACCGAACGGAGTAAATTATTCGAGTCCCGGCACCGGTACGACGCCGCAACTATCGTCCGAGCTGTTCAGAGTGCGGGCCAATATTCCGATGACTCATATTCCCTACAACAGCGGTCCTCAGGCGGCGCAGGCGGTCCTGACTAATCTGGTTCAATTGTCCTGCTCGGCGGTTCCGCTCGTACAATCTTACATCGAGGCTGGTAAGCTCAGGCCTCTCGCGGTGACCAGCGCCACGCGTTGGCGCGGAATGCCTGACGTGCCGACCATGGCGGAAGCTGGATTCGATGACTTCATCACTGACACGATGGTTATGCTAATAGGTCCCGCAGGCCTGCCGCCAGAAATCGTGACAAAACTCTCCGGCGTGGTGCAGGTCATTTTGGAGCAGCCAGCCGTTCGCGAGACCCTGAAACGGGGTGGTTTCGATGTCGTCGCGAAGCCTGGTAATGAGCTTGCCACGCGCATTTCGAAGCAGGTTGCGATGTGGCATGACATTGTCGCGGCGACGGGCCTCAGTCAGAATTAATGTAGCAAGAAAGGCGCCCGCAATGTTCTATGAGCCCCAGAAAAACGATCACGGCCTCAGATTCGCCCCATTCAAATCCTGCGTCGTGCCGCGCCCTATAGCTTGGATATCAACCGTGAATGCCAGCGGCGTAGTGAATCTTGCCCCATTCAGCCAAAGCAACATCCTGGGCTGGGATCCGCCGTATGTCATGTTCTCGGCCTTCACCCGGTTCGACGGCAGGCGCAAGGATAGTGTCGCGAACGCTGAGGAAACCGGCGAGTTTATTTTCAACATGGCGACATATGCTTTGCGGGACGCGGTGGTTCTGACGAGCGCAATTGAAGAGGCCGGTCTTGACGAGATGGCTCAGGCAGGGTTAACGCCCGTGCCGTCGCGACTGGTTAAGCCGCCGCGGGTGGCCGAGTGCCCGATCAGCCTCGAGTGCAAGCATTATCAGACGACGATCCTGCCATCCGATACTGAGGGTTTGTTCAATTCTGTTGTCGTCGGACGCGTCATTGGCATTCACATTGACGACTCAGTCATCACGTCGACCGGCAAGATTGACGTTGCAAAGATCCGCCCGCTCGCCCGTTTAGGCTACCTCGATTACACATCGGTCACGGATGTATTCGAGATGCGTCCTGCGGGGACAACCGCGTCGAGCGTGATTGGCATGAGCGGCGGGCGCATCGCCGCAGAGTAAAGGCACCAATGCCGCCGCCGACGCGGGGCCTTGAACCACAAACTGGCCCAAGGCCGTGTGCGTGCCACAACGACATTGGCTCTCGGTTTTCGACGGATGTGGCTCGCGCGGCTGCCTTCGCAGCGGATATTTGGAGGCACGCGGCAACCCTCCTAGGGCTGGCGCCGGAAAAAAAGCTGCAATGCGGAGGCAAGCGATATACGGTCATGGAACCATAAACCGGTGCTTCATGACAGACCCAGATCACCATCGCGCACTCACGCACATCACACCAGATTTGCTGCGGCAGACGCTTCTTGACTTGATCGACATTTCGAGCCCGACAGGGTTCGAGAACGCGATAGCGGATTACATTTCTCGGCGCCTCGAGCGCGCGGGTGTCGACGCTTCGTTGCAGCATGTCGAAGACGGGCGTCCGAACGTTGTGGCTCATCTGCGAGGCTGCGGCGACGGCTTGAACCTGCTGTTCACCGGCCACATGGACACGTCCTACCGGGGCGATGAGCCTTACCTTCATGGCGACGGTTTCAAACCGAAAGGATCGTTTCGCAACGGATGGATCTGGGGCCTTGGTGCTAACAATATGAAAAGCGGCCTAGCCGGGCTGATTGTTGCTCTTGAGTCAATTGCCCAAGCGAATATCCGGCTGCGCGGCGATATTTCCTTCGGAGCCGTCGTTGGCGAGATCGAGAAGGCGCAGGTCGAGGAGTTTCGGGGGCGCGAATATTCGGGCTATGGCATCGGCACCAAGCATCTCGTTTCTCACGGTGTGACGGCAGACTTCGCATTGCTCGCGGAGCCAACCAGTCTGAAGATATGCACAGCAAACATGGGGTGTCTCTGGGCTAAGATATCAGTGTCCGGCTCCATCGCTCATTCGGCTCTCACCAACAGGCCAGGAACTGTCAACGCGATTTTAGTCGCGAAGGATCTGTTAAATGATATCGAGGCTTGGATGGGCCGGTTTCAATCAGGGAACGTCTTTATGGGCGAGCACGCGAATGTGACTGTCGCGTGCATTCGGGGCGGTGCTCCTTGGCGATTGTCGCGCAATCCGCAGGAGTGCAGTGTCTATCTCGATATCCGCACACTGCCCGGTCAACAGACGGACCATATAAAGCGTGAACTGCGTGCGGTGCTACAGCGCTATGCGCAGGAAAAGCACATCAATGAGCCCGAGCTCAAATTTCTGGTAACTGATCCCGCGATGGTGCTCGCCGATGATTTGCCAATCGTCGAAGCGGTCAGTCGGGCGCAACAGAATGTGATGGGGGAGGCCAGTCGTCCGTCCATTCGCAGACCAGGATCGGATGCCGTTCATCTGACCCGATATGACGTTCCCTGCATTCAATTCGGGCCTGGAGGACGGCTACATCCCGAAGCGAAGGGGCGCTCCATGCACGAAGTCGGCGACCACGTTTTGCTGGATGACGTTGTCGCTGCAACCCGGATCTATGCGATGTCCGCGCTCGATCTGTGCAATCGGCCAGCGACTGACGCGCGCCGTAATACGGTACTTTAAGGGGAGAGCCATGCATCCGGTTCGGGGGTACACGACCGTGCGAACGGCGGCATGTGGGCTGTTGATTGTTGCGATGGGTGCGTTCAGCGTATCCGCTGAGGACTACCCGACGCGGCCGATCACACTCGTTGTGTCGTTCGCCCCCGGTGGGTTGTCGGATATCCCGGCGCGGTTGCTGAGCGCAGACATGCAGCAACGCATCGGCCAATCGATCGTCGTCGAGAACCGGCCCGGGGCGTCTGGAATCACTGGCGGAAGCTCCGTCCACCGCGCCAGTCCCGATGGTTATACACTACTGGTCAGCGCGATCTCGGAAGTGCAAAATCTTTATTATCTCTCCGTTCCCTACAAGTTCACGAGCGATTTTACCCAGATCGGCAAGATTGCAGACGGGCCGACGCTGGTGCTGATCGTCAACTCTGCTTCGCCCTACAAGACGCTGGCCGACCTGATCCAGGATGCGAAAGCACACTTTGAAAAGATCAGCTTCGCTACGTCGGGACCAGCTACGTCGCCGGCCATTGCGGTATCACAGCTCAACTCAATGGCAGGGATGAAGATTGTCGATGTGCCATATCGCGGCACCGCGCTGGCGGCAACCGCGGTTATGAGTGGCGACGTGCAGGGAGCATTCGTATTCTATCCCAGCGCCAAGCCGCTGGTGGACGACGGCAAAGTGCGGGTTCTGGCCGTCGCTGACACCAGGCGCATGCCGCAGTGGAAGGATGTGCCGACCATGGCCGAACTCGGCTTTCCGGGATTTGAGCATAATGCCTTTGTCGGGCTGTCCGGTCCGCCGAATATGGCGCCGGCCATCGTTGCCAAATTGAGCAAGGCACTCAATGAAACCGTTCAATCGCCGCTGTTCCGTGAGCGGATCGAGCCGCTCGGAATGGTGCCGCCATCGGGCGAGAACACGCCCGAGACCTTTACCAAGTTTCTAGTCCGCGAGACCGAGCATCAGGCCGAACTGGCAAAGCTCTCCGGCCGTGAACTGGTCAAATAGAAGGCAGTGCGGCGTCGTCGTTTAGGCGCGGCGCGTCCGGGCGGGTTTATTGGTTCCAGAGGTCAAAGTCTGGCCAAGCTGCCGACTTACAGGACCGCAAGATTGGGGATTGGACTGGTCCCCGAAGGTCGCCAGATCTTTCCGAATTGACGGTTCAAGAGAACCTCGTGGCGCTGGCAGCGAACCGATCCGGCGCAGCCGAGCCTTGGGACCTGGGCCGGATCTATGGGCTCTTTCCCCGTTTGGCAGAATGGCAGTCAAACATGGGCGATCAGCTGTCCGGTGGCGAGCTACAAATGCTTGCGATCGGGCGGGCGCTCATGACGAATCCGCATCTCTTGATCCTCGACGAAGCCACAGAGGGCTTGGGCCCCCTCGTCAGGGAAGAAATTTGGCGTTGCCTTAAGACGCTCCGTACGATGGACCAATCGATTCTACTGATCGACAAGAACATCGAGGAAGTGCTTGAGCTGAGCGACTATAACTATATCCTCGAAAAAGGCCGCGTCGTTTGGCATGGCTCATCGTCTCATTCGCGGCGAGTGAGGCAATCCGAGACAGCTTCCTGGCAACCTGAACGGGCGTTGGCGCCGGTGTAGGGGGGTTCCGAATCTGGCCCTTGTCGTTCTCATCTGACGGCGGATCGAGTCGAAGCATCGCGTGCCGAGCTGGAGTTGGATCGTCGCTCTTGCGTGGTCTGGCAAAGTGGGCAAACCTGTCTGATGCAATCGCCAGATCAGGTATCCAGAATGTCGAACAATACACAGCGAGAGACCTGGGAAGAGATTGTTATTCGTGTTTTGAAGAAAAACAAAGTGAGTCTCGTCACCTATGTGCCGGATAACGTGCTTGCGCAGCTGATCAAGCTAATCGAAGCAGACCCTTATTTCACGGTTATTGCGCCCGCGCGCGAAGAAGAGGCGGTTGGTATCGTCGCCGGCGCCTATATGGCCGGCAAGCGCGGGATCGCCTTGATGCAGACGAGCGGCTTTGCGACCGTCGTCAACGTGCTCGCATCACTCGCGTGCCCCTATCAGATACCGGTCGTCGCGATGGTGTCCGAGCGTGGAACGCTCGGCGAATTTCAGCTCGGTCAGTCGATTGTGTGCCGCACGATGCGGCCTGTTTTGACCAGTCTCGGCATGGAGCATTTTGCCATCCAGGATCACGATCAGGTTGAGTTCGTGGTCGATGGCATGCTCTCGCAGGCGTTCACGACGCAGGCACCAGCGACCATCATCCTGTCGCCGCTGCTGACGAAACGCAAAGTGTGAGGGGCTGATCCATGTCGAACAGCGAGCCCGACGTGACCCGCGAAAGCGCCACCGTGTTGAACCGTACGGATTTGACCCGTCGGCTGGTTGCTCGGCTGAAATCCGAAGAAGCCGTCATCGGCGGCATCGGCTTTACCAATTTCGATCTGTGGGCGAGTGGTCAGCGTCCGCAGAATTTCTACATGCTGGGCAGCATGGGTCTGGCCACGTCAATCGCCCTTGGGGTCGCTGTCGCGCAGCCGCAGCGCAAGGTCTTCGCGCTCGACGGTGACGGCTCGGCTCTGATGCAACTCGGCTCGTTTGCCACGGTCGCCGCGGTTGCTCCGAAAAACCTGGCCGTGGTCATCTGGGATAACGGCGCCTACCACATCACCGGCGCGCAAGAGACGCTGACCGTAAAAGGAGCGGACCTCGTCGCCATCGCGAAAGGGGCGGGGCTGAAGCAAGCGTACTGGGCCGCGGATGCCGGGCATTTTGAAACGCTCGTGCAGCGCGCCCTTATCAATGATGGTCCCTGGCTGATTGCTGCCAAGATCGACAAAGAGCGGCCTGCCGGCGTGACCGAGCGCGATCCCGTGAAGATCCGCCTCAATTTCATGAATGCCATTGCACCCGGATCATGAGGGAGATCCTCGTGTCGAAGCTTGTGACCGGTGGGCGCTGGATCGACGCCATGGCGAAGATCCTTGCCACCGCGACGCGCCAGAGGGGACGATGGCCGAGCTGATCAGTTTGGACCCAAAGCAAAAGCATGACGTTCTGGTCGTCGGCGGAGGCAACGCCGCACTGTGTGCCGCCATCGCAGCGCGGCGCGAAGGCGCGTCCGTGCTGGTGCTGGAGGGCGCATCAAAATTCTATCGCGGTGGCAATACGCGGCACACTCGCAACATCCGCTGCGCTCATGACAGCGCGACCGAGACGTTGACTGGACCCTACACCGAGGAAGAACTGTTTGAGGATCTCCTGCGCGTCACGGGGGGCAAGACCGACGAGCCGCTTGCCCGGCAGATGATCCGCGAGTCGAAGGAAGTGCTGGTATGGCTGACTGAACAAGGCGTGCGCTACCAGCCTTCGCTCGGCGGCACGCTGACGCTGGGACGGACCAACGCTTTTTTTCTCGGCGGCGGTCGCGCAATGCTGAACGCGCTGTACCGTACGGCCGACGAGCTCGGTATTGACGTTATGTACGATACGCCGGTCAACGCACTCGAAATCGACAAGGGCATGTTTTTGTCGGCGACTGCGACCAATAACGGCAGAGCGCACCGAGTGCAGGCGCGCTCGTTGGTCGCCGCGGCCGGTGGCTTTGAGTCAAACATCGACTGGCTGAAGGAATATTGGGGGGACGCGGCAGAGAACTTTCTCATCCGCGGCACGCCGCATAACCGCGGCACGGTGCTGAAGATGCTGCTCAACGCCGGGGTTCAGGAGATCGGCGATCCGACCCAGTGCCATGCCGTAGCGATCGATGCCCGTGCGCCGAAATACGACGGCGGCATCATCACGCGGCTCGATTGCGTCGTGTTCGGCGTCGTCGTGAACAAGAATGCCGTGCGCTTCTACGACGAGGGCGAGGACATCTGGCCCAAGCGCTACGCCATCTGGGGCCGTCTTGTTGCCCAGCAGCCGGACCAGATTGCCTATATCATCTTCGATGCGACGTCGCTGAATTTGTTCATGCCCTCGCTCTTTCCGCCGATCTCGGCCGGCAGCATGCGCGAGCTTGCCCAGAAACTCGAACTCGACGGCGACGTCCTCGAGGAAACGATCGCGGACTTCAACGCGGCCGTGCGCCCGGGCACGTTCAACCACGCCGACCTCGACGACTGCCGAACGGAGGGCGTGACGCCGCCCAAGTCGCACTGGGCGCGCAAGATCGAAACCGCGCCGTTCTACGCCTATCCGGTGCGACCGGGCATTACTTTCACCTATCTCGGCGTCCGCGTGAATCTCGAGGCGCGCATGCTGATGCAAGACGGGACACCGGCGGCGAACATGTTCGCAGCGGGTGAGATCATGGCTGGAAATGTTTTGACCAAGGGTTACGCCGCCGGGATCGGGATGACGATTGGAAGCGTTTCCGGGCGAATGGCGGGGCGGGGGGCGGCGAAGAATGCGCGC
>JAFAXD010000228.1 GCA_019241285.1 Xanthobacteraceae bacterium | reverse complement strand
CGAGGTGACGACGGAAATGCCGCGCTCGCGCTCAATCGACATCCAGTCGGAGCGCGTGCTGCGCCGGTCGCGCTTGGCGCGCACCTGGCCGGCCAGCTGGATGGCGCCGCCGAAAAGCAGGAGCTTTTCGGTCAGCGTCGTCTTGCCGGCGTCCGGGTGCGAGATGATCGCGAACGTGCGGCGACGGGCAATCTCGCTCGCCAGCGGCGAAGCGTCGATCTCCGCGGCGGGCGGACGAAGCTGAAGTTGCATGCGGCGGATGTGGCAGTGGGGTGCGAGTCCGTCAAGGTTTTTACCCGCGCCGTTGTGTGCCCTCCCCTCCCCCCGCGAGCGAAGCTCGTGGCGAGGAGGGGTCGGGGGTGGGGGGCCTGAGACTCTCGTCGAAGAAGAGCCCCCCACCCCATCCCTCCCCGCCACGAGCTTCGCTCGCGGGGGGAGGGTGAGCTCACCGCAGCGCTCCGCCAACGCCTCAAGTCGCGGCGCTTAGCCGTTCCAGTGCCTCGGCAATTTTGGCTTGGCGGGCCTGGGCTTCCTCGAGTTTTTCGCGCTCGCCGTCGACCACCTCCTCGGGGGCGCGGGCGAGGAAATCGGCGTTGGCCAGCTTGGCGTCGACGCGTTTGATGTCGGCCTCGACCTTCTGGCGCTCCTTTTCGAGCCGCGCCCGCTCGGCACCCAGATCGATCACGCCCTTGAGCGGGAGCGCGGCAATCTCGCCGCGAATGAGCAACTGCACGGAGCCGGGCGGCGGCGTGTCGGCGAATGAGATCGAGGCCACGCGCGCAAGGCGCTGAACGAATTCCTGCCAGCGCTCGGCCCGCGCGCGGGTCTCGGCGGAGGCTGCCGCCAGCACCAGCGGCAGCTGTGTCGCCGGCACGATATTCATCTCCGCGCGTACCGAGCGGATGGCGGTGATCAGATCGACCACCCAGCCGATCTCAGCTTCGGCGTCGGGCGCTTCAAGCCCGGCGTCGGTCGGCCAGACGGCAAGCGCCAGCAGCGAGGCGCGCTTGCCCTCGGGCGCCGTGACACCCCACAGCTCCTCAGTGAGGAACGGCATGAACGGGTGCAACAGCTTGAGGATCTCATCGCGCGCCCAGGCCACCATGGCGCGGGTCTCGGTCTTGGCCGCGCTATCCGGGCCGGTCAGCACCGGCTTCACCAGCTCGAGATACCAGTCGCAGTAAACGTTCCAGACGAAGCGGTACGCCGCACCTGCCGCGTCGTTGAATTTGTAGGTCGTGATTGCGGCCGTTACCTCGGCGATCGCACGCGCGGTCTCGTGCGCGATCCAGCGATTGAGCGTCTCGGTCACGCGCCCCGGATCAAAGTTCGGCACGGTGACGCAATTGTTGACCTCGGCGAAACGGGCGGCGTTCCAGATCTTGGTCGCGAAGTTGCGATAGCCTTCCACGCGCTGGGTCGAGAGCTTGATGTCGCGTCCCTGCGCCGCCATGGCGGCCAAGGTGAAGCGCAGCGCGTCTGCGCCGTAGTCGTCGATCAGATGCAGCGGGTCGATGACGTTGCCCTTGGACTTCGACATCTTGGCGCCGCGCTCGTCGCGCACCAGCGCGTGGATATAGACCGTGTGAAACGGGACTTCCGGCATGAACTGAAGTCCCATCATCATCATCCTGGCGACCCAGAAGAAGATGATGTCGAAGCCGGTCACCAGTACGTTGGTCGGGTAGTGGCGCTTGAGCTCCGGCGTTTCGTCCGGCCAGCCCAACGTCGAGAACGGCCACAGCGCCGAGGAGAACCAGGTGTCGAGCACGTCCTCGTCGCGGGTGAGAAACTCCGCACGCTTGCCCGCATCGCCGGCGATCGCCTCGCCTTCCGGTTCAGTAATGGTGCCGTTCACCGTGTAATAAGCAAGTGCGTCGGCCAGAGCCACGTCCTCGGACTCGGCAACAAACACCTTGCCGTCCGGCCCGTACCAGGCCGGAATCTGGTGCCCCCACCACAGTTGGCGCGAGATGCACCACGGCTGGATATTTTCCATCCACTCGAAGTAGGTCTTTTCCCAGTTCTTCGGCACGAACACCGTGCGCCCTTCGCGCACCGCCGCGAGCGGTTGCTCGGCCATGGTCTTGGCGTCGACGTACCACTGATCCGTGAGAAACGGCTCGATCACCGCGCCCGAGCGGTCGCCGTGCGGGACCGTGTGGGTGTTGGGCTCGATCTTTTCCAGTCGGCCGGCGGCGGCCATCCGCTCGACGATCCTGGCGCGGGCCGCAAACCGATCGAGGCCGTGCATCTGCAAGGTCTCGGTAAGCGCCGGTGAATCCGGGACGTCGGCCAGGAACACGTCATTGGCGGTCAGATCGAGTGCGGCCTCGATATTGAAGATGTTGATCTGCCGCAGGTCGTGGCGACGGCCGACCTCGAAGTCGTTGAAGTCGTGCGCGGGCGTGATCTTCACCGCGCCTGTTCCCTTCTCGGGGTCCGAGTAGGTGTCGGCGACAATTGGGATGCGCCGGCCGACGAGCGGCAGGATCACATCCTGGCCGACGAGATCCTGATAGCGCTCGTCATCGGGATGCACGGCAACGCCGCTGTCGCCGAGCATGGTTTCCGGCCGCGTCGTGGCGACCGTGATCACGCGGCCCGGGTCGTCGGCGAGTGGGTAATCGAAATAATACAGGTGTCCGTTCGGATTGCGCGCGAGGGCTTTAGCGAGCGCCGCCGCATCGAGCGGCTCGCCGCTCTGGCGCGACCAGGAGAACGTGCCGCGGGCCTCGACCTGCTGCACCTCGAGATCGGAGATCGCGGTGAGCAGCTTCGGGTCCCAGTTGACGAGGCGCTTGTCCTTGTAGATCAGCCCGGCGCGATAAAGCTCGACAAAGACCTTCACCACCGCGCGCGAGAGGCCTTCGTCCATGGTGAAGCGCTCGCGCGACCAGTCGCACGAGGCACCCAGCCTTTTCAGCTGATTGATGATGGTGCCGCCGGACTCCGCTTTCCAAGCCCACACCCGCTCCAGGAATTTCTCGCGGCCGAGGTCACGCCGTGACGGCTGCTGGCGCTCCATGAGCTGGCGCTCGACCACCATCTGGGTGGCGATGCCGGCGTGATCGGTCCCCGGCTGCCACAGCACGTCGCGGCCGCGCATGCGCTCGAACCGGCAGAGAATGTCCTGCAGCGTATTGTTGAGCGCGTGGCCCATGTGCAGGGAGCCAGTGACGTTGGGCGGCGGAATGACGATCGTGAACGGCGTCGCGTCGCGGCGCTCCGGGCGGCCCGCGCGGAACGCGCCAGCCTGCTCCCAGGCCGCATAGATACGCCCTTCGACCTCGGACGGCAGATAGGTTTTCTCGATCATGCGGGCTTACTGTCAACGCGCTGGCTAACTGTCAACCAAGGGTGCATAGCTCCATCCCACCAGATGGCCTCCGCCCTCCCGCTGTACTCGTTATATTTCGCTCGTGCTGTCACCCTCCCCCAATTTCCAGCAACCCTCGCAGACACGCGCCATCGTGCTGCTCGCGGTCGCCGGCTTTGCCAGCCAAGCCATGGTGCGCTCGGCCGATTCGATCCTGCCGCAGATCGCGCATGATCTGTCGGTGACCATCGGCGCCGCCTCGATTGCGGTCTGGGCGTATTCGCTCGTGCACGGCTCCATGCAGCTGGTGATCGGGCCGCTCGGCGACCGCTTCGGCAAATACCGCAGCGTTGCCGTCGCCTGCGCCGGCGCTGCCGTGTTTGTTGCATTGTGCGGCGTCACGCCGAGCCTGCCTCTCCTCACGGTGGCGCGGATCGCCTCCGCCGCTTTCGCGGCATGGATCATCCCCATGGGCATGGCCTACATCGGCGACGTGGTGCCGTATGCGAATCGCCAGCACGTGCTGGCGCGCTACCTCTCCGGCCAGATTACCGGCCAACTGTTCGGCCAGGCGGCGGGCGGCATCCTCGGCGACTGGCTCGGCTGGCGCGCCGTGTTCTTCATCCTCGCCGGCTTCCTCGCCGTTGCGGCGATCGCGCTGGCGCGCGAGCTTGCCAGCAATCCCTTGACCCACCCTCCGGCGCGCAAAGGCCCGCGCCCGAGCTTTGTGCGCGAGAACAAGGTCGTGCTCGGCAATCCGTGGGCGCGGCTCGTGATCCTGACCGCGTTCATCGAATACGGCGTCATGTTCGGTGCGTTCGCCTATGTGGGCGCCGATCTCTACGCGCGCTTCGGGCTGAGCTTCTCCGTAGTCGGTCTCATCATCGGCACGTTCGCCGTCGGCGGACTGATCTACGCCGGCTCAGCTCCTTTGCTGGTGCGCCGACTGGGGCAGCCCGGATTGGCTGCGTGCGGCGGCCTCGTCCTCGCCGCCGCCTACCTGCTGCTCGGCTTTGCGCCGCATTGGTGGCTTGCGCCGATCGCCGTGATGTTCATCGGGCTCGGCTTCTACATGTTGCACAACACCTTGCAGACCAACGCGACGCAGATGTCGCCGGAGGCGCGGGGCACCGCGGTCGGATTATTTTCCGCAGCGCTTTACCTGGGCCAGACTGCTGGCGTTGGCGCGATGGCGCCGGTGATCGACCGCGCCGGCGCGCCGCCCGTATTCATGGCAGCCGCGCTCCTGCTCGCCGGCTTAGGCGCCGGCTTCGGATGGTGCCTGCGCCGTCACAACGCTCATAGATGACGCTTTTCCTCATAGATGACGCTGTTCGTCATAGGTCACCACATACAGAGATCGTGTGCCGGTGTAGATGACATCGCTCGCATAGGTGACCTTGCGTTCCGCGACCCCGCAACGCGTCGGCCACGGCATAGATGACATGTCCGACCATAGAGGACATCGCAGATCGATCCGGCCGTGTCATAGTATTCGATGGGTCATAGGTGACCTCACCCGCCAGTTTGTGACGTCGCATTGATGTTTGGCGGCGCGTCTGCATAAATGACGTTTTCGCCATAGATAACATTATTAATCGACTTGGCAGCGGCAAGCCCTCACCGAGCTTTTGTAATTAATAGGCCGAAAATCCAGGGTCTACTTAGCGAATAGCAATTTGACCTTAAATGCAATCGTAAAACAGGTCAACAAAAGTTGACCGAAAGGAATACATATATTATGATTAGACCCGTTGCTTCCTTATCGCCGAGGATATGTGCGGGCTAGCGCGACTTTCCGGAAATTCGCGCAATCTCCTCGCGCACCAATTGGCGCACCAGCTTAGGCAGATGGCGGTCAAGCCAAACGCGCAGCATAGGGCGCATCATCTCACGCGCCATCCGATCGAGCCGCGCGTTCCAAGAACCGGACACGATGCGCGCTAACGCCTCGAACTCACGATCGACCGCTGCCCCCGCCGTTCGCGACAGCAAGGGTTGTTCGATAGGCTGAGTCGTCGATGCCTTTGCTTTGCGGGGCCGCCGCGGCTTCGCCTCTGCATGGCTGTCGCCCACCACGGCAGGCGCAGGCGCTTGCGGCGGCTCCCCGATTGGTTGCTCGGATGTTTTCCGGTCTGCGTCCTCGCTCGCCACGAGGTCCGGCTGTGTCGACTCGGTGCCAGCACCAAGGATGCTCGCGCTCACGGGCGGGAAGTTGAGTATATCCATGGCCGTCGCGTTGCGCGGACGAAATGCCGCCGCGTCGCCAACCGAAGGTGATGCCGCCGCAACACTGTCGGCAGCGGGGCTGGCGTTGCCCTGATCATCATCCGCAACGATGCGGCGGATCGAAGCAATAATTTCATCGACGGAAACATCGTGCGTGTTCGGCTGCCGAGCCATTTCCAATTCCTTCGCGCCCCGTGGACGCTCCTCTCTCGCTTGGATTATGCGTGGCAGACATTACACGCAAGCGACGTGCCGGCTGGCGGTAGCATCCAGCCGGTCAACGCTTGGGTTCCTCAGCTGATTAGCGGCCGTCCGGCGTGCGCACGCCGATCCAGACGTCGCGCACCTGGTGATAATGAACCGTCGGATCATAGATCTGCGTCGGCAGCCCCAAGGTGACGGCCGAGAGCCGGCCGACCGCGGCGAGCACCGAATAGGACGCGACGACCCGGTCGTGTTGGGCCTGCACAAGCGCAGTACGCGCGTTCAGCAATTCCTGGGTGGCGTTGAGGACGTCGAGTGTGGTGCGCTGTCCGACGCGCGCTTCTTCGCGCACACCGTTGAGCGCGGTTTCAGCCGCCAGCACCTGCGCCTGCGTGGCGAGGATTTGCGCCTTCGCGGCTTCGACTTGGCCCCACGCCTGAACGGTCTGCTGCTGGACCGTATCGCGCTGGTTATCGAGATTGATCCGGTTCTGCCCCAAGGTCTCCTTGGATTGGCGGATGGTCGCGTACTCGGCGCCGCCTTGGTAGAACGGAACGGTTACGGTGCCGAACGCCTGCAGCTGCAATGAGCGCAACACGTTGGGTTGTGGCACCGGCGAGTAAGCTTGCTGCGCGGACAGCGTTGCGACCACCGTCGGATAAAGCGCCCCCTCGTTGATCTTGACCTGGAGGGCGGCCACGTCGACACCCAGCGCCGCCGCGGTCACGTTCGGATTCTCTTGTCGTGCGACCACAACCGCCTGCTCGAGGGTCGGCGGCGATTTATTGTCGACCGGCGCGCCGGGTGCAAGTTTGCCTGGCTGCACGCAGATAATCTGCACGTATCGCGCTTTTGAGGTGATGTACTGCGACTCGGCGGCCGCGAGCTGCGAGCGGCCAGCGGCCAGTCGCGACTCGGCCTGCGCGACGTCAGTCTTGGTAACCTCGCCGACGTTGAAGCGGTCCCGGCTTTGCCGCAGCTGTTCCTGCAGCACCACGACGTTGCTTTTGTTGAGCTCGAGCGTCGCCGCATCGCGCAGCAGATCCATGTAGACCGTGGCGCCCTGCAGCAGCAAGTTCAGTTCGGTGAGGCGCAGCGTCTCGCGGCCGGCCGAGACTTGGCTTTCGGCCTGTCGTGTCCGGTTGGCGGTCTGGAAGCCGTTGTAGAGGGTTTGTGTTGCCGCAATCGTGTACTGTTGGTTCGCATAATTGGCCCAGGACGTGGGGTAATCCACGAGCTGCCTACTGGGTGATGCACCCGCGGCGATTTCTGCGGTATTCGGCGCTCTCGGCGATCTCACCGTTTGCGCCTGGTCGGCCCAGCCATCCTGGATCGTGCCTTTGATGGTCGGCCGGTAGCCGGACAGCGCGATGCCGACGCCTTCGTCGGTGGCCCGCAGGGCCGCGCGTTGTGCGTTGATAACCGGGTTGCAGGTGTAAGCTTGGGCCAGCGCCCCCGGAAGCGTATCCGCCCTCGCCGGCAGCCCGAGCGCAAGCACATAGGCTGCGCCGACCACGAGCGAAAAGGCACGCCTAGCCGGTTTACTTTCGTTCATCCCCCACCACCTTCGACGCAATCGCCGCAGCCGGTCCCCCGACCTGCCGCAAGCGCCGCACCCCCGATTCCCAGTTAGACCATATCGGTCTAGGTCGAGCTTTGTGAACCCTGCCAAGCGATTGAGGGCGGTGAAAGTTCGGAGGTGGGTCCCACGGGCCACACCTTTCAGCAGATGCGGCCAGTTGTCGGCTGCGAAACGAAAACTAAAAGACGAAAGCCGGAGGCTTGGCAAACCCGGGTAGTATCGGTGCGGCGGCCTCGATCAGCGGGCGAAAGCTGATCTCACCCTTGACGGAACAATACACCGCGGCTTTCGCTCCGGGACGCACACCGTCAATTGTCACTAACCGACCGCCATCCTTAAGCTGCGCAAACAAAGCGGGCGGAATGACTTCCGCAGCGCCCTCAACCACAATGACATCATAAGGACCGAGGTCCGGCCAGCCGGCCTGTAACGGCCCTTCCACGAGCTTGACCTGAGGGGCAAGCTCTCCGAGCGTGCGCCGAGCGAATGCCGCCAGCTTTCGATCCTCTTCCAGCGCGACGACGGTGCCGGCAAGGCGGGCCGATACGGCGGCGGTATATCCCGTCGCACACCCAACATCGAGGACGTGCTCACCCTCGGCAATATCCGCCGCCTGCAGAAGGTGCGCCAGCACCATCGGCTGCAACAGGCAACGCGAGCCCTGGGCCGTCAAAGGAATATTGCGATCCAGATAGGCGAGCGCCGCCTGTTCCGGCGGCACAAAGCGTTCGCGCGGAATCTCGGCCATGGCGGCGAGCAGGTTGGTATCGAAAACGTCGCGGGTCCGGACCTGACCATCGACCATCATGCGGCGCGCCAGCGCAAAATCCATGTCCCAACCCTTCGCTCAGCAGGAATTGTGCGAGGGTTTTGCGGCAGGCGCCGGTAAAAGACAAGCGGGAGGCAAGGTTCGAGGCGCTAGCGGGCGCCCTAGCCGAACGATGTAAGCTAATGACCCCGCCGGGGAGCACCGATGCGCAAAGAAGCTATCCAGCTCGGCGGATCACTCGCGGGGAATGTCTCTTCCAAGCTTTCATCGATATCGATTTGGGAGACGTCATCGTCTCTCGATTCGGCCAACGCGGCGGCGAGGCGCTGCCGCTCCTTATGCTGCGCGCTCCAGGCCGGCGGGCGGCGCGTACGGGTCGTTGGATCGGACATGATGCGGTTCCGGCGTACGGCGTGCCCGCCCCGAGCCGGGGCAGCGCGACGTTGATCTGACGTAAACCACAACGCGCGGGTGCGTTGGCGCGTTCCCGTTTCGGAACGCGACCGCCGGGCGGGTCCTCATTTCTTGGGCTGCTCTTTCGCGAGCCTCAGCGCGCGCAGCCGCGACGTCTTATCCAATTCGGCCCGCTGCTTCGCCAAATACTCGGACATCCCTGCCGACACGGTCTCGCCGGCTGCGACGGTGCGAAACATGGCCTCCGCACGGGCTTTTACGGCGTCTGATGGGTCGCCCATAGTCAACGGTCCTATTGCAATGAGCAAACAGGTGAACGCGGACGGCAGTAAAGGGGGAAACTACAAATGCAGGGCCACTGGGCCACAGCAACACTTGCTTGCCGCGGCCGACGGGTCCCGATTGAGCGTCGCCATCACCCCAAATGGCGGTCAATCGGGACCCTCTCCCGCCCCGCATGATTGTCTGAATCGCAATTTGGCTTTTTCAAGAAAAAGGGTCCGCCGTGTGAAAAACCGACGGACCCCTTCGTGTCTCGACCTGGGGTGGGGGTGGGGGTGGGCCGGGACACTACAGGGTTCACTATCGGCCATACAGCAGCGGCGGCCTATTGCCCTTTGGTGCTACGCTTCGCGGCGACCTGAGGCGGAGCGCCATTGCGCAACTGCGTGCGCCCGTTTAATTACCGGCACGCAGAGGCCACGTGGCGGAGTGGTTACGCAGCGGTCTGCAAAACCGTTTACCCCGGTTCAATTCCGGGCGTGGCCTCCAAAATTCAGCCGGAGCGTCGTCCCTTTCCCGTCCGCTCCAGCGTTCCGCCCGCCGAAGAATCAGGACGCGCGTTTTCCGCCGGACGGATTGTGGATGAATTTGTGGAACCGGCTCACTTTGCCGTCCGCCGTGCGGTCCTGGTACAGGAACGCCAAGTGTGCAGCATCAAACTTCTCAAAGAAATCATCCCACGAGATTTCTTCGAGCTTCTCGTCCTTGGGTTCGAAGTCGAGCCGCAGGATCCCGACTTCATCGTTCGCAGCGGTGCCCTCAACGGTCGCGGGATGGCCGCCGCGAGCCTCCGCCCACTTGCGAATGAATTCATGATCCGTGGTGACGTGACCCTCCGACATGACAATCTCCCTCGAGGCCGTGGTGCTTTTCCAAACACCAATGCCAACCGGCGGGAGATCGTTCCGGCGTCAGAGCGCGGCTGAAATTTGTGAGCGCTGTTCGCGTTCCGCCGGTGCTTGAACCGCCGGCTTTGTTGACGTCAGGCGCTCCGCGCACAGGCGTACCCGCTCGTAACAGGCACAGGCCCTGTCGGCGATCAGGTCACGTTGCAACACGTAAACGTAACCGCGCCGCCAGCGGAATGCGCCAACCTGCTGCAGCCGCTTGGCCACGAGAGTGACCGTCGTGCGCCGCACGCCAAGCATTTTGGCCAACATGTCCTGGGTCATCGGGAAGCGGCTGCCGCCACTGCGATCATCGATCTCCAACAACCAGCGACACATCCTGGCTTCGACATCGTGCACGGCGTTGCACGCAGCCGATTGATGCATCTGCGCAGTCAGCAGAGCTTCGCACCGGGCCACCTGATCCGCCAGCATTTCACTTTGAGGCAGCGCGTCGCGAAAATCAGCAACACGGATCTGCGCGCCGATTCCGGTGATCTTGACCGTGGCGTCGGTCACCGCGTGATCAATGCCATAGCCGCTGTAGGCACCGACCATTCCTTCCGGTCCGACCATCGCGCACTCGATCTCATTGCCGCTTTCCATCACGGCGTTGATCGAGATCAGACAACTGTACGGAAATAAAACGTACTCGAGCCGTTCTCCCAGCCGGTGGATGTGAGTTCCTTGGCGCAACTCAACGACCTCGAGGTGCGGCTCCAGCAAACGGAGATCCGCGGGCGACAGCGCCGCAAGGACGCGATTTACGGGCGTGGTGGAATCAAGCATTGGTCCTACGTTTCGTTGTACCCACGGCTCCCCGTACCAGCGCAGTTGACCCCATCGGGCGAGCGGCCGCATTAACCCATGTTGCAGTTGCGCAATCTAGAAAACCTAACGATCAAGGCGCCCGGACCATCTGGAAGGTCACCGCATCCCAGGTCGTGAAATCCCGCGTGCCATCGCGCACAACCTGCAAGCTGGCGGCACCTGCAACAGCAGCAACTTCCCGCCGATCGCGTTCTCTATTACCCGAATAGGAGTAGTTTAGCACCAGCAGTGTGCCGCGCGGGCGGAGCACCCGGGCGATGTCGCGCATGTGGCGTTCTGCAATGTCCCCCCCTGATAGAACAAGGTATGGAAACGTATCGACGGCGTAGACAAGATCGAACGATGCGTCCCTGAACAGGGCCAGATCACGCCCGGAGCTCTGCAGCAAAGCGATATTCGTGAAGCGGCCGCATCGCAGCCGCGCGGTTGCCAGCATCCCGCCAGAGATATCAACACCAACGACACGGTCCATCTCGGGCGCGATCCGTTCGATGATGCGTCCGATGCCGCAGCCCAAATCCAGCGCAATGCCGCCGTTGAGGAGATTCCATTTCCGCATGGCGGCAACCACTTCGTCCGTGGCGCGGTCGAGCAGATCGCCGCGTCCGAGCGAATAGAGCGCAACCCCGGCTTCCGCGGAAATCGCCGCTGTTTGATCAAACGCTGCCGCCCAAGCCGACAAACGATTTGATTCCGACCGGCCTGTATCATCGTGGCGGACGCACGCCAGCACGCGCTTGACGAGCTCGCACGCCTGCGGTGTTTCGTCCCAAAGCTGGATCAGCTCTGCCAGGCGCCGCGCTGCCGCCTCGTCCTGCAGCAACGGATGCGTTTGCGTCAGGGCAGTTCGGGCCTGGTGCGTGCTTTCTGCGGCCATCAACACGTGCATGAGCCCGACAGAAACAGGCACTCCGCCTTCCAGATAATCCGCAAGCGGTTGCCGCATGGCCTGCGGCACATGCGCCAGCCAAGGTGCTTCTTGCTTAAGCAACGCGGGCCTGCTGACGGCGGAAGATCCGCCTTTGGTTGACGCGCGGCTCGGCCCCCCAACGATATTTGTAGCTCTCCTCGCCGCGCAAGAAATGGAACTCCTGCGCACCTTCGCGCAAAGCCACTTGCAGCGCATGCGCGACAATCAGCGTGCCCGGGCTTTCGAAAGCGAAGGCCGGATCGAATCCCATCAGATATGCGAAAGCGCGCCGACGGTGGTGGAAACCGTAATAAACCGCAGCCCAATGTCCATCGATGCAAAGTCCGAACATGCGCGCGAGCCCAACCTGCATCAACAGCGGAAGCGCCTGCATGTGGAATCTCCCGACCCGCGGGTCAGCGAACACACCTGCCTCGCCGCGCGAATGCCATCGGGCGCTGTGCAAACGGATCAAGACCTCGAGCAGCTCGCACACGTTCCCGGCCGTTGCGGATCGCACTTCTACGTGCTCTCGCCGCTTTGCCCGATTGCGTGCCAAATGGAGCTTGCGCCGCATCCCGCTTGATAGAAGCTGCTCGATGCCATCCGCCGCAGCGCCAATTGGCAGGACCAAACAAGTACTCGAACTGTCCTGCGTCACGTCGCAATCCGCCGGCGCGGCCAGTTGCAGCGCCGCGGCCCAGGAGGCCAATTCGCAAAGCTCAAGCGCATCCCATGATGCGGCGCGTCCGAGCTCTGCTGCAAGCGCCGGCGCGGCTTCAGCAGAAAACTCGGGGTCGAGCAGGACGTCGAGGTAGTCGCTCAGAGAAATGCCGAGTGGCAGGGTGCGTCGCGCGCCGGACGTCTGCTCGACGTAAAACGGCGCCAAGCCTACCAATCGATCCTGCGCGCGGCAGACGACGACCAATAATCGTCCCGGCGCGAATGCATCCCACCACGGAAGCAGCCAAGCCGGACATTGAAAGGGCGTCGCGTCCGGGCAGCGTCGCCATAAGTCCCACCATTCCTCGCGCATCTGGCCGAGCGAGGCCATGTCGTCGATCACCTCCATGGAGAATTCGCTCACGCGGCACTCGCAACGCAGGCGGGTGAATGCCGCAACCCAGCCAATTTTTCGTAAGTTACGAAGTAGGACTGGATCATGCGCTCCAACGAGAAGTGCCGGCGCGCAAATGCTCGGCACGCCTCAGGATCGATTTCATGAACCCGGGCAATTGCCTCGGCCATTTCCGAGGCATCGTCCACCAAGTATCCGGTCACGTCGTGCTCGATTGCATCAACAAGTGCACCATGCCTGAACGCGATCACGGGCGTTCCGGCGGCCTGCGCTTCAGCCGCCACGAGCGAGCTCGTCTCAGCAACGAGCGACGGGATCAGCACACATCGCGCCGCGGCCAGCAGCCGCCGTTTGCGCGCACCGCTCACCGGGCCGATATAGCGGCGCTGCCGGTCCAGCCTGGGGCCTATTTGCGTAGCGAAATATTGTTCGTGCTCAGGATAGGGAAAAACCTTGCCGGCAATCACCGCCGCAACATCTGCGCGCCGCGCGGCATCGAGCGCCAGATGAATGCCTTTCTCGGGACAAATGCGAGCGAGCGAGAGCACAAAGTTTCGCTTGGCGTGCGAGGCGGCACGGCCGATGGGAATGCCGTTGCGGATCGGCGCCAACAAGCAACGGCTGGCCGGACACGCCGCATGCTGGGTAGACGACACGCAGTTGAGCCATAAGCGTTCGGCGGGTCCCTCAAATATCTCTTTCGGATACCAGTCCGGCGGCAGGTGCAGCGTTGCCAGTGCGGGCACGTCCGGTGGCGGGAGATACGCCGGAAAGTCGATCCCATGCATATGCACCAGATCGACCGGATAACGGGCAAGCGTTGCCGCAAGCGCGGCGCGCACCTGCTCATGCGCAGTCGCACTCGCGGCACGATCGAGCCGCGCCGGGGTCTCGGCAATTTCGACCAGGTTTCCGCGAACGCGTGAGCCAGCGCAGGCCAGCACGATCGAGCGGTGGCCGGCACGCACCAGCGCCTCGTCCAGATAACTCAGGATCTGCTCGGCGCCCCCCACCGCATCCGGCACCACAGGCGAGAGCGGGTAAGCGACGCTCAGTATGGTGAGGTTCATATGAACGCCTCCCGAACCTCAAGTTCACGTCGCATGTCGCGTTCCTATGTTGTGTGAGCGACAATCCAGAGCACGCCCGATCACTCGAACAACTCGCAATTTGGCGGGTTGAACCCGCATGGATGACCATGGAGCACTTCAGCAAGAAAAGAGCTGGATGCAGGCCATGCATCGTGGCGATTTTGCCGCGGCTTGGCGCGTGAGCGATTTCGTGCTGCGCGAGCGTCTACGACGCGGCGTCGATTGCTCGCATTGGCCACGGCATCTGCAGTTTGTTTGGACTGGGGCGCCGCTGGCCGGAAAGCGCGTATTGGTGCGCTGTTATCATGGCCTCGGCGACACCATTCAATTCATCCGCCTGGCCGAGCCGCTGCGGTGCTTAGCAAAACACATCACCGTCTGGGCGCAACCTGAGCTGATCGAGCTTTTGGCCACAGTCCGCGGTGTCGACCGCGTTCTGCCATTGCATGACGGCGCCCCTGCTGCTGATTATGATGTTGACATCGAGATCATGGAACTGGCGCACGCATTGCGGATGACACCCGCCACCCTGCCCTGCGCGGTTCCATATTTGGCGGTCCCGGCGGCGGCGGCGCGCCATGACAAACGGACCGGTGCCCTGCGGGTTGGAATTGTGTGGCAGGCGGGCGATTGGGATCCGGCGCGCTCCATTCCGATCGAGGCACTCGCGCCAATCGCCTTCCAACCCGGCGTGGAGCTGTTCTCATTGCAATGCGGGGCGGCGCGCCAGCGCGCGATCGACATCGGCGCGACCGATATCAGCACGGAGAATGTCGCAGAGACGGCACGGCGGCTGCAGGCCCTCGATTTGATCATTTGCGTCGATACCATGCTGGCGCATCTCAGCGGTGCGTTGGGCCTCAATATCTGGACGTTGCTCAAAGCCGATTGCGATTGGCGCTGGATGCGCTCGGGCGAGCGCTCGCTCTGGTATCCGACCATGCAGCTAGTCCGCCAACGCGAGGCTGGCCGGTGGGATAGCGTGATCGAGAGCGTCTGCCGCCGTTTGACGGCTCTTCAGCCCGCCGAACTCAGCGCTGGTGCGAGCGCCCCATCGCGTGAGCGCGCCGCGCGCTTGCGCGACGCCGGGGCGGAGTCGCGGCGCACCGGGGCGATGGTCGGCCGTCCGAGACTGACGTAATTGAATCCACTTACGGCCATTTCCGTCGGGTCGAAGATATTGCGCAGATCGACGATGGTACGACCGCGCAACAGCTTGCCGATCCGCTCGGGGTTGAGGCGCTGAAATTCCTGCCACTCGGTGAGAATAACAAGCGCGTCGGCATCGCGCATACAGCTTTCCGGGTCAGGCGCCATCTCGAGCCGCGGCAGGATTGCACGCGCTTGCTGCATCCCGGCCGGGTCATAGGCTCGAATTTGCGCTCCGCGCGCTTGCAGGACCGGGATGATACTGAGACTGGCCGACTCCCGAACATCATCGGTATTGGGCTTGAACGTGAGGCCCAGAACAGCAATCCGTTTACCTCGCACCGAGCC
Organism: Xanthobacteraceae bacterium; assembly: GCA_019241285.1. Taxonomy (GTDB): domain Bacteria; phylum Pseudomonadota; class Alphaproteobacteria; order Rhizobiales; family Xanthobacteraceae; genus JAFAXD01. The sequence continues at coordinate 3,838 of JAFAXD010000228.1, read as the reverse complement.
ATCGCAGGCCTGGGTGATCTTCTCGACCATGGCGCGTTTGCGGCTTTCGTTCACTTCGACCACGCTCTCCAAGATTTGCAGTCGCGTTTCGTACTGCCGCGCCGTGCCCAGCAGCGCGAGCGTGTCCTTCGGAAAGCAGGATCCGCCATATCCGGGGCCGGCCTGCAGGAACTGTGCGCCAATGCGTTTATCCATGCCCATGCCGTTGCTGACCACCCCGATGTCTGCACCGGCACGTTCGCACAGGTCAGCAAGCTCACCGACAAACGCGATTTTAGCCGCCAAGAATGCATTTGCCGCGTATTTGATAAGCTCCGCCGTCCTGCGCGACGTGACCAAAATCGGCACACCCTTCGCGGTAAACGGCGCGTAAAGGCGGCTCACCATGTTGCGGGCATGCTCGTGTTCGGCGCCAATGACAATCCGATCCGGCGCTTCGAAATCCAGTATGGCCGACCCTTCGCGCAGAAACTCGGGGTTTGAGACGACAGCGAACTCCGCACCTGGACGGAATTTGCGAATAATCGCTTCGACTTCCTCGGCCGTGCCGACCGGAACCGTGGATTTGATCACAACCACGGTGAAGCGGCGGATGTGCGCAGCGATCACGCGCGCGGCGTCATACACGAATGATAGCTCCGGCGAACGCCCGTCCGCCCCGAGCGGCGTGCCGACAGTTACGAACACCGCATCGGCCCCGCTTATGGTTTCGGAAAAATCCGTCGAAAAGCTCAGCTTTCCGCGTGCGGCCCCGGCTTCAACCAGTTCGGCAAGCCCTGGCTCGAATATCGGGACGCGGCCGCGTCGGAGCTTTTCGATCTTGACGCGATCGACGTCAAGGCAGACCACGCTGTGATCGAGCTTGGCAAAGCACGCTCCCGAGACGAGACCAACATAACCGGCGCCGATAACCGCAAGCTTCATAACTTCACCCTTAAAATTCGCAGGGTAAATACAATTTGCCGGGCATCAGTTCCGATCAGCAAATCGGAAAGTACGTTACGTCAGCAAGCCGACCGAGTACGCCGGAAAATGTACTTTCTTGCCGACGAAAGGAACAAACAATGTGGTGACTTCGTTCGGTTCAAGAACAAGCTTGCGCCAACATGGCGTTTCGAAGATGTCAAAGAGTTGGTCGGATCAACAATGAGAGCTTCAGCACCACGCCGGGGATCGATAGCGAACCGAAATAAAGTTCGTGTCGGAATCGTCGGCGTAGGAAACTGCGCGTCTTCGTTCGTCCAGGGCTTGTCCTACTACCACGATGCCCGCGGCAACGAGCCTGTTCCCGGACTGATGAATGCCGAACTGAACGGATACCGCATCGGCGATATCGAAATCTCCGCGGCATTCGACGTCAGTGCGAGCAAAGTCGGGCACGACGTGTCGGAGGCGCTGCTTGCTCCGCCCAACAACACGCATCGGTTCAGCACCGTCCCGTGGCTCGGCGTACGCGTCGAGCGCGGCCCCACGCTCGACGGGCTTGGCCGTTATCTGCGCGAGAGCATCGATGAATCGGAGGAGCCGGAAGCGGACGTCAGTGACGTTTTGCAGCGGACACGTACCGACGTGCTCGTCTCCTATCTTCCGGTCGGCTCCCAGCGTGCGACCGAATGGTACGCCGAGAGGGCGCTGGAGGCGCGTTGCGCGTTCGTCAACTGCATCCCTGTCTTCATTGCATCCAACCCGACCTGGCAGAGGCGCTTCGAGCAGCAAAGCCTGCCTCTCATCGGTGACGACATCAAGAGCCAGGTGGGCGCGACCATCGTGCACCGCGCGCTCACCAACCTGCTGCGGCAACGCGGCGTGCGGCTCGACCGCACGTATCAGCTCAACTTCGGCGGCAATTCCGACTTTCAGAACATGCTCGAACGCGAGCGCCTGGAATCGAAAAAGAAGTCGAAAACCCAGGCGGTCACGAGCCAACTCGACGTCCCCCTCGCCGCGGGCGACATCCATGTCGGGCCCAGCGATTACGTGCCATGGCTCGGTGATCGCAAGTGCGCCTACATCCGCATGGAAGCGACGACGTTCGGCGGAGTGCCGCTCAATCTGGAGCTCAAGCTCGAAGTCTGGGATTCCCCGAACTCGGCGGGCGTGGTCATCGACGCCGTGCGCTGCGCCAAGATCGGACTGGATCGGCGGATCGGCGGCGCTTTGATCGGTCCTTCGAGCTACTTCATGAAATCGCCTCCCCGCCAATTCACCGACGATGAGGCCGGTCGATTAACAGCAAACTTCATCCGCGGCGAGGTTGAGGAAGAGGTTTGAGGACGGTGACAGCCACGTTTCACTTCGTGCGTCACGCCATGCATGGGTTGGTCGGGCGCATCCTGGTTGGCCGCAGCAACGACGTCCCGCTCAGCCCGGAGGGGTACAATCAGACCCAGCACCTGGCGGCTTGGTTCCGGGACAAGGCGGTGAGCCGCGTCTATTCGAGCCCGCGCGAGCGAGCGCGCGCCACGGCGCAGGCGATCGCAACGGACCTTGCGTTGGAGCCCGAAATCACGCCGGCGCTCGACGAGATCGATGTCGGTGCTTGGAGCGGGCAGTCGTTCGATGCCTTGGAGCACGATCCGGAATGGCGGCGCTGGTGCAAGGCTCGCCGCTCTGCGCGCGCACCGGCGGGGGAGAGCATGATCGGCGTTCAACTGCGCGCCGTGAGCTATCTGGAACAGATCCGCGCAACGCGTCCCACGGACGCTGTCATCCTGGTCAGCCATCTCGATGTCATCCGCGCCGCACTCCTGCATTACCTCGGTCTGTCGCTCAATCACTATGACCGGCTCGAGATTGCACCAGCCGGCATCAGCACCCTCGTCGTCGCCGAATGGGGCGCCAAACTTGTCACCTTGAATGAATCGGCTCTGGCATGAGGATCGTGGTATTTGGTCTCACGATCAGTTCCTCGTGGGGTAACGGGCACGCGACCTTGTGGCGCGGCTTGTGCCGTGCGCTCGCCCGCCTGGGGCACAGCGTGCGCTTCTACGAACGTGATGTGCCCTACTACGCCGGTGCGCGCGACTGCTGGGACGTTCCCGGGGGCAAATTGATCCTGTATCCCGAGTGGGCCGATATCGCCGCGAGCGCGCGTCGTGACGTCGCCGAAGCCGACGTCGCAATAGTGACGTCCTACTGCCCTGATGGCATTGCGGCAACCGACCTTGTGCTGGGGTCCGGCCGGCCGCTTTGCGTTTTCTATGATCTCGACACGCCGGTGACGCTGTCGCGGCTTCATCGCGGTGAGGCGCTCTCCTACATCGGCCCTGAGGGGCTCACCGGATTTGATCTCGTTCTGAGCTATACCGGGGGCGCAGCGCTAGAGCATTTGCAGGCACGCCTCGGCGCGCGGCTGGTTGCACCGCTTTACGGTCATGTCGATCCGGACGTGCATCGCCCCGCCGTTCCGGCGGATCAATATTGTAGCGACCTGTCCTACCTGGGAACGTTTGCCGTGGATCGCCAGGCGGCGCTCGAGAGCCTGTTTGTTGAACCGGCCCGGCACAATCCGGACAAACGCTTTCTCATCGGCGGCGCCCAGTATCCGGCGGACTTCCCGTGGTGCGCAAATATCTACTTCGTCCGCCACCTGCCGCCGGGGGAGCATCCGGCGTTCTTTTGCTCATCGCGACTGACCCTCAACGTCACCCGTTTCGATATGGCCGCGATGGGCTGGTGTCCGTCTGGACGATTATTTGAAGCAGCGGCGTGCGGCGCGACGGTGCTCACGGATGGCTGGCCGGGTCTCGAGACATTCTTTACCCCGGACAACGAAATTCTTGTGGCCGACGGGGCAGAGGACATTCAGGCCGCCCTCGAACTCGATGACGGCGAGCGC